>QNBE01000009.1 GCA_003645615.1 Caldifarciminota bacterium
AAGGAAAAATTAACAATGTGGCCGGCAACCTTTACCTCCCATCGGTCATATTCTTCCTGAGACTCCTCGCCTTAGCGATAAAGGATTTTCTCATCTTCACCCCCACCCAGCCTCCCCCTTGATGGGGGAGGCTGGGTGGGGGTGAAGATGAGAAAATCCTTTATCGCTAAGGCGAGGAGTCTCAGGAAGAATATGACCGATGGGAGGTAAAGGTTGCCGGCCACATTGTTAATTTTTCCTTAAATAGACACAAAACTATTGTCAGATCTACAATAATAGATATGATTTGGGAGAAAGGGTATGATTGTTCTTCTGTTCCTGCTTCAGATTGATACTTCAAGGATCACCCTCGACTTTCGCGATGCCGATCTACGGGATGTGATCCGGGCGATCGGTATCCAGTGTGGGGTAAATATCATCCTCGATCGGGAGGTTGAGGGGAAGATCACCATCCATTTAGAGAAGATTCCACTCAGTGAGGCCCTCAGCATCATGTGCCGGGCCCATGGCCTGGAACTCGTGCAGAAGGATAACTACTATCTCATCCGAAAAGGGAAGGTGGGGGAGCTCGATCTCAAAATTACCGATAAGCTTATGACCATCCACGCCCGGGATGTTCCGATCCGGCAGCTCATCGATTCCCTTACTCAGAAGAGCGGGATGAATATTGTTGTTGATCGTAGTGCCGATGGCATAATCTCCGGTTCACTAACCGGGGTCGATCCTGCCGAAGGGCTAAAGACACTGCTTGCCGCCCATGGACTTCTGCTCAAGAAAATTGGCGGAATCTATTATGTCACCAAACCGGAAAAGCGTCGGGGTGGCAGAACCGGCCTCTCGGTCACCGTAACTGAGGGGAAGTTTGTCTCCCTCGATGTCACCAATGGTGATCTGGGCGATCTCCTCGACGAGATTGCCAACCAGGCCAACATCAACATTGTCCGTTATGGCGATGTGCGGGGTGTTATCAATGCCCGATTGGATCGGGTCCCCCTTGATGATGCCCTCACCCTCATCTTCCAGGGGACAAGATATACTTTTAAAAAGATCGATGGCATCTATCTAATCGGCGATAAGTCGCTCACCTCACCGGCGGCTGCCGCCCTCACCACCGCCAAGCTAATCCCCCTCTCCCATATCAAGGCCGATCTCGTCCCCTCCCTCCTACCCCAAACAATACCGGCTGCCAATGTCAAACTGGTCAAGGAACAGAATGCCATCCTTATCTTTGGGACTGAAGATGTGATCAAGAATGCCGAGGAGTTCATAAGGACTATCGATGTCGAATCACCTCAGGTCCTCATTGAGGCGATGATCGTTGAGGTCTCGAGATCAGCAACAAGGGAGCTCGGGATAAAGGCAGGACTTAAGAGACCGGACACCACCCACCGCGCTCTCATCCCCCAGATCCGCTATACCGCGCGGGGTGATGAGATCAACTGGCTTCTTGATACCCTTGCCCACTACCTCCACCTTACCCGTCTGGGCCATCTGCCCAAGGATTTCTGGCTCTACCTCCATCTCTTAGAATCGAAAGGAAAGGCAAGGGTGAGGGCCAATCCCAAGATTGCAACCCTGAATGGCAACGAGGCATCGATCAATGTTGGGTGGGTGCGATACTACCGGACCACCACCGGAACCGTTGAGAATCCCATCTATCAACTCCATGCGGTCGATGCCGGGATTAAGCTCAAGATCATCCCCTGGGTCTCATCGGCTGGTGATATCACGACTGTGATCCAGACTGAGGTATCCAACCTTAAATCGCTCGGTCCCGAAGGCCTGCCCGAGATCGCCAAGCGGACGGCAGCGACAACCATTCGATTGAAGGACGGGGAGACGATCATGATCGGGGGGTTGATCCAGAAGTCGAAGCTTAGGTCGAAGGAGCAGATCCCGATCCTCGGTTCGATCCCGATCCTTGGTAGCCTCTTCTCCTTTACCACTTCGACTGAGGATGAGACCGAGCTTCTAATCTATATCACCCCGAGGATCATCGGTGGTGGAGTATACTAAGCGATTACTGATTCTTCTTCTCCTCGGCTGTGTCCATCAGAGGTTGATGATCACCCCGGTAATGGTGAAAGTTGAAGGAGAAAGAGGAAGGGACTTTCCGATCATCGGTGCTACGATAGTCGCCGATCTGATTCAGGAGCCAGGGATCATCATCCTCCAATCGGATTCTGAGATCAAACCAGACTATCTTATCCGTTATGAGGTCCTCTCCTGCTCCCCACCCGGTGCGATCGACGAACGGGCCCGCATCGTTCTTCTTGTCAACCTAATTAAGGAGGACCGGATACTGAAATCAAAAATCTATGATCTTAAAGGTGAGGATCTGATAACTGTGAAGAGACAATCGGGTCGTCGGGCGGCCCGGGATCTTGGGAGGGCATTGAGGGATATTATCCTGGAATCACCGAGACCGCCTTCTTCCCCCCACTCCGATAGTGGAAGTGGACAATCCCATCGGTGAGGGCGAATAAGGTATCATCCTTGCCCCGACCGACATTGGTCCCGGGATAGACCCTGGTTCCACGCTGACGGACAATAATATTCCCCGCCCGGACAAACTGTCCTGAGAAACACTTTATCCCGAGCCGTTTGGAGTGGGAGTCGCGGCCATTCCTCGATGCTCCAACACCCTTCTTATGAGCCATACTACCTCCTAATGGGCAACGATCTCTGAGATCCTCACCCTTGAGAAATCCTGCCGGTGGCCGGTCAGCCGCCGATAGTTCTTCTTCCGTTTATACTTGAAGACGAGGATCTTATCCATCCTCCCGGTCTGGACGATCTTACCTTTAACCTCAACATCGTCCAGCACCGGCCTTCCGACATGGAGCTCTCCATCATCCTGATAGAGGAGGACCTCACCCAATTTGATCTCCTCCCCCTCCTTTCCGATTCGGGCTGGAATAATGATCTCATCGCCAGGTTTCACCAGATACTGGAACCCTTTTATCCTGACCACTGCAAACATCACTCTCCTCCACCAGGTATCGGCGGCCCTTCTGGCAGCTCCGGCTCCTCTTCGGGAACAATTGGCTGGATACCAGTGGGAAGTTCTGGGGCTGGTTCCTTAAGGATCTCTTCGGTGGCGGTCTTCATCCTCGGACTCCGATAGGTAATGACGAGAAGGAGTGAGGTAATGAAGAAGGCAACCGCAAGACCAGAGGTCACCTTCATCAGGAATGGAGCCGCCCCCCTGCCACCGAATAGGGTCTCGGTTCCGCCACCACCGAAGACACTGGAAAGGCCGGTCCCTTTGGTCTGCTGGATAAGGACCGCGATGATGAGCAGCACCGAGACCAGAACATGGAAGGCGATCAGAAGGCCATACATCACAACCTCCGGAATCTGACAATCCGACCAAACTTCTGCCGGTCGAGACTGGCACCACCAACCAGAACCCCATCGATCTCGGATTCGCTCATGAGGGAATCGATATTCTCAGGCTTCACACTGCCTCCATAGAGGATAATAACTTCCTCACCGGGATAGCCATTGGTGGTGAGCCAGTCACGAATAAATCGGTGCACCTCGACCACCTGATCCGGTGTGGCAGTCCTTCCGGTTCCAATCGCCCAGACCGGTTCATAAGCGATTATAAACGGGGGTGTGACTCCGTCAAGATCGATCTTGAGCTGAGATTCCACCACCTCAAATGTCCGGCCCTCTTCCCTCTCCTCGAGCCGCTCCCCGATACAGAGGACCGGGATGATCCGGCTCTCTCTCACCCTTTTCAGCTTCCGATTGAGGAGTTCATCATCCTCACCCAATCTTCTCCGTTCAGAATGTCCGATCAGGACATAGTCGCAACCGAGTTCTTCCAGAAATTCCAGTGCGATCTCACCGGTATAGGGACCGGGTGGTTCGCAGTAGACATTCTGGGCCCCATAGCGGATCCGACTGCTTCCCAGGACTTCCTTGGCAATTGGAAGGGAGACAAATGGAGGAAAGACCGCAACTTCTTGGTCATCAACATCCTTAAGATCATTTAAGAGCTCGACTAAGAAATCCTTCGTCTCCCGCGGTCCTTTGTTCATCTTCCAGTTTCCGAAGATGTGCGGTCTACGCATAGAGGATTTCAACCCCGGGCAGCTTGGTTCCAGAGAGATACTCCAGAAATGCCCCACCTGCAGTAGAGATGTGACTCATCTGTTCAGCGACACCGAAACGGTTGACCGCCGCAACCGTCTCACCACCTCCAACCACTGCAATCCCCCCCGCAGAAGCTGTTTCAGCAATGGCCTGGGCCACCGCCTTGGTCCCATCGGCAAAGGTGGTATACTCGAAGATCCCCATCGGACCGTTCCAGAGCAGGGTCTTACTCTTCTTAATCAGCTCACAGTATCGTTTAATCGTCTCGTCACCGATATCTACCCCGATCTTGGTCCTCGGTATCTCCTCCACCGAGACATTCTGGACCATCTGATTGGGACCGATCCGATCGGCAACCTTGCAATCAACCGGCAGGATGAGTCGTTCGTTCGATAGAAGCTGTTTTGCCTCGCTTAAGAAATCGAGATCGACGATCGAACTCCCAACCTCCAACCCCTTTGCCTTGAAGAAGGTAAAGATCATCCCCCCACCAAGGATAAGATGGTCAACCTTCTGGAGGAGATGCTTTATCACCGGGAGTTTGGTCTGGAGCTTTTTACCGCCAATGATTGCAATCAGGGGGCGTTGCGGTTCCTTTAAAACCATATCGAGGTATTGGATCTCCTTGGCCATAAGATAACCAGCCACAACCGGTTTAAGGAATCGGGCCACACCAACGACGGAAGCATGGGCCCGATGGGCGGCAGAGAAGGCATCAATCACATAGGCATCGAGCTGGGAGGCGAGTTGACGGGCGAACTCCTCATCGTTTTTTGTCTCTTCGGGGTGAAAACGGACATTCTCAAGCAGGAGAATCTCGCCCGGTCTCAGGTTCGCCTTCATCCGCTCAACATCATCACCAACACAATCCGGTGCAAACTTGACCTCCTGTCTCAAAATCTGACCCAGGCGTTTGGCGATTGGACGGAGGGAGAGGGAGGAGTCAAATCCGGTGGGTCGGCCGAGATGGGAGGCGATCACCAGGGCAACATTCTTCTCCAAAAGGGTCTTGATCGTAGGGACGGCAGCACGGATCCTGGTATCATCGGTTATATTGGCCCACTCATCGAGGGGGACATTGAAATCAACCCGGAGATAGACCTTCTTCCCCCCTAAAACGACATCATCGATCGTCTTCAATGATATCACCCCTTCCTCTTCAAGACATATTCGAGGAGGTCGATAACCCTGACCGCATAAGCCCACTCATTATCATACCAGGCGATGACCTTGCAAAGGTTGGGTTTGATCACCTTGGTAAGCAGAGAGTCAAAAACCGCGGAGTGGGGATTGCCGATGATATCGGCGGAGACGATTGGATCGGTGCAGTATTCTAAGATCCCCTTTAGCGGACCATTGGCCGCATCAGCCATCGCCCGATTGATTGACTCGACATCGACCTCGGACTCGAGTTCGCAGATGAAGTCGATCATCGAAGCATCGGCAACCGGAACCCGAACCGCAATCGCATCGAGTCTGCCGGCCAGATCCGGAAAGACCTCGATAATCGCTTTGGCCGCTCCCGTTGAGGTGGGGATCATCGAGACCATTGCCGCACGTGCACGCCTAAGATCCTTATGAGGAAAGTCGAGGATCCTTTGATCATTGGTATAGGCATGGATTGTGGTCATGAACCCTCGCCTGATCTTGAACTTCTCATGGAGAACCTTCACGATCGGGGCAAAGCAGTTGGTGGTACAGGAAGCATTGGAGATGATCCGGTCGGTGGTGGGGTTGTAATTCTGCTCATTAACCCCCATTACGAAGGCCGGGATCTCATCCCTTCCGGGAGCGGTCAGTATCACCATCTCCGCACCAGAAGAGAGGTGCTTCTCTGCATCGGCCCGCTTGCGGAATTTGCCCGTGGCCTCGATGACGATTTCCACACCGAGCTCCTTCCAGGGGAGCTTGGCCGGATCCTTCTCCGCATAGACACGATACTCCTTGCCATCAACAGAGAATCCGGCCTCGGTCACCTCGATTCTTCCATTGAATTTACCGTGGACCGAATCGAATTTCAATAGATGGGCAAGGGTATTGGCATCGGTGAGGTCATTGACCGCAACGATATCAAATGACTCCTTCTGATATCCCGCCCGAAAACAGAGCCGGCCAATCCGTCCAAAACCATTTATTGCGACCTTAACTGCCATGGACACCTCCTCAACAGAATCCTATCGACACCGGAAAAGTTGTCAAGAAGCGGATAAGGCATCAACGCCTCTTGTCTTAACCCGATTTCTAATTAGAATTACTCCGAAAGGAGGTTTATGCCCAAGAATCGGACTGAAGTCCTGGTGGATGTCTGTAAAGGCTGCGGCCTTTGTGTAGAATTCTGTCCCAAGAAGATCATCCGGCTTTCTGATGATATCAATTCGAGCGGTTACCATCCGGCTGAGATTATCGATCAGGAGAAGTGTATCGGCTGCGGCTTCTGCTACCTTATCTGTCCGGAGCCGGCAATGGTGATCTATCGGGAGGAGCGATGAGTGAGCGGTATCTTTTCCGGGGCAACCATGCGATTGCCGAAGGGGCGATGCGGGCTGGTTGCCGCTTCTTTGCCGGCTACCCCATCACCCCCCAGAATGAGATCCCGGAGTATTTTTCCGCCCGGATGCCCGACTACGGCGGTGTCTTCCTCCAGACCGAGAGTGAGATTGCGGCAATAAATATGCTCTTCGGTGCATCAGCCGCCGGTGTGCGGGCGATGACCACCTCATCATCACCGGGGATCAGCCTGATGCAGGAAGGGATCTCCTACTCCTGTGGTGCCGATCTACCGATGGTGATTGCCAATGTTGTCCGGGGAGGACCAGGCCTCGGCAATATTGCCCCGGCCCAGAGCGACTATTTCCAGGCAACCAGGGGTGGTGGCCATGGCGACTACCGAACCCCGGTCCTCGCCCCCAACTCGGTTCAGGAGATGTTTGAGTTTCCCAAACTCGCTTTTGAACTGGCGGAGAGATACCGGACTCCGGTCATCATCCTGGCCGACGGCCTGCTCGGCCAGATGATCGAACCCTTGGAGTATACCTTCGATCCGGTTGATCCCAAGACACTGCCAAAGAAGGACTATATCCTTGATGGTTGCAAAGGGAGGGAGCGGCGGGTGATCCGCTCCTATGACCTGAGGCCGGGTTACTTAGAGAAGCTCAATTTCGAGCGGATCAAGAAATATCAGAAGATCGAGGCCGAAGAGGTCCGATATGAGACCGACCATCTCGATGATGCCGAATTCGTCATCATCGCCTACGGGACCTGTTCTCGGGTGGCCAAGGCTGCGGTCCGACTTGCCCGGAACAATGGTGTGAAGATGGGCCTGCTCCGTCCGATCACCCTCTGGCCTTTTCCGAAGAAGATGATCGAGGAATTGACCGGGAAGACCCGCCTCTTCATCGTTGTCGAGATGAGTATGGGCCAGATGATCGAGGATGTGGAACTGGTGGTGAAAGGCAAGGCACCGGTCCGTCTCATCCCCCATCCTGGTGGTGGTATCCCTACCGCCCGTGAGATCTGGGAGAGGTTCCAGCAATTCCGGGAGGAGTTATGAGGAAGGTATACCATCGACCCGAAGGTCTTACCGATACCCTTATGCGTTACTGTCCTGGCTGTGGTCATGGCATCATCCATCGGATCATCGCCGAACTCCTGGTTGAACTCAACATCAGGGAGCGGACGGTCGGCATCGCCCCGGTTGGCTGTTCGGTCTTTGCCGATGAGTATTTCAACTGCGACATGATCCAGCCCGCCCATGGCCGTGGTCCGGCAGTCGCCACCGGCCTGAAACGGGCCAATCCCGATCTCATCGTCTTCTCCTATCAGGGCGATGGCGATCTGGCTGCGATCGGAACCGCCGAGATCGTCCATGCCGCAGCCCGGAATGAGAACTTTACCGTTATCTTTGTCAACAACGCCATCTACGGGATGACCGGTGGTCAGCTCGCTCCAACCACCCTCCCCAATATGGTATCGACCACTACCCCAAGGGGCCGGAATACAAAGCTGGCCGGAAATCCGATCCGGGTCTGTGAGTTGCTCAATTCTCTCGACGGTCCGGTCTATATCAATCGGACCTCGGTCCACACCCCTCAGTGGGTGCTGAAGACCAAGAAGGCGATCAAGAGGGGTTTTGAGATCCAGATGGCGAAGAAAGGGTTCGCCCTGATCGAGGTCCTCTCCATGTGTCCGACCAACTGGCGGATGAGTCCGATCGAATCCTCTCGCTGGATTGAGGAGGTGATGTCCAAGTATTATGAGCTGAAGCTTTTCCGCGACCTTACCAAGGAGGAGAAGTGACCAACGAGATCATCATTGCTGGATTTGGTGGGCAGGGGATCATCTCCGCCGGTATGATCATCGCCCAGGCTGGTATGAGTGAGGGTAGGTATGTCACCTTCTTCCCCTCCTATGGCGCTGAGATGAGAGGGGGGACCGCAAACTGTTCGGTGGTGGTGTCGGATGAGGAGGTTGCCTCACCGGTGGTCGACCGGCCGGACACCCTGATGGTGATGAATGAGCCTTCTCTCATCCGATTTGAGCCCCGGGTAAAGGAGAACGGCATCCTCTTCTTCAACCAGACCCTGATCAAGTCGAGGCCGAAACGGAAGGATATCAAGATCTATCCGGTCGAGGCCAACCTCATTGCCGAGGAACTGGGTAGCGGCAGGATTGCGAATATGGTGATGCTCGGCGCCTTTGCCGCGGTAACCAAGACGGTCGATCTCGATTCGCTCAAGGCGGCACAGCGGGTCATCTTCAAGAAGGCGGATGAGAAGATGCACCGCCTCAACGACCAGGCCTTGGAGCGGGGGTATAAATTGATTAATGGTTGATCACCTCCTCCCACTCGTCAAAAAGCCGATCCGATATACGGATCATGAGCTCAACCTCCCCGGATTGAAGTCATCCCGGGTCCGGATCTGCCTCGCCTTTCCCGATGTCTATGAGATCGGAATGTCCAATCTTGGAATCAGGATCCTCTACCACATCCTCAACCGGGCTGGATTCCATGTCGAGAGAAGCTTCGCCCCCTGGACCGATCTCGGCCAGCTCCTCAGGAGAGAAGGTATCCCCTGGGTTTCACTCGAGACCAGAACCCCGCTTAAAGATTTTGACCTTATCGGCTTCTCGATCCATACCGAGCTCTCCGTCACGACCGCCCTCTATATGCTCGACCTCGCCCAGATCCCGATTCATGCCGAGGATCGTGGCAAAAACGACCCCATTATCATTGCCGGAGGACCGGTCGTCTACAACCCCCTCCCACTTATTCCATTCATCGATGCCTTTGTCATCGGAGATGGTGAGGAGGTGATGGTAGAGATCGCCCGGGTCTTAGAACCGGGCAGAAGGGAGGAGAATCTTTCCCGACTCGCCCAGATCGAAGGGGTCTATGTGCCGGCAGAGAATCATGGGAGAAAGATAAAGAAGCGGACCATCACCCATCTCAAGGAGGAGGACTTCCCAATGCCTCCGCTTCTCCCCATCTGTGAGCTGACCCATGATCGGCTGGCGATCGAGGTGGCCCGGGGCTGTCTCTGGGGATGCCGTTTCTGCCAGGCCGGCTTTGTCAACCGTCCTCTGCGCAATCGGAACCCGGATGAGATCCTGAGGCTTGCCGAGCGTGGGGTGAGGAAGACCGGCTGGGAGGAGGTTTCTCTGCTCGCCTTCTCTATTCTCGACTACCCTGGCCTCTCACCCCTGCTGGAGAAGCTGTCCGACAGCCTCTCCCGCCGAGGGGTTGGGATATCACTACCTTCAATTCGGGGTGAACTCCTCACCGATGAGCTTCTTATGAGCCTGTCAAGGGTGAGGCGATCCGGTCTCACCTTCGCCCCGGAGACGGGCAGCAGCAGGCTGCGCAAGATCATCAATAAGGAGATCGAGGAGGAGCGGATATTTCAGAACCTGAAGAAGGCCTATGAGCTTGGCTGGCGACAGGTAAAATTCTACTTTATGGTGGGTCTCCCCGGGGAGACCGATGAGGATGTAGATGAACTGATCCGGATGATTAAGGAGATCGGCCGGATGGGGAGAAGACGAGGAGTGAAGGTCTCAATCGCACCATTCGTTCCCAAACCCCATACCCCATTCCAGTGGGCACCGCTTCCCAATCGGGAGGAGCTGATGGAGAAGATCAACCGGATCCGCGGTTCAATCCGAAGGTCGAATGTGAAGATCACCTACCACAATCCAGAGCTCTCCTGGATCGAATCGATCATCGCCCGTGGTGATGAACGATTGGCACCGGTACTTGAGACCGTCTACCAGAAAGGTGGCCATTTCGAGGACTGGTCCGAGTATTTCTCAATCAGACGGTGGCGGGAGGCATTTGAGGAGAACTCTTACCAACCAGTCCCTCTGAAAGAGCAGACCGAGCTTCCCTGGGATTTCATTGATGTTGGGATCGATAAGGATTTCTTGAAGAGGGAATGGATTAAGGCCAAGGAGGGGAAGATCACCGAAAACTGCCGGCTGAGTGGTTGTCAGGGGTGTGGAGCCTGCGATGGCAAGATGGAAAAGGAGACCGAACCGCTCATCCACTACCGGGTTGAGGTAGTGAAGCGGAAGCCGGTTCCAACCCCGGTCCGATATCGACTCAAATATACCGTGGGCGAGGCCTACCGGTTTGCCTCCCATCTCGACATCACCCGGGCAATCTATCGGACCTTCCGCCGTTCCGACCTACCAGTTGCCTTCAGCCAGGGATTCAATCCCCATCCCAGAGTCTCTTTCGGTCCACCCAAGCCGGTTGGTGTTCTTAGTCAGGGTGAGTATCTCGATTTCCGTTTGAATCAGTATTATTTTGGCAACATCATTGCCGAGCTCAACTCCGCCTTTCCTCCCGATCTGAGGGCGGTGGCGATCCGACCGATCCGTGCCGATATACCCTCCCTCACCGATCTCATCAACATCCACCACTATGTCATCGAGGGGGAGGGATTGAGGATGGAGAAACTGAGCGAGATCAAAAGTTCGGATAAGATCATCTTGGAGCGGAAGAAGGACTCATCAACCGAGTATATTGATATCAAGCCAGATATCTTCCGTATCACCTATAATGGGAGACTGGAGCTCTATCTCTTCTTCGGGAAGTGGCGGGCAAAACTCTGGGAGGTGATCAATTACCTCTACGGCAGGGAGATGATGGGGAGGCTGAGGATAACGAGGATCGATCAGATGATTCTGAGTAAAGGGAAGCTCTACTCCCCGCTCAACCTTTAGCATGGAACGGATCGTAGTGATAGATGCCGCCGGTTCAGAGAAGCGGGTCGCCATTCTCGACGATGGGAGCCTGATCGAGCTCTATATCGATAGGGACGATGAGGAACGGCTGGTCGGTAATATCTACAAGGGGAAGGTGATCAATGTCGTCCATGGTCTCAAGGCCGCCTTTGTCAATATTGGTAAGGAGAAGAACGGTTTTCTGCCCCTATCGGAGATCCCTTATCAGCAACTGGTTGAGGATGCCGAGATCGAGATCGAATCGACCCGGGAGCTGGCGGTAAAGGAGAATCAGGATATCATCATCCAGGTAACCAAGGAGTCATATAGTGTTAAAGGCCCCCGACTCACTTCCTATGTCTCCCTGCCCGGTCGATATGTCGTCCTCCTGGTCAACTCCAAACATATCGGGGTATCGAGAAAGATCCGGGATCGGAATCGTCGGCAGAGGCTCCGTGAGGTCGCCCGTAAGGTCCGTCCACCGAGGATGGGGCTTATTGTCCGGACCTCGGCAGCCCTGGCCAAACCAGAGGAGATGGAAAAGGAGATCAAGCTTCTCTATGAAGAGTGGCAGGAGATCAAGGCTAAGGCCAGGGGGGAAGGTCCACTATTGCTCTATCAGGAGCCCGATCTCATTATCAGGATGATGCGTGATCTCCATCCCAAGGATATTTCTGCCATCTATATCGATGATGAATCAGCCTACCAGAGAATCGGGAGCTATCTCAAAGAAAGGGCCCGGGAACTTTATCCCAAGCTGAAACTCTATTCTGGGAAACGCCCGATCTTCGAGCACTTTGGGATTGAGGCCGAAATCACCAAGGCACTGGAGCGGAAGATCTGGCTTAAGAGCGGCGGTTATATCACCATCGATGAGACCGAGGCCCTAACTGCGATCGATGTTAACACCGGCCGTTTTGCCCAGGAGAAGAATCCGGAGACCTTGGCTTATCAGACCAATCTGGAGGCGATCAAGGAGATCGCCCGCCAGTTAAGGCTTCGAGATATTGGTGGACTGGTGATCATCGACCTCATCGATATGAGCAAACGGGGCCACTATCTTAAAATAATCTCTGAATTGAAGAAGCTTTTGAAGCGGGATCGGGCCCATTATAAGATCGGTAAACTGACCAATTTCGGAGTATTAGAACTTACCCGAGAGCGGACCAGGCTCAACCTCTCCGAGACCCTTGGGGAGACCTGCCCCCACTGCCGAGGGATCGGCCGGGTCCTTTCCAAACGTTCGATTCTGGGGGCGATCGAGCGTTGGTTAAGAGGCAATCGGGAAAGGCTGGAAGGGAAGACGATCGAGATCAGGACCAGCCCCAGGGTCGCTGACTACATCATCACCTCCGCCTTCAAGAAGATGAGAGCGGTCGGTGAGGGGATGAAGGTGAATATCTATATTACCCCGGATAAGGGGGTGGGTGAGAACGAGTTTCGGATCTTTCAGCTCAACCCATATCGGGAGTTGACCGGTGGCTAACCTCATCCTGATTCTTCTTCTAACTACCAATCTCTTTGGCAAGGACAAGGTCCTCCATTTTGCCTATTCGGCCGGTATGGTCGGGATAACCAACCACATCCTGACCGAAGAGGTGGGTCTTGATCTTGATGAAGGGAAGACCATCTCCATCTCTCTCACCGGGACGATCGGGCTAACCAAGGAGATAATCGATTCGGAACGTAAGGGACAATTCTCCTTTACCGATCTTTTCTGGGATATCCTCGGGATCGGCCTCGGTTATCTGCTCTTTTTGAGATGAGAGTAATCCTTCCCGAGTTGAAAGAACTCATTCGGGCCAAAGAGGCGAAGTTGATACGGGACCTCTTCCGCTTCTTCGATCCCGCCGATGTCGCCGAGGTATGGGATGAACTCACACCAGAGGAAAGAGTCTACCTCATCTCAACGGTCAATATTGCAGACGCTACCGACATCATCGAAACACTCAAAGCCGAACAGCAACGGGAGATCCTCAACCTACTACCAGAGGATAAGGTGAAGGCGATTCTCGATCGGATGTCCCCGGATGACCGGGTGGATCTGATTGCCGAACTACCCAGAGAGGAGCAGGAGAGGTTTTTAAAGCTGATGGCCAGTGAAGAGGAGGCGGAGACCGAGGAACTTCTCACCTATCCCGAGGACTCGGCCGGTGGTCTCATGACCACCGACTTCGCCTATGCCTATGATGATATGAAGGTATCCGATGTCCTACGCCATCTGAGGAAGATTGCCAAGGATCTCGATGACTTCCACTATGTCTTTATCATCGACCGGAATAAGAAGATCAAAGGTCAGGTCTCCCTTAAAGACCTGATTACTGCCAGCCCCCGCCAACCAATCACCAAGATCATGGATCAGAGGATCGTCTCGGTCCTTCCTCTATCCGACCAGGAGGAGGTGGCGCGGGTATTTGCCAAGTACGACCGACCTTCGATTCCGGTAGTCGATCGACTCGGTCGACTCAAAGGGATCATCACCTCCGATGACGTCATCGATGTCATCAGTGAGGAGGCGACCGAGGATATGCACCGGTTTGCCGCTCTCACCGGTGAGACCGAGGACTACCTCGCTACCAGGACCCTCACCATGGCCAAGCGGAGGATTACCTGGCTCATCCTGCTCGTCTTTGCCGGTTTCCTCTCCGGTCTGGTGATAGAGACCTATGCCTCGGTAATCAGATATATGGTCGCCCTCTCCTTCTTCATCCCGATCCTGACCGGATCTGGTGGCAATGCGGGGATGCAGTCGGCAACGATGGTCATCCGGGCCTTAGCCACCGGGGGGGTCTCGGTGGCCGATTTCTTCAGGATCTTGAAGAAAGAGATCATAATCGGCATCGTCTGCGGACTTGCCCTCGGAGTGGCCACCGGACTCAGGGCCTTGCTCATCCAGAGAAGCCCAATCCTCGGTGTTACGGTTGGTCTGGCGATGTTTGGTGCGGTCACCTTGGCCACCGCCCTCGGTGGGATAATTCCGATCATCTTTAAGAAACTTGGTATTGATCCCGCCTTAACCTCGGGACCCTTGATCACTACGATCATGGACGCCCTCACCCTCCTCATCTACTTTGGAGCGGCAATAACGATCCTGAGAGCCTTTTGACCCCCTATCTCCTGATCGGACTCGGTCTGATTAGTCTTGTCTCTCTTCCGGTTTTGAAAAGGATTAATTTGAGACTGGCCATTCCAGCCGCAATCCTCATCAGGATTCTCCTCTTTTTTACCACCCCGGAGCTCTCCGAGGATCCCTATCGCTATCTCTGGGATGGAGAACAGTTGGCCAAGGGGAGGAGCCCCTATCAGGTCGCACCTGCCCAGATTGGCGAGAAGAGAGAATTCTATTCCCGGATCAGAGGTCAAACGAGACCTTCGATCTACTTTCCTCTCGCTCAGCTCTTGTTCCTTCTTGCTTATCTTATCCAGCCGTCCGGTCTCCTCGGCCTGAAATTTCTCATACTCATCTCCGATCTGATCACCATCATCCTGATGATAAGATTTCTTCCCGATCATTTAGGCCACTACCTCATCTCTCCACTGGTGCTAATCGAGTCCCATCTCGGTCTCCACCTCGACACCTTCCTCATCCCCCTCAGCCTCGGTTTCATCGTTATGGAAGGAAGAAGACCACTCCTGGCATCCCTCCTACTCACCGCTTCCATTCTCATCCGGCCGACCTTGCTCCCGATCCTGCCCATCTTCCTTCTCCGTAAACGGGATAGGAAGACGCTCCTCCCACTGCTACTTCTCTTAGGGATGATCCCATATTTTCATCATCCACCTTCTGCCTTCATCGCCTACCTCCGCCACTGGGAGTTCAATGGTTCCAGCTATTACCTGATGAAAATTTTAGTCGGCCACTCGCTCCATGCCCGGATCATCTCATATCTCCTCTACCTTCTCATCTACCCTATTATCATCGACCGGGATGACGCCTATCCCCTTGCCCTTGGCCTCTTCTTCCTCCTTAGTCCAACTGTCTACCCCTGGTATCTCCTCCCCCTCCTGATCTTCTCCCTCCGCTATGAGACCCCGCTTCTTCTGTTATGCTACGGTTCCCTTCTCTCCTATGCCGTCCTCATCCCCTACTGGACCTCTGGCCGGTGGGAGGAGAACTGGGTTATAATCCTGCTGGAATACCTCCCGGTCTACCTATTGATGATAAGGCACTTCTCCCTCATCCAGAGGTTGTCGCCTCTGATCTGGAGGAAGTAGATCCCGCTGGGAAGACGGTCCGACTCGAACCGATAACTCCCAGTGAGAGAGGGCTTTCGATGGACTATCTCTCGACCATCAACGGTATAGATTGAGATCTCATATCGACCTGGGGTGGGGATGGTGAATCGGATCCGATCCGAGGGGTTGGCCAGGAGGGTAATCTCGGGAGGACATTTCTGGGATTGAGCAACGCCCACCGGAATCTGACTTTCGACCGCATCGAGCGAGGGGGATCCGACCGCATTGATCCGGACATACCGGGCCTCGCTCAGTCCCGAAGTGGAGATATCGAAAGAAGCGGTCTGGGAGGCCTGACCGATCTGGATGAAGTTGCCATCCAGGCTCTCTGCCACATAGACCCGATAGCTCTGGCCGGAAGTGGTGGTAACGACGGTAAGATCGTCTCCGGTCCGATCGATTATCGGAGTGGTTGGACCCATATCGAGGACGATCCAGCCGTTACTTCCCAGGGTTAATGATTCGCCGTCCCTCCTACCGAGACACTTCAATGTGAAATAGATGTCGCCGGGAACACTTGGACTGCGACGGGTCCGACAGCTCGGGACCGCATAACCGCCATAGATCTGTCCCTCCTCCGGAACGAGCTGGAAGTTGACAACCTTATAACCATTGGCCGGAACATCGACGGTTGCGCTCTTATCAAAGTAGCCATTGGCATGGGCGATGACGGTATAGGTGCCGGGAAGGAGGAATCGGTAGTAGTCACCGACCAATGGATCGGTATAGACGTGCCAGCCATTACCGACGACCTCGATCCTTGCGGGAAGCGGTTTTCCGGTGAGAGAGTCGGTAACGATCCCCCTGATTCCAAAGAGGCTCACCCTCATCAGCTCCACCATCCCCCGGACATTCATATTGCAGATCGTATCGATCTGGCTCTGGGGTGGGGCATAGTAGTTGGAGAGTTCGACCGCGGGAGCAAGATCCCCATAGCAACCGTAGAAGAAGTCGGTCGAGCCACCATAGACCGAATAGAGGATCCGGGCGATCTGGCCGTAGGGGACCGGAAAGTATTTCACATACTGCTGGGCGATATAGGCCATCCGGGCCGAATCCGGTGTCGCCATCCGGTTAAACCCCCAGGGATAGATGTAAAGCTTGGTCCCGGAGTGGAAGGTGACCATATTCAGGTTATAATTTTTGAGCAGGAGATCTCTCCGGGCCTTGGTCTCCGGCTGAGAGAAGGGAGATGGGCTGCCACCGGTTGCTCCCCACTGATAACCGAAATCCCGATTGAGATCGACCCGGTTGGCATTATATCTCGACCCGGCGATCATCCCATCCGGATTGAGGATTGGAACCAGCCAGGTCTCACACTCATTCACCAGCCTGGTGATCAGGGTATCAGAACCATAATCATAACAGAGCTTCTTGGCCATCGCCAGAACAACCTCACCACCGATGATCTCATTACCGTGGATATCCCCGTCGAAGATGAAGGTCGCCTCGGCCTCCTCGATATCAGGGTTATCGGTCACCTTCAGGGCGAGAATCGCCCGGTTCCGGACCGAGAAGCCGATCGTCTCCAGTCTTGCGATCTGAGGATAGTCATGGGCAAGCGACTCCAAGGCGGCACACATCTCGGTGTAAGAGTGATAATGACCGAAGTCGGGTTGCTCCAAGACCCATCTGATCGCATCACGGTAGTCACGATGGATTACCTTAACCTCGAGACCGTAAGACTTAAGTGTTGGAATCCGTTCATAGTCGATCAACCCACGGGCGATACCATCCTGGTAGTGCTCCAGTTCAAACCCGGAGCGGATTAGAAAAGGAAGTTGGGAACGGCTGGCTTCAATCTGGACCAAACTTATCGTTCCCACCAAGATGACCAGTAGCATAGCTACCTCCTTGAGTTAATGATATTCGTAAATCGGAGAAGATCAAGTGAGGTAAAACATTACAAAGGCTGATACTAAGGGAACGGAAAAGTTGTCATCGACAGGGATCGGCAGGGCCTCGATCAGAGTGGCGGCGATGGCACCGGCCAGACCGACCTCAAACCTGAGTTCGGGAATGAGCATCACTACTACAAGACAGGAGCCGAAGAAACCTAAGGAACCGACCAGAGTTTTGTTCCCGAAGATCCTAACCCTACCGATCGACTGGCCCAGCATCGCTGCGACCGAATCACCTACCAAGAGGAAAGAGCAGGCAGCGATGGTGAGAATCTTGGGAAATAGGATCGAACAGACGACCGCACTCAGGATGAGATAGGTAGCCCCGGTTAAGGATAAGAACTCGTGGCGTCTGAGGAAGGAACCGAAGGCGAGGACGAAGATGTCCTTGAAGGCGGTGAAGTGGAGCCGGAGGACATCGGCGGAGACGATGACTAAGGCGATGGCGGCGAGGACCAGTCTTCCAGTCTGATAAGGGAGATGATAGAAAAGGATCGGCAGGAAGAGGGCGCCGAGATTGAGGACCTTCCTTAAGATCTCCGCCTTGATCAAAAGATGACGCCCCCGGAGATCTTATGACAGCTCCCCAGAGGATGGGAGGGGAGGAAGGCATAATCGAGGAGGAACTGGCGATAGTGGAAGCCTACCCCCAGCGAGAAGAGCGTCCCTTTGAAACCGGTGCGGAGGGCAACAAGATCCCGGAATTCGTATTCGATGCCGACTCGACCCTGGAAGGAATAGAGCGTCTCATCAAAGAACTTATCGAACTGGAAGGTCGGGGTGAGTCGTCCTGGGCCGTAGAATGGCAGGTTAAGACCGAGACCAAATGAGAGGTAGGGGGAGAGGTATTCCCATCTTCCCGAGGAGTAATAGATCGGTGAGAGAACCAGATCCTTCAGGGCGAGTCCGGCCATCAGATTTCGTTTCCGTAATCTTAACCCCAGGTCGCAACCGATGCCGTAGCCCTTGATGACAACCAGGTCTCGGTAGATCAGCTTCAGATTACCACCCCAGCTGATCTCATTCCGGTTAAGGGCGCGGTTGAGATAGAGGACATAGTCGAGTGCGGTTTCGGTCGATGTTATCTCCGGCCGATTCTCCGGACCAACCTGAGTGTTGGTATCCGGGAGGGTGGTGAATTTGATCCCCCCCACCCTGAGGTTATAAAGAGCAAGGCCGATTGAGGAACGGTCATCGCCGAGGATGAGACTCAGGTAATCATACTGGATTAAGTTATTATAATCAACCCCGTGCATCAATCCCGCAACCCTCACCCCGAGATGGCCGGCAGGATTCCAGTAGAAGCCAGAGGCATCGTCGGCGATCGCGACAAAGGCCGATCCCATCGCCAGCGCCCGGGCACCAAAACCGGGATCCAAGAAGTCGCGGGCATACTTTGTCCCGATATTGAAGATCGCAGTCAGGATCAGGAACCAACACATCTTATCCTCCCCTGGAGTTCTTTCTTAAAATAGTAACGAGAGCCATAAGTGGCCTTGACCCTGATATTCAGGGTGTAAATGCCAGGCGGCACAAGTCGTCCATAGTTATCCCTTCCATCCCAGACGAAGAGATGTTCGCCCGGTCTCTCGATCAACTCGGGCAAGAATGTTCTGACGACCGCACCATTTTCATTCATAATGCACATCTTTACCTTTCCCACATCGGTGATGTATAAAGCGATAGTGGTGCCAGGACGCTGAGGGGAAAATTCCTCAGGAAAGAGGCCGATGAGATAGGCATCGATCCCGACCCAGAGATATTGACCCCCTTCCTTCTCGGTAATGAAGACCTGACCATATCTTCGAGCGATAGCGATCCCACGAGGTTCGAAGAACTCCATCACCCCTCCCCCCTCTCTCCCGACCGAGATGATATAATGGAGGTGGGAATCGAACTTATGGATCTGGTGGTTGTAACGGTCGGTAACATAAACACTACCGTGGCGATCGATCGCGAGATAGTTGAATTCCGCCTCTTCGAGACCGATCCCGATATAGCTCACTCCGCTCCGATATCGGCCATCAAGGGTAAACTGCTGGATCCGATGATGATCCCAATCGACCACCACCAAGAATTGATTCTTCTCATCATTATACCTATCTCCGGTATCGATTACCGCGACGGCGGTGGGATGGTAAAGCTTGCCCAGCTCAAAACCCTCTTCCCCAAATCGGTAGAGGAGAGAATCTCCTCGATAGACCAAGATCTCAGATCTTCCGGTGTTGGCGATATAGATCCGATCCCGGGAATCGATTGCCACATCGTGGGGTCGATCCAGACCGGTGATCTCACCCTGATAACTCAACTTCCCATTGTGATACTTCAGAATCACCACCCGATCATTGCCCATATCCGCAACACAGACCAGGCCGGTTGGGGAGGCGGCGATACCCATCGGGTTGAGGAATCGGTCCTTCCCCTTCCCTTTCCCTCCATAGACTCTAACCGCCTCAAATCTCTTGTTATAAACAATCTGACCCCGACCAGAGTTTACCGCAAAGACGGTGAGCTGGACATCATCCTTATGGGTGGTGGGATCGTCCTCCTCGATCATCTTTACCGCCGCCACCCCCTGGGGATCTTCAACTCGAAAGCCGGGGCCGAGATAGAGACGGAGATAGTAGCTGGAGGCGCGATAGTAGCCGAGGCTGTGTCGAAACGGTGGCTTGATCAGCGTGGTAGGATTATATCCGGCCAGAATCAGGAGGGCGACGATCATAGGCTATGATATTTCCGGATTAGAGCCTGTCAAGAAGGGAAGCGAGGCCATCGATGATGAGATCGGGGCGGGGTAGATGAGGGGGATACTCTTCACCCCGACTAAGATAGATGGCATAGATGCCGCACCTTCTCGCCCCGAGAACATCAAGATAGGGGCTATCACCGATGAAGACCGCCTGTTCTGGTGGGGTATCAAGTCTCCTCAGGGCATAGTGGAAGATATACGGCTCTGGCTTTCTGATCCCGATCTCATCGGAGAGGACAATTGAATCAAAGTATCTCTCGATATCGAACCTCTTGAGGAGCTGGCGGACCACCTTGCCGACCGATGTGTTGGAGATGAGACCGATCCGGTATTTTGACCTTAGATAGTTGAGCACCTCCTTCGCCCCCTCTCTCAGCCTCAGGTCGAGATCGAGGACCGCTTCCCGATAGATCCGGTCGAGGTCATCAACCGGATCATCACCAATTTCAAGCCTTTTGAGCAGGAGCTGGATAAAATCCCGACTGGTCACCTCCTTGGCGAATCGCTCCCGGAGGCGATCGGCAATGGTTGCGGTCTCATCATAACAATGATCAAAAATGTCCTTAGCGACTTTGAGAAAGTCACGGAACCGCTCCTTCCGGGTCGGGATATCCAATTGATCGATCTCAACCAGGGTGATCCAGAAGTCGAAGAGGCAGGCCCTAATCATTCTTCTCAACCGTGAGTGAGGGCATCCTCAGCTTTACCTTCCGATATTTCCAGCCCGGTTCGGGAACGACATAGCCCCCGATCTTCAGATGATAGATGTCGATCGTTCCCGAGATGGTTTCATCCTGATTCTCCTTCCAGGGTTGATCCTTCTTCTTATGATTGACCGCGACAATCAGATGGAGATAGCCCGGGACCATATTATAGAGGTCGGTATCCGAGGGGATCGGGTCTGCTCTCATCTCGCCGAACTGGGTATGGGAGTGGAAGGCACCGATCAGTTTGACATCGATATGGAGCGGCTCGAGCATCCGGACGATCCGGTCGATCCGGGCCTCATTGATGGTCGCATGGGCATAACCCCTCTCCACGGTCTGGAATGGGATCGCATACTCGACCACAAACCCGGTCTCGGTCCGGTGGCCCAGAAGATAGCCGAGCGTCTCCTGATGGAAGACCTCAACCGATGACGATACCATCGCCACCAGGGCCGGGATCTTGATATAGGTCTCAATGACGGAGTCTTCCAATTGTCCGCTCCTTTCCGAGCAGTTCCATGATCTCGAATAGTCCTGGCCCTTCGGTCCGACCGGTAAGCTGGATCCGGACCGGATGGATCAGCTCCTTGGTCTTTATACCCAGCTCCTTGATGAGGGAACGGAAGACCTCCTCAGCAACCTTCCGGTCAAACCGCTCGAGCAATTCATAACGATCGGCCAGCATATTAAATCTTTTCCGGGCGGTCTCATCAATAAGCCGAAGCGCATCCCGATCGACCGGATAATCATCCTTAAAGATGTAGACCGAGAGGTGGATGAAATCGGTCAGCCGCTTCATCCTCGGTTTATAGGCTCGAACCGCCCTGAGCAACCACCCCTTCTCAGTCTCAAACTCCTCCTCCTTGAGATAACCGGCAGCAAGGATAAAGGGGCGGAGCCGATTGAGCAGATCATCATCGGAGAGCTGGCGGATATAATACCCATTCATCCAGTCGAGCTTCTGGATATCGAAGACGGCATCGGCCCGATGGACCCGGGAGAGGGAGAACCGCTCGATCATCTCATCAAGCGAGAGGATCTCCTGGTTTCCACCCGGGGTCCAGCCGAGCAGGGCGAGGAAGTTGGCCATCGCCTCGGGCAGGTAGCCTTCCTTCCGATAGTCGAGCAGTGAGACCGCACCATGGCGTTTGGAGAGTTTCTTCTTATCCGGCCCCAAGATCAACGGGATATGGACAAATCGGGGTGGATCAAGACCGAGGGCATGATAGAGGACAAGCTGCTTCGGGGTATTGGCGATATGCTCATGGGCACGGATAACATGGGTGATCCCCATCTCATGGTCATCGACCACACAGGCGAAGTTATAGGTGGGGGTGCCATCGGATCGAACAACGACAAAATCCTCGATCTCTTTCCCCTCCTTCCTAAGCTCGCCATGGATAAGGTCCTCAAAGACGATCTCCCCTTCCGGCATCAGGAAGCGGTAGACATGGGGCTCACCCGCCTTGATCCTCTCCTCCACCTCATCTTCGGAGAGTCGATAGCATCTCCGATCATAGAGAAACATCCCTGCCTCCCGCCGCCGCTTCAACTCCTCCGGGGTGCAGAAACAGGGGTAGATCCGGCCGGTCCGTTTCAACTTCTCAAAATAGCGATCATAGATTGCTCTCCGCTCCGACTGGTAGTATGGCCCCTCATCCCAGTCGATCCCGATCCAGCTGAGCCCTTCGATAATGTTGTCGATCCAGTCCCGCTCCGATCTTTTGATATCGGTATCCTCGATCCTCAGGATGAATTTACCCTTCTGGTTGCGGGCGAAGAGCCAGTTAAAAAGAGCGGTCCTCACCCCACCGACATGGAGATGACCGGTAGGAGATGGGGCGAATCGGACGCAGACCATAAAAAATTTACGGAGAGGGGGAGATTCGAACTCCCGGTCCGCCTCTCGACGGACAACCGCTTAGCAAGCGGGCGCCTTAAACCACTCGGCCACCTCTCCACGGAGGGCGAGGGACTCGAACCCCCATGGGTTTAACACCCAGCGGATTTCAAGTCCGCCGCCTTACCAGTTAGGACTAGCCCTCCGGAGAAAAAAATATAATTAAAAATCATAACCGGTCAATCCTTGAGACCGGCCGATAGTAGGAGAACTGCATGGTATAGACACCGCTCCCCTGGGTCAGGGAACGGAGGGCCGTGGCATAACCGAAGAAGCGGGCGAGCGGGACCTCGGCATGGATGATCCTGGTCTTCTTATCCTGGATCACCTCAACCACCCTTCCCCTCCGGGCATTGAGATCATTGATCACATCACCGAGATACTGCTCGGGAACGATCACCTCCAAGGCCATAATCGGCTCTAAGACGGTCGGCTCACCCCTCCTGATCGCCTCATTGAATGCGGTGCCGGTTGCTACCTTGATCGCAACATCATTACCCGTCTCCTTAAAATTCACCTTTCTGATCTGGACCATGATGTCGGTGAGTGGGTAGCCGGCGATAACCCCGGCCCCGCTCTGCTCCTCAATTGCCTCCCTCAGCCACCCCTTCACTTCCTCCTTCAGTTCAGATATCACCTCGACACCGATCCCTCCCCTGGGGTTGGGCTGGGCCATAAGCTCCACCTCGGCAAAGAGGCTCACCCCACCCACAGTCCGGTCGAACTTCCCCCTCCCTACCGCCTCGCGCTGGATCGTCTCGTGGTAGGCAACCTGGGGGTGACCGACATTACAGCCAACCCCGAACTCACGCCGGAGTCGTTCCACCAGAATCTCGAGATGGAGCTCACCCATCCCGGAGATCGTCCGCTGACCGGTCTCCTCATCGACCTGATAGCGGAAGGTGGGATCCTCTAAACTGAGAAACTCCAAACCCTCATTGAGCTTCTCTTCATCGATGCTCGATTTCGGTTCAATCGCCATCGTCACCACCGGCTCGGGAAAACTCATCGGTTCATAGGCGATAAGGTTATCCCGATCGCATAGGGTGTAACCGGTCTTACACTCCTTGATGCCCGCTACCGCTCCGATCTCCCCAGCAGTAAGCTGATCAACCTCCTCCCGATGGTTGGAGTGCATGAGCAGAAGTTTGGTCGGACGGTGTAGTCTTCGTCCCGGAATGATCGCGATCTTCTTCCCCTTCTTAAGGGTTCCGGAATAGACCCGGAGATAATAGAGGAAGCCGATATGGGGATGGATCTGGATCTTGAAAACCAGAGCCGAGAACGGGCCATCGAGGGGGAAGCTCTTCTTCTCATTGGTAAGAGGGTCATAACCCTCCTGAGGTGGAACATCCTTGGGCGAGGGCAGAAAATCGATGATCGCATCGAGGAGGGGCTGGATACCACGATTCTTGAGGGCAGAACCGCAGAGGACCGGGACGAGCTTGAGCTTCAGTGTGGCCCTCCTGATCGCCTGGATCGTCTCCTCATAACCGACCTCTTCCCCATGGAGCCACCGCTCTAAGATCAGGTCATCGACCTCGGCGAGCTGTTCATAAAGCCCTTCCCGATATTGCTGGGCCCGGGCCTGCTCCGAATCTGGGATCTCAACCTCCCTCATCTCGGTGCCGAGCTCATCCTCCCAGACAAACATCGACATCTTCAAAAGGTCGATGATTCCGGCAAGGCGATCTCCCCTATAGAAGGGGAGCTGGATCGGGAGTGGTGGCAGAGAGAGCTTCTCTTTGATATGATCGATCACCCGATAATAGTCGGCCCCAATCCGGTCCAGCTTGTTGACGAAGATGATCCTCGGGATCCGATATCGGTCGGCCTGGCGCCAGACCGTCTCAGTCTGGGGCTGGACACCCGATACCCCACAGAGGACGGTAACGACACCATCGAGGACCTTGAGTGACCTTTCCACCTCACAGGTGAAATCAACATGGCCCGGTGTGTCGATGATGTTGATCCGATGATCCTTCCAGTAGCAGGTGGTTGCGGCCGAGGTGATCGTAATCCCGCGCTCCTTCTCCTGATCCATCCAGTCCATGGTTGCTGAGCCCTCATCGACCTCACCCATCCGGTGGATACGACCGGTATAGAAGAGAATCCTTTCCGTTGTTGTCGTCTTTCCCGCATCAATATGGGCCATAAACCCCATATTGCGGATCCGTTCTAAGTTGATCATCTATAATTACCAGCGGAAGTGGGCGAAGGCCCGGTTCGCCTCCGCCATACGGTGGATCTCCTCCTTCTTCTTTATTGCGCCACCCTCATTCTTGCTGGCGGCGATGATCTCAGCGGCGAGCCGTTCGACCATCGTATATTCACTCCGGGCCCGGGCCGCCTTGATGATCCATTTTATTGCCAGGCTCTCCTTCCGTCTCGGTGCCACCTCGATCGGGATCTGATAGGTGGCACCACCAACCCTTCTCGGTCGGACCTCAAGGAGCGGTTTGACATTGTTTATTGCCCGCTCGAAGACGCTCCGGCCATCCTCCCTGGTCTTCTTCTCAATCAGCTCCAAGGCCTGATAGAAGATGCGCTGGGCCAGACTCTTCTTACCATCCCACATGAGATTATTGATAAACTTGCTGATAAGGACACTACCATATTTTGGATCCGGGGGAATCCTCCTGATCTCTGCCCTTCGTCGTCGTGCCATTACTGGCTCTCCTTGGGCCGTTTGGCCCCGTAGAGGGAACGGGAACGGCGACGGCTCTCGACTCCGGCACAGTCATAGACCCCACGGACAACATGATATCTCACCCCGGGTAGATCCTTGACCCGGCCACCACGGACCAGAACGATCGAGTGTTCCTGAAGGTTATGCCCCTCACCCGGGATATAACAGGTGACCTCATAACCACTGGACAGCCTCACCTTACAGACCTTTCTCAGGGCTGAATTCGGTTTCTTGGGGGTGGTGGTATAGACCCGGGTGCAGACCCCACGTTTCTGAGGGTTTCCCTTAAGGGCCGGGGCCTTGGTCTTCTTCTTCGGCTGCTTCCGAGGACGCCGGATAAGCTGATTGATTGTCGGCATGGTGAAATATTAACACGATCTTAAAATCTGTCAACGGATTTCTGTTATCTTCGATCCTGATGAAGGGGGATCAATCGATGATGACCACCTTCCGCTCGATCCTCACACCTTTTGCCTCAAGCCGGAGGAAGTAGACCCCGGTGGGGAGACCCTTGGTGATGCGGTGGTAACCGACCCCCTTCTCAACCCAGAACCAGACCTGCCGACCGGAGGGGTCGAAGATGGCGATCTTAACCTCTCTCGGCAGTAAGGTCTGATACTCGATGGTAACACCACCCACCGAGGGTGAGGGGATCGGCTTCATGCGGAGGGGAAGCGGGGCCTCGGCCCCGGCCTGGGGCCCACCGGCAAATGCCTCCACCCCATCCCAGTAGGGCTCAAAGTCGACGATTCCGAGGGAGGGATCATCATAATGGTCGTAGATCTTGAGTCCGATCGAATCCGGATCGGTCGTCCCCCAGTAGTTACCTTCGGCTTTGATATTGTAAGGGGAGTTGTTATAGACCGAATAAGATTCGGAAATAATTCGATTCTTACCACACATCCCGATACCCAGGATCGGCCAGGAGTCGTCGATATAGATGCCGATCCCATCACCGATCAGATCATTCCTCTTGACCAGCGCCAAGGCAAAATCGGTAAAGACGATCCCGGTATCGTTTTCGGCGAAGGCATTATCCAAGACCAAGGCCATGCCGCAATCCTTATCAATGGGCCGAAATAGAAGTTCTCGTTCGGAATTCGGGATCTGTTCCGGGGTTCGGACTTCGGATTGTGGCTGCTCCAGCACAATCAACCCTTTGGAATTGGGAGGATCGGGATTTATCCCCTCTCCACCATCAACAAATCCCCTGACCAGGAGACCAACCCCATTCCCCGAGAACGAACAGGATTTCAACCGGTTGAATATCCCATCGTTGATCACAACCCCTATCCGATTGGAATCGATTCGACAAGATCTGACTTGGGTGATCCAGGAGCTGGAAACGACACCGGTATCACAACCGGTAACCGTGAGTTCTTTAAATGTTATCGGCCTACCAAGATAGTAGGACAAACCGCACCTTGCCGATCTCAATTCAAATCCGGTAATCTTCTTGGTCTTGGTGAGCAATCTGATCCCATACCAGCCACCCTGCTCCTCACAGGTGAATACGACACCGGAATCGGGATCGATCTCTCCTTCAACGATCAGCTCGGATAGGGTAGAATCGATCCCCCCATGCTCATCATCACGGAAGGGTGCGAACTCGACCACAACCCCGGAGAGGATGGTGAGCGTCGCACCATCATCGATCGTGACATCTCCCACCACATAGACATCGGTCGCCCAGGTTGTATCATGGGTGATATGGCCGCTGATCCCCTCACCGGGGATTATGTAATGGCCGGTGTCCGGATTTCGGGCCAGGTTATAAGCGCTGTCTCTTGCGAAGAGATAATATTTTATCTCCCGACCTTCGTATGGTATCGTATACCAGTAGAGATCCCCGATCGAATCACTCCCGATCGTGAGGGTATCATAGACAAGACTATCGGCCATCACCCCGATCCCATCGGTGATCTCGGCGCCGATGAGATAGCGATCGGGATAGGGTATGACGATCAGACTGTCGCCATAGACCGGTGGGGTGTAATCGTAGACAACCTCGAGGATCGGTGAGGTCCCGTTCAGACCCGGTTCGGGATAGTGGGCCTGGACGAGATATTGATATCTTTTTTCACCGGCGACTGAGGTGTCGGTAAGACCTTCGGCAGATAATGAGTCGGCG
The DNA here is from genome assembly GCA_003645615.1 of Caldifarciminota bacterium. Lineage (GTDB taxonomy): Bacteria > Hydrothermota > Tepidihabitantia > B36-G15 > B36-G15 > B36-G15. The sequence goes on from QNBE01000009.1 coordinate 27,642, forward strand.
ATCAACTCAAAGACCCCGGTATCCCTCCTTAGGACCCGGTAGAAGTAGAGGCTGTCTGAAGGATAGGAGAGTTCGGGTCTTAGAAGGATGTTGCCGAGGGTATCGATCTTCTGCCAGGTGGTGTCCAAAACCCGGGTCCGGAAAGCCCCAGAATCGCCATCACCAAAGAGATAGACCGAATCGGTGAAGGAGATCGCAAGATAGCATTCCTGGGGGAGCAGGATCGAATCGAGATCGAGGTGGTTCCAGCCGCTCGCAATCGGGATCTTCTGAATGATCGAGGGCAGGATCGTATCGCCCGGTTCACCATCGACCACCTCATAAAATGAGATCAGGACATCGGTCGTCTCGACTGTTTCCGACTCCAGGTAGAGGTCTAACCCGATTAAGGCTGAGGGTAGATACTGGGGGGTGATCCGCACCGCCCCATTATCGGTGATTACCGAGGGCAGACCATGGTCGTAGATCAGGATCTCGCCTGGTTCTGACCAATTTAGCCCAATATACTCAAAGGCAGTATCACCGGTTAACTCAACCGGCGGCAGCGGCTCATTGACCCAGAATGAGAAATAATCTACATCGGGGACCCGAGAGGTATTGCCGAAGCTGTCCTCAAGCACGATATAGAAGTTGAGATTCGTCGCCCTCGGCTGGGCGGGGATCAGATAGGTGATCGTATCACCGGTTACCGATCGATGGCCTGATGTATGCCAGGTGATCCCATCGTGATAATATAAACTGTCGGTGATCCGGGTCTCATCGGTCGCAACGATCACGACCTCATGTTCCATCGTGGGATCATAGGTATCCTCGGGCAATCTTACAATCTCATACTCCGGTGGTATCGAATCAGGGATATGGACGACAAAGCCCTCCTGGTGTGAAGAGAGCCAGAGGCTGTCTCTATAAAATGTATACCGGAGAGAGGCCGGACCCCGCTTCTCAACCGGCATCACCATCTCGAGATCGACGAGATTAAATCCAGAATCGATCTCAACCTGGACCTCCGGGCCCGGATAGTAGTCGTCCCCCTGATAGAATCCGATCTTGAGTTTTGACTCAAGATCACGATTCGAGCCGACCTTGAGCCTCATCGCCATGGTATCGTGCGGCTCGTAAACCGTGGTATCGAGTCGGCAGTCGACAACCTGGATCGAATAGCCATAGACATCGAAGGGGTGGGTTGACGAGAACGGACTGGTCGTATCTCCTTCGATGAAGAATGAGTAGTCGATCTCGTAACTGCCCGATACCAGTTCTTCCGGTAAGATAAATGTAAACTCATTGGTGATCGTATCGATCCAGATCGAGTCTAAGATCGGCTCATAGGGATAGAATTCTACCCTATATTTCAAAAGGCCATCATAATCGGTTATTACCTCAACATCGACGGTGTCACCCATCTCATAGACCATCCTATCCAGGATCAGATTTATCGTATCGTTCCCTTCATAGACCCTGATCGTATTCAAGTAAAGACCCCGCCCGGTCTCGGTGTAGATCCCGTAGAATACCGAACCGGCACCGGGCTCAAATGGGAATCTGAAGGTGCCATCAACCTTCGGCTCTTCAAATGAGTCGACCACAACCTGCCAGGTTGAGTCGCCCTTATAGAGGTCGAAGAGGACCCTGTCAACGAGCGAGGTCGTGTCATGGAAATGGACCTTGAACTGGATCAGATCACCCGGAATCCCTATCACCGTATCCCGATACCAGGCCGAGTAGTGGATCGAGTCGGGATCGATCAGTCGGGTTCTTAGATCAACTTCACCCGATACCACGCTACTAACCTTCAAACTGTCAAAGCCACCGGTCATGATCACCGAACTGATATATAGCCCGGTGTCCGCGGTCGCCCCGATCAGATCCGGATCGGAAAGATCGATACCTCTCACCATTCCGGTAAGATAGAAATCTGAGGTGAGGTTCTCCCCCGCATAACTGGCAACCACAAACCCCTTCAGGAGTCGCTCATTTAGTGCCCTCAACCGAAGGGTTAGATCAACCGTATCCCCTTCAAAATAGTAGGGTTTGTTCAGGCTCGCAGTCACATCGACCTTATAACCCAGGATCTTAACCGGCAGGACATACTCTTCATCATCCAACCAGACCCAGGCATAGTAGGTCTTCTCCTCGAGGTCTACCGGGATGACGAATGTGAAGGTGTCCGGCCTTACCTCGGCCGGGACCAACTGGATCAGGTGCTCTATCTCACCGATCTCATCAAAATCAACCCTCAGTCTCACCTGACCCAGGGCGTTGCCGCGATTGGAGACCGGAATTATTATCAGAGCGGTATCACCAACCCCGAAGGATAAACCTTGAGGTAAAGAGTCGATCACAAACATCGGCTCAAAATATAAGGAGTCTATTCTTTCAAAGATCACCTCACCGTTCTTCAGGATCTCACCGGTGACCGGTTCATAGCCCTGAGAGAGGATCGCATCAGAGGTAAAGGTGACCATGACCGAATCGAGACCTGGAATATCGATCTCCTTAGTCTCATTGATGAATGAGCCTGATAATTTCACATTGCCGAAGAATGGGTTGGCCGAGTGGTTCCTGATCATAAGATCGATGACGATATTGCCCGAGCTGTCGCACCGGGGATGGAGATAGAGATCCGAGATCGTCAGCCGATCCGGAACGATCACCCGGATCGGCACCGAACCGGAATCGAGGATTACCGGACTTCCCACCGGCCTTCCGATATAAGAGAGGAGATAATCTCCATAATCCAAGACCGTCCCGAATTCACCCCCGACCGTATCGCCGATCGGGACAACGCTCTTAACCGTCGTCGAATCGACCGAGATTCCGAGACTATCCAGAATCCGAAGCGACAGTTCCAGATCAACCGGATAAAAACCGGTATTTACCACCCGATAAGGGATCGGGACTTGAGGCTCTGAGGTTACGATCGTATCAATCAAAACCGAGATCCTTTCACCAAAGATGATCGGATAGGACCTCGCCCCCAAGCATCCCGGTTTGACATATCTGATGGTCAGCGTATCGTCCTCATCGATCGCAAACCGGTGCTCTAACCGTGAGGTCGCCTCAGGGTATAGGAAGACCGTGTCGACATATTCGATCCCACCGATCTCTGAACTAACTACTATCTCGACCTCGCGCTCCCAGTGGTTGCGGAGGTCGATCGTGACATCAAAGGAGTCATGGCTTACCGTCTCAGGATAACTCACCTGATAATCGACCGGCGGTGGCTCGACCAGAAGGTATTTCGACGCCCGAATCGTATCGATTCCAAACCTCGATCCTCCATCCTTCCCCTCCCTAAACAATAGCCCCACCACCTCAAAGGTCGCGGTATCGCTTAATGTCACCGAGAGCGTCTCGACCGAATTGCCGTAAAGATCTAAGGTGGTATCGATCACCAGACTCTCTCTTTTGAAGAACCGAAGACTGAGTCCGCTCACCAAAGAATCGGAGCTGTTTGCGGCCAGGATCGAGAGTTGGATATCCTCATCAGGATAATATCGCTCATAGTCGCTCTTGATTCCCAAGGAGAGCTCGGTCGGTCCGACATAGAAGTGGTGCTCCGGGATCGGATAATACCGCTGTCCGGAACTTAAGAAGAGATCGCCCCAGAGCGCATACTCGCCGGTATCCGGCATCAACCCGGCATTCCGCTCGATCAGGATTGAATCATCGGGTTCGATCGAGAGCGAGACATAGTCGGACCAGACCGGAGGTCCCACATAGCCGGAGAGATAGCTGAATTTGAGCTTTTCGATCTCGGGAGGAATCCCGCCGTTGGGGAGGGTGAGATCTGCCCGATAAAGGACATTCGCATGGGGTCTAAAATTGAATGCATAGATCGAATCGATGGGAAAGTAGACCTTAAAACCGTTAACACCTATCCAGACACCAAATCTGTAATCGATATCTCCACCGTGAGGATTATCAAAGGCCTGGAAATCGGTGATCTTATCGAGACCGGGCAGGAAGATCATCTCGGTCTCGGTAAACCCCTTATTCCTACCGTAGTTGATGAGCACATAACCGGTGATGTAGTCGGTGATGGATGTGTAGACCTTGGCCGAGTGGATCAGGGTATCGGCCGCACAGATATCATCCGATGATAGAGGATACCGCTCGATCAGATTGCCCTGCTCATCGAACTTGGCGATATTGGCGCTATCGAGATCATAGCCGTAGAGATAGCCCTTATCGTCTACCTCGATCACCGAAAATCTTCCTATTGCAAATTCGGAGCGATAGTTGCCGCTAACATCGAAGGTGAGCACCTTATTAAGGTCCAGATCCGAGACATAGATCACACCACTTCTTACCGCCAGATCAGCAGGTCGGGAGAGGTGATCCGCACCGAAGAGAAGGACCGTATCCCCATCAGTGGTGAACTTGACGACCTGGTGGTTCCCCTGATCAACAAGATAGAGATAATTATCCTCAATCCCGATACCATAAGGGGCCGATAGCGGCCAGGATTTGACCACCGAACCGGTCCGATCGACCTTATACAATCTCGATCCATCCTTATCCACGATATAGAAATACTGGCCGTCCATGACAAATCGGAAGATCGAGGTTATCCCGGGTAGATCATAACTCTCGCTCCAGTCCGGATAGGGCCCTTTGATCCTGCAGGTCTCAGCACTCATCGCCATATAGAGATCGCATCCATAAGATGCGAGGGCGGTGTAGGAGATCCCCCGACCCCCGTCCCGACCGCCTCCTCTCTTATCTCTCAAGAGCTTTTTGATGAGCGCGCGCCGGCTGAGAACCCCTCCCCCATCCCGACCGTCTCCCTCGCTGAAATTCCAGATATCGACCTCATAGAGTCTGTCATAGCCTAAGAGGGTCATCCTGCCGTTTTTGATCGTGCACCCCTTACAGACCTCGGGATAGACCTGCCATAGGGAGTCGCCCGGGGTGAGGGTCAGGCTGTCCGGATGGAGGATATAGGGCTTGATCTCAAGGGTGAGATCACCGCTCAGGTGATAGTCATGATTTCGGGCCGAAAACTCGACCCCGACCGAATCGATATCCAGATAGAAGTCCTTATCGGTGGTGAGGGCAAGATCCGCGTCAATGCCATGAATATCGAATCTCTCGTATAAAGCGAGCTCCTGATTGAAATTCAGCTCCCGAATTCGCCCCTGAAGGTAGTAAGTACCGGTCATCACCGTGGGAACCTCAAACCTATAATGGGCAAATCCACCACCGGGGATAGTATAAGATGCACCCTCAAGCGATTGATAGTAGTAGCCCGGACCCTGGATGTTCATATCATCAAGTCGCACATCGGCTTCAAGTTCACCCATATTATGGATTATCAGAGTTGCCGAGTCGCCGATCTCGTATCCGAAACTATCCAGAGCACAGATGATCCGGGCCGGTACCGGTGCCTGAACCGTGTAATATTTTTTAATCTCTTTCACCTTATCACCAAACCAGACCCGGGCCAAGATCTGATATTCTCCAGAGGGGATGCCGGAATCGATTGGAACCCGATATTTTAGAACCGTATCCAGCCCTAAGGTTAGAAAGACGGTGGAGTCATAATAGCAGGTATCACCCTTCTCAACATCAAGGATGATGCTGATCGGCTGCAAAAAGTTACCCTGATATTTGAGCTCCAAGGCGATATTGAGTGTGTCTTCCCACCGGTAGGATCCACCCAAGAATGCCAGATCCCACCAGAGATAATGGCGAAGACCATAACTTCCACTCAGTTTATCGATCGATTTTAGGGTGTAACCGAAGGAATAGCCGCCGTGACCGTAGGGTAGTGAGTCAATCGTAAATGGTGCGATAAGGGTGTCGCCGTTGTGGAGAGAGTCGATAACCACATCATGTCTGAAGACGGTATCGGCGGGAACACCGGGTATCCCACTCGGGATGGTCAACCAGTAAGAGAGGGTGTTGCTTGGACAAACATATTTCTCCGGATAAACCTCAACCACAAACCTCGTCGTATCGAAACCGGTAATGACCGTATCCGGGATGACCGATGCAAACTTGATCGTGGGACCGATTAGGAGAAAGGAGTAATAAGAGGTCCACCATTTATAGTGGAGATAATAGGCGGTAGCCTGGATATCATATCGCCCGGGAGGCAGTTCCGGATCGAGGTAGTAATTCAGCGTCTCGGAGTACCAGAGATTCTCTTCATGGAAAATGGTGTCACAGATCTTATATACCAGCGAATCCTCCTTAAGGATCGAAACCGTGAAGGTATCCACAGCAGTGAAGTTGGAGTAGTAGCTCATTTTGATGGTGGCGGTGCTGTGGTGATGGTATTGAAGGGAGTCGGCGACAACTCTGAGCGAGATCCTCGGCCACTTCACCTGGATATATTTACTAAAGTGGGCGATCCGCCGATGGATGGTGGTGTCGCTACTGAAGAGCGAGAAGTAGACCAACCCGCGCTCGCTCACATCCCGTTCATAGTCAACTTTTACAATGGTCTCGGGTGGAATCGAGATGTTGGATATAGTATCATCGTAGATTATTCTAATGGGGTAGACCATCCTGTCACCGATTAGAAGTCGACTGAAGATTGTATCTTCGGTATTATTCCTGATATAGACATCAAATTCCGCCGGTTGACCCCAGAGCACCTCCTCTTCAAGCACAGTTACCCACATCTGGACATCACCGAGGTTATACTCCCCAACCTTGATATCGGTCTTCACCGCAAAACCGCCGCCGAATTCCTCATCGGTTAATCGAGCAGTATCTTGATACAGTGTATAACAGATCGGATAGATGCCCAGTGATTCGGGCGTTGTAAGAGAGGCAAGGGTAATCACCCGTTCATCCCCGGGCAACATTGGCGGCGTAAGAAGCAGATTATCAACCCTCAAGCTCTCACGATTCGGGTAATAGATCCTAACCTCGGCTCTGTTTGCCGGTATGCTTTCGAGATATGAGGGATAGGAGATCTTTACTGCCGGTGTGATGGTGGTATCGGCGTAATACTCGGGAACCGTATCCGGTATTGCGAGAATGGTCATGAGATCACGGCATAATCTGGCTTCATCCCTGAGTTGACTCCTCTGCCGATAGGCAAAATCCGGATAGCCAGTGGTTAGAATCACCTTACCCTTACCATAGGGATAGGAGATAAAGGCGGGAAAGCCATTGGCGATCCTGATCAGCAGGGCATCGGTCTCGGGAGGATAATTGGTCAGGTAACCATCCATATTCCCATCATAGGTGACCGTATCCAAACCGGAACAGTATGTCTTCCAGAGGTTTAGATAAGCGGCAAGGAGATGGCAGGACTCATCTTCGGTCCAGCCGAAACCCTCTGGACTTCCCGGGAGAGCGTTAAAATCTTCACCCTTCGGCTGGGTGAAACAGACCAGAGTTCCACCATTCCTAACATACTCATCGAGTTTCTCTCTGAAGGTCGGCAGATTTGAGTATGAGTATAATCCACCAGTTGGTATGAATAGGACATCAAGATCTGATATGGAGCGATCTCTGGCACCGAGGATCTCAAAATTATCAAGCACAACAGATGAGGCGATATTATATTTTCCCAACAGATGGCCGATACACTCCGCATAACCAGATAGGAAGATCCCAACTTTTGCCTGAGGATTAAAAATCCAGGGATCGGGAAACTTATGATTGGTGATCGAATAGTTCTCATCGGGTCCGGGAGGTGGTGGATGAGGTTCTGAATACTGCTGCTCCGGTTTATATGCCCAGACGCAGGCATTACTAAATCTTTCTATCACTCCTCTAAAAACGCCTTTCACCTCCGCGATGATCGACCCCGGCTCTCCATAATTGATCACCTGAAAAACTGCCTCGGCGGTTCCGCCCGCCGGAACCGCAACCAATGATGGATCGGCCCCGCTCACACTCCAGTTCGGATCATTTGGGGCATCGGTAGAGAGCTGGATAGGATCGATTGTCCTGACATCCCAATTCTCAACGATGATCTTGATCAACCGGCTCTGTCTCACCTTGATCTTGGAGAGGAAAGGTGAGCAACTGATCTCATACCTCGGCTCCCGGGTCTTGAAGGTGAAGACATAGTCGTCCTCCGGTGAGCCTTCGGGCTTGCCATTCTTATTCCCATCCAGGGTCATCCCGGCGGTGTCACAGGCCGTGCCCAGGATCTTTACCTCATAGTTGGTCAGAAAGTCGAGGCCGGTGGTGTCTTCGGTAACCTCCGGATCCCAGACCCGCATCGTGATCTCTTTAAGATCCCCGGACCACTGGTGCTCCTGGATAGTAACATCTGAACTGTCATCAAGATTCAAAATCCTGATCGCCCCTAAGGTCGCCGTCGTATCCATCGGCTTGGAGAAGGTGATCTGGATTGGT
>QNBE01000010.1 GCA_003645615.1 Caldifarciminota bacterium
ATCCTGATCCAGTCCGGGGTCTTAAAAAAAGGAGATAATTTTGTCTGTGGAGTCAGCCACGGGCGGGTGCGGGAGATGCTGGATGAGGATGGTAACCGGATTCCTCAGGCCGAACCATCGATGCCGGTTCTGGTTCTCGGCTTCAATACCCTGCCCGAGGCTGGTGAGATCTTTCAGGTCGTTCCCACCGAGATCAAGGCACGTGATATCGCACAGCGGAGACTGCTGATGAGGAGGGCTGCAGCCACCAAGGTAAAACGGGTCACCCTCTACGACCTTCAGGAGAAGATCCAGCGGGGTGAGTTGAAGGAGCTGAAGGTGATCCTGAAGGGCGATGTTGCGGGATCGGTTGAGGCGTTGTCTGAGAAGATCGAAGGTATGGCGGTTGAAGAGGCCTCGATCCGTGTTATCCACCGGGGGGTGGGGCCGATCAATACCTCGGATATCCGTCTCGCTCAGGTAACCTCTGCCATATGCGTTGGTTTTCATGTCGGCGTCGATCCTCGAGCCAAGGAGCTGGCAGAGGCCGAGGGTGTTGAGATCCGGACCTATCGCCTCATCTATGAAGCAATCGATGATCTAAGATCGGCCCTGCTCGGGATGCTGGAGCCCGAGATTACCGAGGTTGAGATCGGCCGCCTCGATGTCCGGCAGGTATTTACCATCTCCAAGATTGGTCTCATCGCGGGTTGCTATGTAAAGGAAGGCAAAGTGGTGAGGGGGGCTGAGGCCAAGGTCGTGAGGGATGGGGAGGAGATCTTCAGATCGGTGGTTTCATCCCTCAAGAGGTTTAAAGAGGATGTCAAGGAGGTGGAGCAGGGTTTTGAGTGTGGTGTCGGGATTGAGGGGATAAAGGACCTCAAGGTCGGTGATGAGATCGTAATCATCGCCAAGGAGGAGAAACCGAGGGAAGCATAATGGTTGTCGGAGTCTGTTATTTAGAACTTTACGATGACACGGCAAGATCACTAAAGGACAAGAGGCGTCAACTTAAGAGCCTTAAGGAGAGGTTGAAGAATAATTTCAATATCTGTGTTATCGAGGTCGACTATCAGGATCTCTGGCAGCGGAGCCGGCTGGCGGTAATCACCGGCGGTGATCGGGGGAGCGTCGACCGGACACTAAACCATGTGATCAATTTTGTCAGAAAGGAGCGAAATTTTACACTCCTCAACTATGATTTTGAGAGGCGATGAGGAACAAAAGGGTGGCCGAGAATATCAAAAGGGAGTTAGCCAAAATCATCCAGGAATCCTCTGATCCCAGATTTATCCACATCACTATCACCGGTGCGGAAGTAACCCGTGATCTGAAATATGCCACTATCTACTTTACGACCATGAATCACCCCGAGGCTGGGATCGCACTGAGACACGCCCTCGGCTATATTCGGTCACAATTGGCCCAGAAGATCAAGATTAAGTATCTACCCCAGCTCCGCTTTCGGGAGGATAAGAGCTACGAGTATGGCCAGCGCATCGATGAACTCCTTGACCGCATCAAAGGCGAGACGGATACTGGAGCTGATCAGAAGGAATGATCAGGGTCAGATCCTGATTCACACCTCTCCCGATGGAGATGCGATCGCTTCGGCAATCGGGCTCTACCGGGTCATCAAGAAGATAACCGGCTATTCCTATCACCTCTTCTGTCCCAGGCCGATTCCCACTCGATACCGTTTTCTCACCCGCAGCAGCCGGTTCCGCACCCGACCAAAAAAAGTTCCCTTTTCGATCGTCCTGGATACCGCCTCCCTCTCCCGTCTTCCCGGCTGGAAACCTTCCGGTCTCATCATCAATATCGATCACCACGATTCCAATCCAGGATTTGGCGTAATAAATATCGTAGAGCCGAAATTCTCATCCACGGTTGAGATCCTGATGGCCCTCTTCAAACGGTGGCGGATTGGGATCGATCCTACCACAGCGTCAATTCTCTACGCCGGCATCTTTGCCGAGACCGGCGGTTTTATCTTCCGAAACACCAAGGCCGAGACCTTAATTAATGCCGGTCATCTGGTTGCCGCCGGGGCACCACCGGCTGAGGTGGGGGAGAGGATTCTCAATCAGACTCCAAATCGTCTCCGGCTCCTCTCGCTTGCCCTTGCAACCCTTAAGGTGGTCAATGGGATCTCAATCATCTCGGTCTCAAGGGCGATGTTTCGTAAGACCAGGACCACAATTGATGAGACCGAAGGCTTTGTCGAGATCCCCCTCCAGATCCCCGAGGTCCGGATCTCAATCCTGTTGAAGGAACTCGAGGATGGGAGGACCAAGGTTAGCCTCCGATCGAAGGGAAGGGTAAATGTTAATCGGATCGCCCAGCGGTTTGGAGGTGGTGGCCATCGGAATGCGGCCGGTTTTGTGAGCGACTTCTCCCTCTCCCGGACCAGACGGGATCTCCTCCAGATGATTCAGGGCTGATGGATGGCTTCCTGCTCGTTGATAAGCCGGAAGGGGTGCTTTCATCCCACGTGATTAACCACTACCGTAAGGTCCTCAAAACCAAACTCGGCCATGCAGGAACTCTTGACCCCTTTGCATCCGGACTATTGGTGATCCTCGTTGGAAATGGGACCAAGCTTAGCTCTCTTGTTCAGGGGATGGAGAAGGAGTATCATGGGGTGGCCCGGTTCGGTATCGTCACCGATACCTATGATCCGACCGGAAGGATCATTTCTGAGGAAGAAAAGCCCGATCTCGATCTGAAACAGATCAAGGTAGCAATGAAAAAATTTGTCGGTGAGATCGAACAGATACCTCCAACTTTTTCGGCGGTGAAGGTTGCTGGTGAGAGATCTTACCGGCTCGCCCGAAAGGGGGTGATGGTTAAGAAGAGGCCAAGGAAGGTAAGGGTCTACCGGCTTGAGACGATCGAGTTCAGGCCTCCCGATCTCCACTTCCGGGCCGTGGTTGGGAAGGGGTGTTATATCCGCTCCCTCATCCACGACCTCGGCCAGATGCTCGGCCATGGGGCCACCCTCTGGTCCCTACGGCGAGTCCGGATTGGATCTTTCTCGGTAACAGATGCAATAGCACTGGGAGATCCACCAACTCTTTATTCCTTGGATGAGATTCTCCAAACTCTGCCCCAGATGAGGATGTCCGCTGAGATTATCGATTCCCTCATCCAGGGGAAGTCGGTGGAAGTGGTGGGGAGGAAAGATGGGCTCTATTTCGTTACCGACGGGATGAGAAAAATCCTGGGAATGGTGAAATCCGATCTGCTCCGGACCAAGAGGGTGATCGTCCAATGAAGGTCTATCTTGAAAGGGGACAGCTTCGTGGTCCGGTTGTAACTATTGGTGCCTTTGATGGCATCCATCTCGGGCATCGCATACTGATTGAAACCGGTAAAGCAATCGCTCGGGCCCGGAGGAAGAGGTTCGGGATCATCAGTTTTGATCCCATCCCGATCCAATTCTTTAATCCCGACTTCCCAATGCTCCTCACCACCAGATCGGAAAAGGAGTCGATCCTCGATCTTCTCGGTGTTGACTTCATCTACTACTTCCGATTCGATCAGAAACTTGCTCGGATGGAGGCGAAAGACTTCTTAAAACAGATTGTTGCCAGAATTAATCCCCAGGTTGTGGTTACCGGTAAGGATCACCATTTCGGAAGGGATCGGAGAGGAGGGGTTTACCTCTATAAACGTTACTTTCCCGAGGTGCTGGTGATCGAGCCGATTCGGCTTGGAGATGTTGTCTGCTCCAGCACTGTGGTAAGGAAGGAACTGGTAATGGGAAGGGTCAACTCGGCCTGGAGACTGTTGGGTCGTCCCTACCGATTTCAGGGCATAGTTGGTCCCGGTCATGGGAAGGGACGTAAACTTGGTTTTCCAACCATTAATCTCGCACTCGTTGATGACGGGAAGATTCTCCCCCAGGATGGGGTCTATCTTGTCCGCTGCCATATTCAAAAAAAGGTCTATCCCGGAGCGATGTCGATTGGACCGGTTCGGACAATAAAGGAAGAGCATTCGATCGAGATCCATCTCTTAGATTTTGCCGGCGATCTCTATGGGGAAGAGGTCGGTGTTGAGATTCTGCTTCGTCTACGTGATTTAAAGCAGTTCACCACTGCAGATGCCCTTAGCAGACAGATACGAAGGGATATCGAATTGGCAAAGAAACTGGTTGTCTCTTTATAGACCTTGTCCGTATTCGAGAAATGGATAAAATCATGGATGGAGGTGATTATGGTTAAGGTAGGATATGTAATTGCGATAATAGGAGTCACCAGTATGGCCATTGCAGACTATGACGCCACCGTAGAGAATGTCAGCAGCATGATGATTAACGAACAGCCCTCTCCGCCCCGCCTACTCCAGCCACCCTTGATCGGACAATTTGCCGCTCCCGATGGCGCCAGCCGTGGGATTACCTTCGATGGCACTTATCTATGGATTGCTAATAGTGGCGATGGTAATAGCTCCCAGGGAAGAAGGATCTGGAAGGTTGATCCTAACAATGGCAGTGTGATTAATTCCTATCCCGCCTTTGGCAGTGGGATTCCAGTAGGACTCACTTGGGATGGTAGTTATCTCTGGTATGCTGAGTTTAGTCCAGCGGGAATCTTCAAGATCGACACCGGTTCAATGTCGGTGGTAAAGCAACTTCCTACACCTACTTCAATCCCGTTTGATCTGGCCTGTGATGGTCAGTATCTGTATGTAGTCCATGGCAATGACACCATCATCTCGAAGATTGATACTGCTTCTGGCAGTGTGCAAGAGCAGATCCCTTGCAATTATAGTTCCCCTAATGTGAGACCTTTCGGCCTTGCCCATCTCCCTTTTGGCAGCGGTGAGCTATGGACTTGTGATGGTAACTATGGCTCCAACTATATGAATGAATACGACTTTGCTTCAGCATCTTGGGTCGACCAATGGGCTACCAATCCAGCCACATATCCTTGCGGAGTAGCCTATGATCCAGCAACTGGACATCTCTGGGTCTCATGTTGGAGGACTGATTCAATCTATATCTTTGATGCTGGCACCCCTCATGTTGCTGAGCGGTCCAGAGAATTCTTTACCGGTTTCAGGATCTACCCCAATCCTACTTTTGGAATGGTTACCATTGAGTTCAATCTGGCTCAAACTGACCAAGTTAATTTAACCCTTTATGATCCCAGTGGACGAGCGATTAAACATCTGATCAATAGACCGCTGGCAATTGGTAAGCACACCCTTACCTTCGATTTCCATAATCTTCCACCCGGTCCTTATTTCATCTTCTGGGAAGGCGAGAGAGGAAAACGGATAGGCAAACTGATAGTTCTACAGTAACTCGTTAAGGGGAAGGGTTTAAACCCTTCCCCTTAATCCTCTATCCTTCCTGATACCCCTGCCACCGCTCCTTAAGCTTGGGGTCTTGAATCGTTTCTAAGATGTAGTCACAGAACTCCCGCCCCGTGGCACCGGTATCCCTGCCGGTCATAATCAATTTCCGCTCGTACTGACCGCAGATATCTAAGGCCATATTGAGCCGCTCCCCCAGTTCTGGATAGCCGATATGATTGAGTAACATTGCCCCCGCCCGGATGACACTGGAGGGATCGGCATATTTGGTCCTTCCTTCCCTCACCATTCGTGGTGCGGTGCCATGGATCGCCTCGAACATCGCATACTGCTTGCCGATGTTGGCACTGCCCGCGGTCCCGACCCCACCCTGAAACTCGGCTGCTTCATCGGTGAGGATATCGCCGTAGAGATTGGGGAGGACGAGGATCTTGAACTGGGTCCTCCGTTTGGGATCGACAAGCTTTGCGGTCATGATGTCGATGAACCAGTCATCGGCATTGATCTCGGGATACTCCTTAGCAATGTCATAGAAGATCTTGAGGAAGAGCCCATCGGTGGTCTTCACAACATTGGCCTTGGTCACGGCGGTAACCCGATCGATTCTGTTCTTCCTGGCATATTCGAAGGCGAGGCGGATGATCCTCTCACTACCGGGGCGGGTGATCACCTTGAAATCGACCGCAAGATCCGGGGTTACCTCAATCCCATAAGGACCCAAGGCATAGGCACCTTCTGTATTCTCCCGGAAGAAGACCCAGTCGATCCCTTCCTTTGGGACCCGCACGGGACGGACATTGGCAAAGAGATCGAGTTCCTTACGGATCGCAACATTGGCGCTTTCGATATTGGGCCAGGGATCACCCCGTTTGGGGGTTGTCGTCGGCCCCTTTAATAGCACATGACACTTCTTGATCTCAACCAGGACATCGTCCGGGATCGGCTTCTTCACCTCTGATCTCCGCTCGATCGTCAAACCCTCAATTACCCGGAACTCCACCTTCCCCTTATCGACCTCATCCTTGAGCAGATGCTCCAAGACCCGATGAGCCTCCTGGGTGATATAGGGACCGATCCCGTCCCCTCCGATTACCCCAATAATAATCGGCTTCAACCTGGAATAATCGATCCAATCCTTCTCGGCTTTAATCCTCTCCACCCTCTCCAGCTGCGGTTTCAGGATTTCCGCCAGGTGTTCCTTCGCCTTTTCCAGGGCATCGACCATCACAACCTCCTTTTTCAGGCTTATCTTAACAAGAAATCCTGAATCGTCAAGATCTGGCTAAATCTTTACTATTTTGAAGTGATACATATGGACATCAGTGGAAATCATAAGAAAATAAAGTCCAGCTGGTAGTTTTTTCAATCGGGGATCGGAAATAGTCACTTCTTTTAGCGTCTGATTGAAGTTGTAGTCAAGAATGGTTTTGCCAATTGGATCATAAAGAGTTACTTTATTAATGCGCTCAAGGGAATCGATTTTTAAATAAATTCTCTCGGTGAAAAACAGAGGGATGAACGGATGGGTAGATTGAGCAGTATGTCCCTCCTCAACCCCAAGCTTATTAAGGCTGATGATGACAAGGTCAAAGTATCTCTCTACTCCGCCAAAGCTCAACCCGGTAATATATAGGTTGCCATCCCGACCTTCGCAGACAGCCTTGCCATAGTCATTACCATTTCCGGTTCCATCATATCGATAGATCCAGTTTTCAATTCCGCTATGAGTAAGACTTATCACGACGATATCTTCCCCAACTCCGCCACTGTATCCGGCTGCATAGACATTTCCATCAGATCCCTCAACTATGGAACAGGCGACATCATCTCTGTTTACATTGCTGTTATACCGGTACACCCATCTCTCGGCACCCGTATAATCGAGGCTGATGACTAACAGGTCCTGTGCCGTGGTGTCGCCGTTACTCAGACCGGCGATGTAGAGGTTTTGGTCACCACCAGAAATAATTTGAAATGCCTGGTCGAACTTATCGTCCGGACCGTTGTATCTATAGATCCAACGCAGATTACCTGATACGGTGAGACTGATCACGGTTAAATCGCCAAGAGTTCCAATTCCCTCACTATAGCCGGCAATATAGAGATTCCCATCTGATCCCTGGGCGATAGAGAGGGCCTTATCGGTGCTGTACCCCGGTCCCTCATAGCGGTAACTCCATTGTTCGACTCCTTCGGTTGTGAGCCCGATGACCAAGAAGTCGTAATCGCTCCCGTCATAGTAAGTTCCGCTGACTACCAAATCGCCTTGGGTGGTCTGGACTATATTATATGCGAATCCGGTATTGGCGGTGAAGTAATAAACCCATCTTTCGGCTCCAGAGGGGGTCAAGCTAATAACAACGGGATAGAGATCGCTATAGCCAACAAGATACAGATTTCCATTTCGACCTTGAATGATCGTATAGGCTACATCTTCTTGATTGGTTGATCCATTATAGCGATATATCCATCTTGGCGATCCTAAGGTATCCAGAGAGATTACCGTTATATCAGTGGCGGTTCCAGAGCCGGTGCTTGCACCCACAACATATAGATAGCCGTCTTTTCCCTGGATAATCTTATTGGCAAAATCATCCCGTCGTCCTGGACCATCATACCGATACACCCATCGCATTACTCCGGCCGTATTGAGACTGACGACAACAAAGTCATACCGATTATCCCCCCAGCTTTCACCCGCAGCATAGATATTACCGCCTCTTCCCTGGATGATCGAATAACCTTTATCGTTATATCCGTTATGATAACTGTAGACCCAATTCTGAGTCTGCGCATAAATTGGAATCATGCCTGCTAAAAATCCACAAAGTATTGAAACTGAAATTCGAAACATGATAAATTATAACCTTTCCTCACTTGTAGTCCAGATTGCAGCATTCTTAATCACAGGAATCTATTGACAAAGATTTAATAATAGATATCATAAAAAAATCCTGTTAGGAAGGGGGCGATGGTATGAAGTCGGCATTGAGTATACGATTAAAGTATTTGGTCTTAGCGTCTCTCATTTTATACCTCTTGGCTCCTGTTTTGCTATTGGGACAATGGCTGGAAACTACAATTTATATTCCTGATTCACTTTCTGGTATAGTATACCCATTAACTTTTGCTTATAATGCGATAAATAACAAAATATATGTGGGTGGGGAATATGGAGGTAACTATGTGATCGTGATCGCGGGGGATACAGACCGGAAAATTGCAAAAATTCCGGCTGGAGGTGGTACTTACTCTTTATGTTGGAATTCCACAAACAACAAGGTATATTGTGCTAACCAGTATAGCAACAATGTCACTGTGATCGATGGCAAGGGAGACTCGGTGATTACGACAATAACGGTAGGAACAACGCCTTGTGCGCTCACCTATAATTCCAGGAATAACAAGGTCTACTGCGCTAATCGGGATGGCGACAGTGTGACAGTAATCGATGGTGAAACAAACTCCGTGATTACGATGATACCAGTTGGGGATTGGCCTTGGGCTCTGGCCTATAATTCTACGAACAATAAAATCTATTGTGCTAATCATCGGAGCGACAATGTCGCTGTAATCGACGGCACAACAAACATGGTAGTGGCAACAGTGCCAGGAGGGAAGGCACCTCGAGGGTTGATCTGGAACGCAACGAATAATAAAGTCTACTGTGCTAATCAGTATAGTGATGATATCACAGTTATTGATGGCAATGTAAATTCGGTGATCGCAACAATAGCAGTAGGTGGGGAGCCTCGAGCCTTGACCTATAATTCTACTAATAACAAGATTTACTGCGCTAACTGGAGCGGTGACAACGTTGTGGTTTTTGACGGGGCAGGAAACAGCATTATCAAGACATTACCTGCTGGAATTTATCCTCGTGACTTGATCTACAATCCTGTGGACAACAAGATCTATTGTGCAAATTGGGGTAGCAGTAACGTGACATTAATCGATGGTGAGGCAGATTCGGTGATTACGACAATAGCAGTGGGACACGAACCTCGGGCTCTGGCTTATAACCCTACCAATGACAAGATTTATTGCGCAAATTATTCCACCAATAATGTGACCGTAATTGATGGCAAAGGCGATTCTGTAATTACGACAATATTTGTAGGTACCGACCCATGGGCTTTGGTCTATAATCCTGTAGATAACAAGATCTATTGTGCTAATCGGTATAGCAACAATGTCGAAGTAATCGATGGTGTAGGCGATTCCATAATCGCTACAATTAATGTAGGGGGTAATCCATGTGCTCTGGTCCATAATTCTGAGAATAATAGGATTTATTGTGCAAACTATTCGACCAACAATGTGACCGTAATTGATGGCAAAGGTGACTCTGTAATTACGACGATACCGGTGGGAAATGAGCCTAATGCCTTAGCCTATAGCTCGACGGAGAACAAAGTTTATTGCGCCAATGCCGGTAGCAACGAGGTTACCGCAATCGATGGTGAGACAAACTCAGTGATTACAACGATTATTGTAGGCTTTTGGCCTTATTGCTTGATCTACAATCCTAAGAACAACAAAGTCTACTGTGCTAATCGAGGAAGTGATAATATCACGGTTATCAATTGTGAGGCAGACTCAGTTATTACGACGATAAAGGTAGGTAAAAATCCTCTCGCCTTTACCTGGAATCCACAACAGAATAGAGTGTATGTGGCAAATTATCGGGGCTCGAGTGTTTCGGTAATTCGAGACCAGCAGCCAGGGGCAGGTGGTTCTTCTGTTTATACTAAGGATATTTTGCTGAGAGTTTCTCCGAACCCATTTGTCTCGAGGACCAAGATTAAATATTATATTTCGAGACCGTGTCATGTTCTATTAAGGGTTTATGATATTAGTGGGCGATGTATCGAGACTTTGGTTAATACCAGACATAGCGAAGGGAGTTACCAGGTTAACTGGAAGGGTAGAGGTGATAATTATGAAAAGCTTCCCCAAGGTGTTTACTTCTTGCGGATGAAAGCTGGTGATTATCTGATCACTAGGAAGGTTGTGCTGCTGCATTAAGTCCAAGGGGAACCCCAGACTGGGCAACCTATATCCGCTCCGCTTGACAAAAGGGCCTACCATGGTAAAATATACCAGATGGTGGGCGTAGCTCAACTGGTAGAGCGCTTGACTGTGGCTCAAGTCGTTGGGGGTTCAAGTCCCCTCGCTCACCTCTTCAAAATTGAATTTATCTTTCTGAATCAATTCTAAGCAGGCATCAACTACCTCGGCATCATAAAGGATGCCACGATTTCTGACGATCTCCTGGAGGGCATCGTTGAGATCGAGCGGTCCCCGGTAGGGGCGGTGGGAGGTCATCGCCTCAACAACATCGGCAACCGCCAGTATCCGGGCCTCAAGCATGATCTCGTCCCCTTTGAGTCCGCGGGGATAACCGGAACCATCCAATCGTTCATGATGCTGATAGACAATCTCGGCAACCGGCCAGGAGAAGTCGATATTCTTCAGGATCTCATAGCCGGCTCGACAGTGCTCCTTGACCAGCCTCATCTCGATCTCATTCAGTTTGATCGGCTTGTTGAGGATCTCAGCGGCGATATAGATCTTGCCGATATCGTGGAGCATCCCGGCGACCCGGATGCCATCGATTCTATCTTCGGAAAGTCCCATCTTCTGAGCGATGGCACAGGCAAGTGAGGTGACACGGTACTGATGTCCTGCGGTATAAGGGTCTCTCTTTTCCGTGGTAGAGGCGAGCGCACTAACCGTTCCATCTAAGATCTTCCGCAGTTTCTCATAACTCTCTTTCAGCTCCTTCTCGGCACGCTTCCGCTTGGAGATATCGAGATAGATTCCGTAGACACCGATCAATTTATCATCGACGACAATCGGATAACCGAGGATTGAAACATCAACCAGACTACCATCCTTCCGCTTCCTTACCGTCTCCTTCTCAATCACATTTCCACTCAGAACCTTTTGAGATAGACCCGATGCCTCACCAGTAAGATGGTCGGGGACGATCAGATCATTGATGTATCGGCCCTTTGCCTCCTCCGGTGTATACTGGAATATCGTCTGAAATGCCTTATTTACCAGCATCACCCGGTCTTGGTTGTCGAGCATTACAATCGCTTCGGGCGATTCCTCAAATAGGCGCTGGAAATATAATCGCTGAAGGGCAAGTTCTTTCTCCGCCTGGATTCTCTCGGTAATATCCTCGATGATCCCATCGTAATAGAGGATCTTACCATCCTCATCCCTTACCGCCACGGCGGAAACCGAGCCGAAAAAGTTGGTCCCATCCTTCCTCCGGAACTGGATGATCTCGTTTCGGACATGACCCTCTTTACCCAGCTTGGTTTCGAATCTCAATTTATCTTCTGGATCACGGTAGAGGGTTTTGGCATCGACCGAAAGAAATTCCTCTCGATTTTCATAGCCGAACATGGTGACGATGGCGGGATTGACTTCAACAAAACGGTTGCTACTTCCGAGTTCATAACGGTAGATCCCGACATTGAGATTTTCGGTTAGGGTCTTATACTTTGCCTCGCTTGCCTTTAATGCCTGATCGGCAAGATACTGCTGGGTGACATCGTGGATGGTAGCAACAACCCCTTCCAGTTTCCCCTCCTGATCGAATAAGGGGGCGGCATTGATCGAAAGGTAGATCGTTTCTCCGTCAGAGAAATGGATGGAGTAGCGGAGATCATGGACCGGTGTTTTGGTCTCGATCACCTGAGCCAGTGCGATCTTATCGTCGGGGAAGGGTCGGCCATCGTAGTAGGTTCTGGTCCAATCCGGTTCCTCATAAATGCCGGTCTTTTCATCTTTTCTGAGGCGGAGGAGCTTAATTGCTGGCTGATTGGCAAATGTGATCTTACGCAACCCTGGATCCATGACGACGATACCGATGGGGCTGGTATCGGTCAACCGTCTGAGAAATTCCCTCTCCCGTTTCAATTGGTTCTCGGTCTTTATCCGCTCAGCGATCTCCCGCCTCAATTCTGCCGTCCGCTCGACAACCTCATCCTTAAGCCTTTCGCGTGCCTTCCTTATCTCTTCCTCGGCCATCTTCCTTTCGGTAATATCCCAGATGTAGGAGCGGGTGCCAATAATCCGATCCCCCTCCCGAATCGGGACGGCATCAACCTCAAGATAGACGACCTTACCCCCCCTTCTCAATCCTCGAAACTCATATCGAGACTTTACCTCCCGACCGGCAATCCGATTCTTATGGAGGGCGAGCACCATATCCAGATCCTCGGGGTGGACCAGGGTGCGGATTGATTGCTGTTTCATCTCCTCTTCACTATATCCGAAGATCTCCAAGAACTTCTTGTTGAAATAGCGGAAGTTTCCTTCCGCATCATCAATCAGGATCGCAATCCCTGCCTTCTCCACCAGGTCCTGATACTTGAGCTCCGACTCCTTAAGGGCCTTCTCCGTCTCTTCATAAGGGGTAACATTACGAGCGATACCGATGATCCCCACGATCTTCCCGCCTTTGACATAAAGGGTGGAATGGAACTCGCCCGTAAGGTATCCGCCCGCTTTGGTCCGCACCCGCCAGCGACTGATCCGCGTCTTCTCCCCTTTCAGGAGTCGCTGAAAGGTCGCTTTGGCCTCGGGAACATCATCGGGATGGAAGAGATCACGAAAGTTCTTACCAATCCATTCTGCTACTGACCAACCGGTGAATTCTTCGAAGACGGGATTTAATGATGTGATTGTGCCGTCGACGGTTGTGGTATAGACAACATCGCGCATAGAGTCGATTAGGTCCTTGTAGACGATCTCGGTCTGATCCCTTCGTGGTGGTGGATAACCTGGCCCGGCCCCCACCTTATCCAGCTTTGCCTTTAGCTCCTTCAATTCTCGCAGAATTGCATCCTTATCCATCTCACCTCAGGATGATGAGCTTTCTAATCTTGGTTTGACCATAGAACTCGACTTTGAGAAAGTAGATCCCGGAAGGAACCTGAGCCCTCAAACTTAAAACTTGTCGTCCAGAATCAAGCTCACCTTTGAAGAGTGGTTTTACTAACCGTCCGAGGGGATCGAGCAGTGTAATCTGGACCGATTGCTTCTGGTTTAGATGGAGCACCAAGATGATCATACCCTGAGAGATTGTCGATCTCAAGTGGAGCCGGGATCGGGTAGGGGTGGAAGTGGTTTCGATCCCGCTTAAGGGCTGGACATCTCCGGTCAGGGCATAAGCGAAGGCCTGGGGTCCATAGGGGACATTCCGGGCACGGATGATGACCCGCCAGACACCAATCTGTGGGGTGTTGATCCGAGCGCACTCCTCGACATTAAGACTGTCCCAGGCGGAAGCGTTGGGTTGAGATTGACCACCTGAATACTGGTTGCCATGGTAGCTGGTGCCATCGGGACCAATCAGCTCCAGATCAAGATCATTGATCAGGGTTGGATTCGCATTGGGTGCGGCCGCAGTATCGGTCCAGGCAAGGCAGATCCTTAATGGGATCGATGTGACAACCTGGAAGGAGTCGACTACCATCTGTCCAGTGGTAAGACCGATGGTATCATCTCTTATGATCAGCTTCCGCTCATCGCCATCAAAATAGAGTACCGAATCGACATCGATTCGACCCCAACCGATATCGAAACTGGGAACAGTATAGGAACCGATATTGGGGTCGGCCGATACCATCGCCATCGCCCGAAGCAAGGCCGAACTCTGATATTTTATCGAATCAGCCGGATTGGCCGATCCCGAGGGATAGAAGCCGGCTAATAGATACTGACGGATAAGACCGATGGCGCCATTGGTCGAAGGGGTGGCCATACTGGTGCCAGAGCCATATTTATAACCATTGTTAGTGGCCCCGTCTGCTGACATGAGATTAACACCTGGGGCACAGACATTGGGTTTGATCCGATTGTCCTGGGTTGGTCCCCTGGATGAGAAACTGGCCAAGGTATTGGAGGAGGTCCCATTTCCGGTTGCTCCGATAGTCAGGACATTCTTGGCAATGGCGGGATTGCCGATATGGCCAGGACCACCTTCATTACCTGCTGCCCAGATATTGAGATAGTCCTTATGGGCCCAACAGTAGGCATCGGTAGTGGCATCCTGAGTGAGATAGGTGCCAGTATAATTATACCAGCGCCAGGAGGCGGAATGTTGGCGGATCGGGTAGGGGAGACCACGCCCGAGATAGATCGAATCGTGCATCGCGGTCAGGTTATGGGGGATGACCCAGCCCCCACTGGAATTGACCAGATCGAGGAAATAGAGCCGGGCATCCTTGGCAATCCCGTCATAGGGATCGGTCCCACCATTAAGGGAATCATCTCCAGCTACCGTGCAGTTGACATGGGTGCCATGGTTCCAGCCGACATCACCAAATGATGCTCCCTGATAAAGTTTATAGGCGACGATCTTCCGATGGTTGGGATAGATACCAGGACCATTGATTGGAACCGAGGGATCGTAGTATACCACATGGGTAGTCCTAATCCCGGTATCAGAGGTGCCGAGGACCAACCCTTCCCCTCTCACGCCCTCGTTCCATATCCGCCATCCTTCGCCTCCAGGAGGTGACGATCTCCAGCCGGTCTGGCAGACCCACTGACTATTGTTGTTGGCTGGATGCGGTGGTGACCAGGGTTGGATCCAAAGGACGCCAGGGATCCGGGCGATGAGACTAATCCTGGTAAGATCCCCTTCAGCTTCAAAAGACTTTGCTATCGGGTGATCAACAATGTTAGTAATCTTAAATCCTTCGCTGAGCACCTTCTCAATGATTGGAGTCAACTCTTCCTCAGCAAACACCTGCACCGTTACCTTTCCTTGGCCAGTAGGGGAGAAGAGTTGAGGGTGGATTTTATAGGCGGGCTGAAATACACCAACCCAACGGACGAAAGGGGATCGGATAATCTCCTTAAGTTGGTCAGGATGAGCCCTAACAATAAAGGTATAGTTGGGTATATAACCGGCAACCCGGACATCATGGGATGATAGTTCTTCTCTCCAGTGTGTGAGGATCGGACCGGTGCACTGGATGAGGTAATAACCAATCTCCCTATGATGCTCAATCCTGAGCCCTGGAGGCAGATCGGGTTCTCCCAATCGAGTATCAAAACTGATCCCGTTAGAGAATGAAATCTTGGTTGGTGTTCCGTAGGGAAGAGGGGAGAAATGACCGACAACGCCGATGCCGATCAGGATCGTGATGAAACAGTTCATAATGACCTCCATGCTTAAGTATGGGGGAGGGATCACTTTTGTCAATAACCGGGTCTTAGGAATATTGATAGGCCAACATAGATTCCGGTAAATTCAAGGCTCAACCTGTGCTCCCACTTCTTAGGCCATTTGGCACTGTTGTAATATTCTTCTGCTGCTGATGCCCGGAAAAGACCGAATGGGGAGATCAGGAGGTTTTGGTTAATGGCTATTCTCTTCTCCCACCGTAGCAGCGCACCCCAACCAAGACATCTTCTGATAACGGTCGAGGTATCAATTAACATCCAGTTTCCATTTATCATCTCGTACCGGCTCTCCACCGTTTTCGCTTCAGCATAATTGAACTCAAGACCGAGATGGAACGGCCCTACCGATATACCAGGTATCTTTTTCAGGGTTAATGAATATCTACTCAGCCACCACTTACCTGTAGTTATCTCCCAATCCTTAGACCACATCACCAGTCCACCCTTGTTAGCCAGATGGGCCCAGCCATATTCGAGACCGAACTCGATTTCATGATTCCGATCAACCTGATATCCAATAGTAGCATCGATCGAATTTAAGAAGTAGAAAAGTTGGAATATATCAATAAAGAAGGATGAGGCGGCTGGCATTAGATCCTCGCCAACACCACAAACCCCACCAGAATAGCCGACTCCGATCTTGAGTCTCTGCCAGAAGGATAGACCCGCAACCGGTTCTTTTCTCATATCGGCCTTCAGGCTATGGATACCAATCAAACATCCCAGTGATGGGACCAGACAGCATCCGATCTCAGTCTCCTCCTCATTGGTGATCAGTCCCATTGTTATTATCATCACGATCAGGATATTCATATTTTATTCTATATCACGATCACCGGGATGATCAAGTTTGACAGGTAACCTTACCCGATTAGAATCTATTCGATGGTAATCCTTTTCCTTATCCTCCAGTTTCGCCTACCGATAACCGAATTCATACTCAAGAATGGTCTGAAGGTGATCGTCTATGAGGATCATTCGGTTCCGGTTGTCTCAACCCAGATCTGGTATCGGACCGGCTCCTATAATGATCCCAAGGGCAAGACCGGCCTCTCCCATCTCTTAGAGCATATGTCCTTCAAGGGGACAAAACGGCTGGGTCCGAAGGAGTATGACCGGATCATCGAGGAGAATGGGGGAGAGGAGAATGCCTTCACCTCCCACCACTACATCGCCTATTATGCCAATCTCAGTCGGGAGCGGTGGACGATTGAGCTCAAGCTGGAGGCGGATCGGATGATCAACCTCCGCCTCGATTCTCTGGATCTGGAGCGGGAGCGTGGGGTGGTTCTGGAGGAGCTCCGTCTCGGTGTGAATGATCCCTTCGAGTTTCTCTGGAATATGATGAGGGCCAACGCCTTCTATAACTCCCCCTATCGGAATCCGATCATCGGCTGGGAGGAGGATGTGAAGAGGATAAAAAGATTCGATCTGCTTAACTACTACCGCCGATATTTCAACCCCGCCAATGCGGTTATCGTGATTGCCGGCGACATCGATCCAGCCGAGGCCAGGAGAGAGGTGGGGCGATACTTTGGTAGGATAAGGGGGAAACCGGTTGAGGTTGAGTCCATCCCGGATCCCGCCCCCATAGGAGAGCGGAGATTTATAATTGAAAGGGGGCTTGAGAATCCGATCCTGATGATCGGTTATCATACCCCACCGATAACCGATCCCGACTATTTCCCATGTGAGGTCCTCTTCTCGATCCTGGGTCGGGGTAGACTCTCTCGTCTTTATCGGAAACTTGTCTATGAGAATGGGATCGCCACCAAGGTAGGTGTCTATTATGATGACAACCGCTATCCAGGCCTTTCCCTCATCTATCTCTATCCCAGAAGAGGGGTGGAGATCGACTCCTTGGAGAGGGCGGTCTATCGGGTGATCCGAGAGATGGCCGACTCGATCACCGATGAAGAGCTCATGAGGGTGAAGAACCAGATCATCGCCGAGTTTGTCTACCAGCAGGATGGAGCCTTCGGGATCGGAGCGGCACTTGGCTGGGCCGAGGTGGTGGGGGGGAGCTACCATTTCATCGAGGAGTTTCCGGCCCGGATCGGAAGGGTCGATCGAAACCAGGTCAAGCAGATGATTGAGAAATATCTTATCCCCAGAAAGCGGGTGGTGGGGGTGATAAGATGATCCTCCTTCTTTTTGCCATAGTGCATGGTGAGCTCGCCAATGGCCTCGACTATTATTTTTGGCCCGATCATAAGATACCGATGGTCGAGATCAGGTTTGTGATCGAGGCCGGTTCTGTGAATGATCCCGATTCCCTTCCTGGTCTGGCCAATCTTACCCACCGCCTATTAGAGCGTGGGGTGGAGGGCTACAGCTATTTGGAGCTGCGGGAGAAGATCGAATCGATGGGGGCAAGGCTGACGCTCGAGGTCGATCGGGAGTTTCTCCTCATCAAAGGGCGCTGCCTATCCAAGCATACCGGGATGCTCTTAAGATTGATCTCCCTCATCCTGCTCCAGCCAGAATTCTCAAGTTCCGAGCTCGATAAGCTTAAAGATGAGATTGCTGGATTGATCCGCTCCCGAGCCGATGATCCTTTTGCCGTTGGTCTGGACCATTTCTATCGACTCCTCTATCCTGACCATCCCCTCGGCCACCACCCTTTTGGAGATCTCAACTCCATAGCCCGGATCGGGATCGAGGATATCAGATGTTTTTATCGCAAGCACTATCTCCCCAACCTTTCCGCAATCATCGTCTGCGGAGATATTGATACCGGTGCGGTGCGGAGGCAGATTGAGGAGTGGTTTGGAGATTGGGAAGCAAAGAAGGTGGAGGAGATCACGCCACCGGAGGGGTTCGATAGCCTAAGGATAGCGGTGGTCGAGAAAGATCTCTCCCAGGCCTACATCTTCTATGGCAACCTCGGGATCGGCAGGTCTGATCCCGATTTTTTAGCCGCCCGGCTGGGCAACTTCATCCTTGGCGGTTCTGGTCTAACCTCCCGGCTCTCGACCCGGATTCGTGAGCACGCCGGTCTTGCTTATATCGCCTACTCATTCATCCGCTCCGGTCGGAAATGCCATCCTTTCATCGCCATGGTCCAGACCAATATCGACTCCGCACCCTCCTCATTGAGAATGTTGATGGATGAGGTTGAAAAGGCTAAGAGCGGAATTACTCCAGAAGAGATGAAACGGTCAAAATCATTCTATCTGGGTCATCTTCCACTCTCTTACGATACCTTTGGGGAGAGGGCCGATCTCTTGGTAGCCATTCACCGGTTCCGCTTGGGAATCGACTATCTCGATCATCTCCCGGAAAGGATCGAAGAGTTGGGGAAGCAGGAGGTAGATGGGGCAATCAAAAAGTTATTAAGAAAAGGGTTCACCTTGGTTGTGGTTGGTCCATTGAACAAAAAAACCATCCATTCCTGGCTCCCGGAGAGACGTTCTCTAAAGGGAGGGTAGTATGTTGATCACGATAATAATCTTTTCCCGGACCATTGTTCCGGTCATATCAACCGACTCAACTTCTGATAATTTATATTTCGTAAACTTGTGAACCGTCAGGTCTTGGTTGTCCTTATTGCCCTCCTCCTCCGTTTCATCTATCTCTTCACCTTTGCAAAGACGCTCTTCTTTAACACCTTCTCTGATGGACTCTACTATCATAAATGGGCCCTTGATATCATTGCTGGACATGCTCCATCCCCCCCTTTTTTTATGAGTCCCCTCTACCCATATTTTATCGCCTTCTTTTATAAACTTTTTGGTGCCGACCAGACCCTGATCCTCTTTATCCAGACCCTCCTCGATACTGGAACCACCTATCTCATCTATCGGATCGGCTCTTCTCTCTGGGGGGAACGTGCTGGCCTTATTGGTTCTATAATCTATGCGATCGGGCCGATCCCGATCTTCTATTCCGGGCTCTTTCTCATGCCCACTCTCCTCACCTTCATTCTCACGCTTGGGTTATGGGTTATTGCGACCAGAAGGGATCCTTTCTGGGCCGGTCTGATCTTCGGTATTGGAGTGATCGGTCGAGGGACAATCCTGATACCAGCCCTGGTGCCCCTCTTCTATCTCCGGAAGTTGCGCTATCTGATTGGTCTTGCCCTGCCGATTCTCCTTCTCTTCGTTATCAATCTCGGTATCGGTGGCACTCCGGTCCCGACCACCTACAATTTCGGCATCAATCTCTATATCGGGAACAATCCGAGGGCTGATGGGACCTATCGGCGTCCGCCCGGACTCGATCTGATCCATGATCCAGATGGCAGGAAGGTGATCGGTCAGAAGCTGGGGAAGGCAGTTACCCCCTTAGAGAGCTCCCGGTACTGGTCCGGACTTGCCTTTGACTATATCCAGCGAAATCCGATCCAGGCCCTATTCCTGCTCATGAGGAAGTTCTATCTCTTCTGGGGACCACTGGAGGTCCTCCAGCTCGAAAATATCTACTATGTCCTCGATCGGAGCTTCTTAAAGTTCCTACCGATGAGGATCTGGCTGATCATCCCCCTCTTCCTCACCTCCCTTCTCGCCCTTTCCAGAAGGACGAGGTGGCTCAGCCTGATTGCCCTCTTTTATTCCCTCTCCCTTCTCCCCTTCTTCATCATCGGCCGATTCCGGGCCGCAATCAACCCGATCATCGTTCTCACCGGTGGTGCTCTTATCGACCGATTGATAGCGAAAAGGGGCAGGATCGGGGTGTTCAATCTCATCCTTCTCCTCTCCCTCCTTATTTGCTATATCTTCCTCAGAATCTACGGAAACGATACCATCAAAGAGTGGATTATTGAGACCAGATGCGATCGCGCTTACTGGACTTATCTCAATGACCACCCTTGGGCATTCCAGGACTCAACCCGAGCGATCTTGAGGGAAAATCCCGACTGCATTATTGCCCTCGACAACCTCGGTGGCTATTACTTCTGCATCGGGGAGTTCGAACTGGCCCGAGAATATCTCCATCGTGCTCTGGCATTAAATCCCCAGGATGGGGTCGCCATCTACAATCTCGCCCTCCTATATCTACGACTTAATAAGCCAGACTCCGCACTCTACTATCTTAAAAAGGCAAGGAGATTGATGCCATTTAACTACCGTATCGAGCCGATGATGAGATCTGCTCAGCGCCTGCTCACCCCTTGACTCCTTTCCAGATCGGGATAGTATACCTCACGAGGAGGTGTCATGGATGAGAGATTGCAGATAGGTCTGGACAGTATCCCCAAGGATGTTACCTATGCTGACCTCAGGCTCGTCGAGATCGATAAGGAGGAGATCAGAATCAAGAATGGCAAGGTGGAAGGGATCAACCGGAACTACGACTCAGGACTTGGGATCAGATGCCTTGCCCGGGGAGCCTGGGGTTTTGCCGCGACATCATCACCCGATAGGGATGCCATCGCTACAACCGTCCGCACCGCGGCCAGTGTTGCCCGGGCCTCATCCCGGACCAAGACCTCCGATGTCAGATTGGCCGAAAAAGAACCGATCAAGGGATCCTTCCAGACCGAGTATGAGAAAGATCCTTTTAAGATTTCACTCGAAGAGAAAATTGATTATTTACTAAGATGCGATGAAAAATTGAGGTCAGTTAAAGGGGTTTCTATCTCGGAGGGTTGGGTTGAGTGTTGGCGTGAGCGGAAGCACTATCTCGATACCGAGGGGTCTGATATTGTCCAGGAGTTTGTGGGTGTCTGGTTTGGGGTGAGGGCTACGGCGATCGACGGTAATGAGCTACAGTTCCGGACCTATCCCCCATTCCACGGTCAGGGGCTCAACCGTGGATATGAGTTGATCGAGGAGATGGATCCCCTATCTCACTGTGAGCGGATAGGTGAAGAGGCGGTTGCTCTGATCCGGGCAAGACCCTGCCCTGCTGAAGTAACTGACCTCATCCTTACCCCACCTCTGGTCGGTATCTTCATCCATGAATCGGTCGGCCATCCGACCGAGCTGGATCGGGTCTTCGGAACCGAGGCCAACTTTGCCGGAACCTCTCACCTAACCGTTGAAAAACTGAACAAATTCCGATTCGCCTCCGAACTGGTCACCATCGTTGCCGATGCGACCATACCCGGTGGCCTCGGCTCCTTCTGGTTTGATGATGAAGGGGTAAAAGCACAGCGGAGTGAGCTGATTAAAGACGGTATCTTTGTCGGCTACCTCACCTCCCGTGAGACCGCCAAGGTGCTCAATCAAGCTTCAAACGGGACGATGCGTGCTCAGCGGTGGTGCCATATCCCCCTTATCCGGATGACCAATATCAATTTAGAGCCAAAAGAAGGGACACTGGATCAGATCATAGGAGATACTCAGGGCTATCTCCTCGATGGTTTCAAATCGGTTTCGATCGATGATCAGCGGTTGAATTTTAATCTCGGGGCTGAGATCGGCTGGCGGATCGATCATGGTCGGAAGGTTGAGGTGATCAAGAATCCGGTTATCTTCGGAATTACCTACGATTTCTGGCGTAACTGCGACTTTGTTGGGGGGAAGGAGTCATGGGTCCTCTATGGCATCCCCAGTTGTGGCAAAGGGGAGCCGGTTCAGCTGATGAAGGTGGGTCATGGTGCTCCACCGATCCGACTCGTCAAGGTAAGATTGGGGGTGTGATGGAGCAGTATGAGCATTATAAGGAGAGGAGAAGGGAAGGGATTACCCGTTTTGCCAACTCGATGATCCATCAGAATATGGTCCGAGACGAGACCGAATCCAAGGTGCTTTATGTTGTGGATAAGAAGATCGGGATTAGCACCGCGGTCGGAAGGGAGATCGACCCTTCCCTTGCCCGTGAGGTCGCCTCTCACTCGCCCGAAAACCCGGATTTTGTCTCTCTTCCCGACCCGGATGAGGCGGGAACAGTGACCTACCATCCCAAATATTCCGATGTCACTGCGGAGGCCTCACCAGGCACCCGGGCGGAACTGGTCCGGGAGGTGATTGAGCTCTGTAAGGAGAGCGGTCTTGCTTCAGCCGGCTATCTCACCACGGGGATGGTCGAGGTTGAGATCGAGAATTCACTCGGAGTAAACCGGAGCGGAAGGACCAGTTTTGCCGAGTTCGCCCTCACCACCATCGGCTCGGGCTCAGGTTATACCACCGCAATCGGTTATGATCTGGCCCAGCTAAACCTGAAGGAACTTACCCTCGAGGCGATCGAGACCGCCAAGAGAAATGTTGATCCCGAGGAGATCGAGCCCGGTGAATATCGGGTTGTTCTCGAACCTCTGGCGGTCGATTCGCTCTTTCGTTGGCTCTCCTATCTCGGATTCAGTGGGCTATATTATGATGAGAATCGCTCCTGTTTTTCGGGTCGGCTCGGTCAGGAGGTCGCCTCTCCCCTGCTTACCATCTATGACGAACCGATCGCAGAACTCCCGGGAATGGGTTTCGATGTTGAAGGGGTGGCCCGGCGAAAGCTGATCCTGATCGAGAATGGGGTTCTTAAGAACCTCGCCTATGACTCCTATTCAGCCCACAAGGTTAATAAAAAGTCGACCGGTAATGCCTTCATGTTCCAATCCCCTTACGGTGGCTTTCCATTCTCGATCTCTTTTCTACCAGGCACGACCACACCGGATGCGATGATCGGATCGGTTGAAGATGGGCTCCTGATCAAGAGGTTCTGGTATGTCCGGGTTATCTCCCCCAAGGATGGGATCCTTACCGGTATGACCAGAGACGGCACCTTCCGGATTAAAGAGGGGAGGTTGACGAAACCGGTTAAGAATCTCCGGTTCCAGATCTCGATACTCGATTTCTTAAAGAGCATCGGTGAGATCGGGAATACCTTAAGGTTGACCGGTTATGGCCGTTACCCCCACCTCCTCGTTGATCGGTTCCGAATCACCGGGATGACGGGTTGAGATCGATTGGGATCGACATCGCCGAGGATTCGGTCCGGGTGGTGGAGCTGACCGATGGTGTGGTCAGTTACCACTCCTGTGGCGATGAGCGGTTACTCAGGATTGTCAAAGCAAGAAGGCCGGATCGGATCATAACCGGGATCAGGGGTTCCCAGATTCTGACCCGCACCTATCGTCTAACCAGACCCCAGCTCTTTGCCCAGTGGCTGGCCAGGAATGTCTCATCGGTCATCCCGGGGTTAAAACCGAGTGAAGTCATCGTATCTCATCGCTTCTTAACATCGGATGAGGTCCTGATCGGTGTGGTTCGGAAGGACCGTTTTCATCAGATCATCAAGATATTTCTCAACCATGATCTTCTCCCCGATGTGGTCGATAGTTCCGGCCTGCCGCTATTTTATATCTTCCGGGATCGACTCCCCAAGGATGTGATAATTGCGCACTTCGAACGGCTCTCCTTAACCACCTTAGTTGTGAGGGGGGGACTCCCGATCACCTCCCACTATCGTCGGCTAAGCCACCGCTACTTCAGTGAGGCGATTAGCGAACTGAATACGATCATCGATTTTCACCGGATGAAGAGCGAGGAGATACTGATTACCGGTCCGAAGGCCAGACAACTGCTAAGGAGACTGATAAAGGCCGGGATCAAGGCCCGATATGAAGCGATCCCATCCCTTCCACCTGAGCTGATAATCGCCTACGGACTCGCCTTGAGGAGCGATGAGGAAGGGCTTGATCTCCTCCCCTCCGAATTGCGGAAGAGGGTTAAACTGGAGCGGAGAACGGCGGTGATTAATCGGATCAGAAGGGTGGTAACGATAGGCTCAGCCCTACTCCTTACCTTCCTTCTGATCCAAAACCTCTACCTACGAGGTCGGATTGCCGAAGGGTTGAGAAATGAATCGCGACTATTCAACTCGATCGAGTCGATCGGGGAGGATCTCCCCCATCCCGACTATCTTGGCCGTCGCGATTATAGCACACAGTTGAGCATAATCGGGAATGCGGTCCCGAGAGGGATGAAGCTAAGCCTGATTTGCAACCAGATCAGATCGGGGAAGGTGAAACGAGAAGAATTGAGGGTCGAGGGTGAGGCCAGAGATGAAGACCGGATCGTTAAATTCCTTACCCGACTTAAGGCCGGTGGTTTTAAGCTCATCGATGTCAGGATCAGTGAAGAGGAAGGGGGCCTCTCATTTGAGATCACGATGATATGATAAAGAGCGGCCTGGTGATCCTCCTCAGCATTCTCATCCCCTTTTTCGCCTGGAAGAAAAACCTGGTCCTCTCCCAGATGGTGAGAACGGTTGAGATGAGAAATCGTGGGCTTAGTGCCATGAAGGAAAGGCTCGATCGCTACCGCTCAGAATTAAAACCGATCCGCCTGATCCATCCTCAGGATCGGGCTGGACTGGCTCGAACCCTCTTCCGTCAGGTCCGGCGATTCCGCCTCCATCTGGAGATGGTCCGGATCGGTCCCGAGGATCAAGTTCGAATTTCCCTTTCAGGACACTTCAACCAGATCGGCCAGTTCCTATCCTCGCTGGAGCGAGAATTCCCCAGGCTTGAGATCAAAGGGTTTGAGATCCGGGCTGAAGAAGGTCGGACGATCCTTTCTCTTACCGCTCGTTACCACTACTGATGTTGGAACGAATTGCGATCTTCTTCATCATCGTCGCCGGCATCCTCATCCTCCGCCCCTCATCCTCCAACCTCTCCCCCATCCCCCAGGTGGCGCCGGTACCAGAACTCGGTTGCTTCCAATCGGTCCGATCTGACCCCTTCATCCGGTCCTCTCCAACCCCAGATACCCAACCGGAGTTTATCCTCTCAATCAAAGGGATCGTAATGGATCGATCCGGGGGTATGGTAATCATCGAAACCGATAAGGAGCCTTTGATCCTTAAGCCTGGGGAACAGTATCAGGGGGTCCGAATCATAAAGATAACCGAAAAGTTCGTTGTGACCAGCCATCGAGGAAGGAAGGACACCACTTTCATCTGGTGAGAGGGAGCGCACTCCTTTTGGCACTTGCCACACTCCTGATCGGATCAATCATCCTCCTCTTCTTCTATCAGGCTCAGCTGAGGAAATCCAGCCGACTGAGAGAGAGGATCGATGAGACCCGTGCCGAGCTTGCCGCCGATGCCGGGGTTGCCGATCTTCTCCGCATCCTCTCCAGCCAAAGGCCCGAACTCTCCGACACCCTGACCGTTCTGAGTGGTCGCCCTTTCTCTCAGATCCCGGATAGTTATCGAGTAAGGATCTATAACGATATGGGTTATATCGGTTTCCATGCCGATGGTTATGCTGGAAGGAAGGTGGTAAGAAAAAGGGGAAGGATCGGATCGGAACTGCCGGAGAGGTATCGGATCAATCTCGCTCTCACAACGGATAAACCGCTCATCCTCAAAACCGGGGCAAGGATAAAGGGGATGGTGGTCTTAAGAAAAAAACCACGGTTTGAAGGTGGTGAGATCGATGGTGAGCTACAGATCAAGAGGTTTCGGCTCCCAGCGGTTAGAGTTCGCTTGATCGATCAGGAGATTGAACGGCTCACCACCCTCCTCTCCTCACCCGCCGATTTCGACACCGAGTACTTCACCTCCCTTATCCTGGAAGGTGGTGCCAACATTCCATCTCGCACTTATATCAATGGTTCGCTCAACATGGACCACTGGGAAGGGATGGCCCGGACGATCGCCACCACTGGAGTGGTGACGATCGAGTGGTCCCGTCTCGAGCGCTGCCTCATCCTCTCATCCGCGCCAATCACCATTTCCAATTCAAAGCTGAACCGGTGCATGATCTTCACCCCCTCCCTTGGTGTCGAAGGTGAGACGACGATCTCGGGAACGATCATCACCACCGAATTGGTGATGACGGGGGGAACGCTTACCGATATCACCATCTACCTAAGGGGTAGGGAGATCAGAGCCCTTCTTGATGGTGGAAGGATTACCGGTTGCCTCTTCGCCTTAGAAAGGGGCCGGCTTGGGATCGGCCCCAACTTTATCTACCAGGGGCTGATCCATTCCTTAGCCACGGTCTCGGTTGAGGGGAAGATCGAAGGCTATCTCTTCGCTCATCAGCTCAAGGATAACTCTCTCGAAGGCAGCATCCTCCCCCCTCCTTTCCGGATACTCATCCCGATGATCTATGGTGAGCTGGGAAGGGTGAAATTGCTCTCCTTCAATCTCGATGCCTCTGGACTCCCGGGAAATCTCAAAAGCAGACTATCGATCGCCTCCTTGGCCTTCCTCCGCCTCCCTCTCCTCACCAGATGTTCGATCTTCAGGAGCAGGACCCTGGGCAGGAGTGGTGAATCTGGGAATTCCCGCTCGAACCTTTTGATCGTAACCACCAGCCAGCCATCCGCCTGAATCCGTTCATAGATCTTAGCAAGCAATAGCAGTCCATACTCTGAGGGTGGTTGGATCTGTCGCAGTTCTTCGATCGCCCGATCGTAATCTTTTATCTCGTAGTAGAGATCGGCCCGGGCATAGTGGGCCGGGATGATCGTATCGAAGTTGACCTTCTCGATCATAAGGAGAAATCGGAGGCAGTCATTGGCCAGATCATCATCACACCTACTGCTCACCCCTCTCAACAGATCGTAACCGATCTTAATCTCGCTCCGAGCAAGATGAAGTCGTGCCTTGAGGTATCTTAACGGTGGAGCAAGGTCATCAGACCCAAGGACCGCGATCGCACGGTCGGTATCACCATCACCAAAATAGGCCAGTGCGGTAAGCCGTTTTGCCCCCTCCCTACCCTTGAGTATCTCAATCGCCTCTTGATAACGACCAAGATAGAGGAGACACTCCCCTTTCCGGATTGGATCGGTGAAGAGATCGAGGGCAGAATTATAATCGGTGGCGAGAAAGAAGAGGTGAGCAAGCTGATCTCGACTAACCCCTTCCAGTTTCCGGATAAGGCGGAGGGCGGGTTTGACCCTGCCTTGCTGGGCCATAATCTCACACACCTTGATTAGACCTTTGGTATAGTTGTGGCGGAGGAAGAGGCGGGCGGATTCATTATAATCTCCCCGAGCGAATGCGAGCATCGCAAGAAAGAGATCCCTTCCTCGATGACAGCGAGATCCTCTGATCGTCTCAATCACACTTATGGAGTCGGTATGGCGGAAGATCGTTTTCAGGTCTGACCAGAGAGGTTGAAGCCGCTCCGGGCTGGCCTCAACCGCCTTCACCATCTCCTCAACTGCCTCCCGATATTTATGGGCCGATTTATAATATCGATAAAGATTTTCCGAGTAGAAAAGCGGATCCCGGATTAGCCTCCGGTAGAAGGTTACCACCTCGGGGATGAGGTGCCTCCGCTGGGGACGACTGAGCCGGGAGATAATCGATAGGAAAGAACGGTGATTGGTTCTGAGAAATTCTTTGATTCTCCTGATCATCCCATCTTCATCATTGAGATAGTGATAGGCATCGATGAGACCCAACCAGATATCAGATTCCTTCGGATAGTGCTCGAGGAGACTATCGGCATAGGTGATAAACCTCTGATACTCACGGTGGAGAAAACATTCCGTCTTCCGACGATGGAACTCGGAGCGGTTAAATGATAAGAGGAAGAGGAGGAGGATCAATATTCCCCTACCAGCCTCAAGGAATAGATGGAGGATGCAATACCGAAGATGATCCCGATACCGAAGAGGATGGTAATATTGTTGAGGATCAGGGTCGAGAGGAGGTTCCCGAGCTGATGGAAGGGGAGGTGGATGATGATCGGGAGAATAAGAAGGCCTCCGGTGATGAAGAGACCGCAATAGAGTAGAGCGGCGGCAAGGTCGATTAAGGTAAGAGTAGGTTCCCTCAATTCTCGGAGATGGAGGAGAATCCGATCCTCAATCGCACCGATGGTAGAGGGTTCAGAGAGTTCCCGCTCAATCATCTTTAATAGCGCGAGTTCCTTCTGGCAGACCGGACAGTGTTTGAGATGGCGAGCCAGTTCTCTCCTCTCCTCATCGGAGCAAAGCCCTAACTGATAAGCGTTGATCCGATCCTTAAATCGACAGGAGTTCATCCTCATACCCCCTTAACTCTTCCCTCAACCGGGCTCGGGCCCGATGGAGATAGACCCGGAGGTTAGCCGAGGGTATTCCAGTAACCTCACCGATTTCTTTCATGGTAAAGCCTTGATAATAGAAGAGAGTGAGGAGGAGCCGATCCTGTTTGCTCAGCCGGAGGAGGGCCTGCTGAATGATCACCTTTTTCCGCACCGACTCAACTCCGGGTCCGGTCCGAACCGGTGGTGGGAGCTCAGTCTTTCTCTTCCTGAGATGGTCGTAGATGAGGTTTCTCACGATCATCGTAATCCAGGAGCGGAATCGTTCTGGATGTTTAAGAGTCTTGATTCGGAGGAAGGCACGGATAAAGGTCTCCTGGGTGATATCCTCAGCCCAATCCGGATCTCCAAGCATCCTGAGCGCAATGGTGTAGACCAGGCCTTTATAAATGGCGATGAGCCGGGCAATCGCCCTCTCATCGCCATCTTTTGCCCTCCTGACCAGCTCACCGTTCTCACCCAAGTTATTGCTGCTGTTTCTGGAAGAGATAGAGGACGAAGAACGCCCCACCCAGGATGAGAAGGAAGACACCGGCAGAGATCTGTCCCATCGCAAGAAGACCGAATCCGATCGCAACGATGATCACACCAGCCCGAAAATAGGATAGGGCATCCCGCTTTTTCTTCTTCTCGGTGGGGAAGAGCGATTTGATCTCCTCCGGATCTTTACCCAGCTCAATCGCCTTCACCACCGCCTCATAGCGCCGCTTGGCGGTCTTATACTTCGTGATCAGAGCGGCAACGACGATTATTATCGGCATCCCGAAGATGAGTATTACCGCAACCAGGCCGACGATATTATCCATTGGACCCCCTAATAATAGCTGTTTCTAACGGTTGCGATGACCACAACGACAATGGCCGAGACAAATGCGATATTGAGAGGAAGGATGGGAATGAATTCGATCATAACGACCTCCTTTCACCCAATAAGACGGAGGTCGGATGGAAGATGTTACAGGGATCATTGCGCCTCCAAGAGTAGCCGATAATAACGTCGGATATAGTGTTGATACTCGGAGGGGTATGGACTCCTCAACTCCTTCATGATCATCTCCCGGAGGAGATCACGGTGTTGACGAATTTCGGTCAGCGGTGATTCCCGCTCGATATCCTCCCCCACCTCGGCCCACCGACGTTTCTCAGCCTTATCACTTCTGATCGACCTTTCGTAATCGAGAAGCCTCCTGATCAACTTCTGTTGTCGCTCGATCAACCTACGATCAACACGGTAGCGGAAGAGATCCTCCTCAATCCTTTTCATCTCCCGGGCCAGCATCCGGGCAAACTCATCGTAACCAGCGAACTGCTCCACCTTGCGTCTGAGGGCCTGCTGCTCCTTGGCCAATGCCTCAAGCTTCTGTTTCAGCTCCGCTGACATCCCAGTAGCTGGAATTGGTAACAGGTTGATGAGTGTCTGTCCAATCGCCATCTGTTTCTGAGCTATTGAGCTGAGCATCTGCTGGAAGGCATCGAGGCCACTTGGGGAACCGCCTTTCATAAGGTTCATCAGGGCGATGAGGAGGAGCTCGGCCGCACGGTTGATCCGGCCCAGAACCGTCCTGGGGTTCTGCCTTATTTTGAGACCGTAACGATAGCCTTCAATGATACTGTCCAGTTCGGAGAGGGAGCGGGCAAGGACAAGTGGGACGGAGGCAGGGATATGGAGACTTAGTTTGCGATCCTCGATGATACTCTCGGCAATTGCGGTCAGATTCCTTCTGATTGCCAACTCAGCTTCGAGGTCCATCTTCTTAACCACCAACTCCTGATCTTCAGAAATCTTGATCAGTTGGGTAATCCTCCGCTCGATCCGCCGTCTTATCTCCTCTCGACGACGGGCGATCGTCTGCTGATACATCGCCTTCAGGTCGTTTCGGATCTGGCTTAAGGCCCGCTTCAGCTCTTCAGCGGTGAGCTTTGCCTCCTCCCACCGCTCCTCTTCAGCCGCCCGAGACTGGGATGAGGCCAATCGATCGAGATCCATGGTGTCGAGTCTCCCTTTGATTGCCTCAAGGGTAGACCTCAAACCTTCGGGTGGGAAGGTGATCTTCCTTTTCAGCTCCCCGATCTCGGACTCGATCTCACCACTGAGCCGCTTCGCCTCTTCCGAATGTGCTTTTATCTCCTCCTCCGCCCGTTTTTCCTTCTCCACCAGTTCATCCGCCAGCTCCTTAAGCTTGCGCAGATACTCCTCATCCCGTAATCGCTTGAGAAGCTCAACCGTCCGATCCAGAGACTCTTTAAGAAACCTCTGGTCCTCCAAGAGACGATCGAGAACTTGATAAAACCGGGCTGGATTCTGCTGGGCCATCTCCTTCAGCTTATCCATGGCAAGGGAATACTGTTCCGGTGCAATCTCTCTCAGAAGCTGATTCACTTCCTCAAGCCGGCTCACCAGCTCCTCATCGATGAAGTGGAGGTTGGCGATCCGATCGAGGATCTCCCCCCACTTCTCCTTCAATGCCTCAATTCGATTGACGAGCTCTTTGCGCCCCTTCACAATCTTCTCAATCTTCTGTTGCTCGGCCCAGGATAGTTTCCTCTTCCTCAATAGATCCTCTCGAATCCGGTCGAGATCCTTGAGCCGGTTCCCTGCCTCCTCACTCAGCCAATCGATCTCTTTGGTAAGATACTCCTCCCCCTTCTCCACCTCTTCATAGATCTGGGTTAGGGTTGGGAAAAAGATCCGGTAGGTAGGACTCCTTCCGGATTGGATATCGTCGTGGGCAACAACCGAGTAGTGGACCGTATCCCCGGGGAGCAGGTTAAGATTGGTCAGATCCCAGCCGTAGAAGATCGTCTCTTCGGGTGCTGGTTGAAGCGGGAATTCAACAATCTGTTCCTTATCTTTAACCCGAATACAGAGTCGAGCATCACAGACCCTGAAGTCATCACTGGTTCGAACCCCAAGATCAAGTCGCATTGATCGGGGTAGATCGATATCGGATCCGGGACGAAAGATTACCACCGATGGGGCAAGATCCTTAAGGACGATAAATCGGATTGAATCCTCACTACCCCAGTCAGTCCTCACCCTAACGGTGAGGTCTTTACTTAGCGTCAATCTCAGCCACTTTTTGGAATGGCTCTTACCATTATAATAATAGGTCACCTTATGATTGGGGGTGAGGAAGGTGGTAATCTGGACTCTGCTCCCCTGGATGGCGGTGATCAGACGGGCTTTGGTACGGAGTTTTGGAATTGCGGTATAGGGAGGGAATGTCACTACTGAGATGATGCTGTCGAGCCGGGGCCGAGGCTTGATCCTCAGCTCATACTCTGGGCTTCGATTCCGGAGGGCGAGGAACTGGATCTTCCCTTCCTTTATCTCCAGCCTCACCTCCCCCCTCCCTTCTTGAAGTCGGACCGGTATCTCGATCCTCTTCTTGCCTCGGAACACGAATCTCCCCTGGTCAGGCTGGATCGGCCCCATGACGTTAATCGTAAAACTAATTGTGGTATCGGGTAGGAAGGTCCCACCTGGTGGGGAGATCGATATCTTGAGGGAGGGGTTGAGATTATACCTGAGGAGACCCGGGAAAAGGACTCCGAGCAGGAAGAGAGAGACAATCGATAAGATCCTGATACCCCAGACCCACGATGCTCGCTTTAGTTCCGGATGGGGTGAACAGGTGGTAAGGGTGGACTTAACCTCGGTGATAAACCGTTCAATCAGTTCTAAGGAATAACCCTCATCCCTAAACTCACCCTCCTCAAGATCGAGCGCCACTCTCAGTTTATCCTTAAGCTGGGGATAGGATATCTCAATCTGACCGGCTACCTGCTTCAGGTTCGGAATGGAGAAGAAGAGGATCGGAAGGATGAGAAGGGGAAGGAGATAATAATAAGGTATTATCAGAATGGAGGTGAAGAGGAGGATACCGGATCCGATGGCGATTTCGGTTAGCATGAGGTCAAGAATTGACTTTAATACGTATTTTTTTCTATATCTCTTAAGAAACTCCTTTATCATCAGTGGGTCAGGGCGTAGATGATGATGTTGATTCCCATCCGGATTGCTGCCTCATGTTTCTCTGGCGGGTCCTTATAGACTTCATAGTCCTCCCAGCCGTCACCGATATCGGACTCGTAGGCATAGAAGCAGACCAGTCGACCATGGTAGTATACTCCAAACCCCTGGGGCGGTTTTCCATCGTGTTTGTGGATCTTGGGCAGACCGTGCGGAAAGTCATAGAAGATATGGTAGATCTCATGATCGAAAGGGAGCTCAACCAGTTCTGACTCTGGCAGGATCCGTTTTATCTCCTTGCGGAAATACCGATCCATACCATAACTATCATTGGCGATGAGAAAGCCACCGCTTTTGAGGTATCGTCTCAAGGCGAGCACCTCTTCATCGGTAAAACCGATCGGGCCATGGCCGGTGATAAATGCGATGGGATAACGGAAGAGCTCGGGGCTGGTCGGCTTCAGCCTCACCTCCTCCTTTCTGGTCCTGATGGTGGTCCGGTGCTCCAGTTCGGTTAGAAGGTTGGGGAGAGCAGAAGGGCCCCAGTACCAATTTCCTCCCCCTTGATATCTGAGGCGGACGATGGTAAATTCGGGAGCAAGAGAGAGGAGGAGACTAAATAAGGAAGTGACCATCTCGGTAGATCAGTCGACCGTCTCCGTATACCTCTCCCCGTTTCATATCCAGGACGATATCCCAGTGGATGGAGGAGAAATTCCGGCCGCCGGTCTCACTCAGGGAGAGGCCGAGAGCGAGATGCATCGTTCCCCCGATCTTCTCATCGAAGAGGGTATTTCGGGTGAATCGTTTAATATTATAGTTTGTTCCAAACGAAACTTCTCCCAATCGCTTTGCCCCCTCATCGATCTTGAGCATCGAGTGGAGGAAGTCCTCACCCTTACGGGCCCTTGCCTTCACTACCCGGCCATCCTTGAATTCGAGGTAGATCCCTTCCGCCTCTCGACCCATATAAAATCCCGGGAAGCGATCGAAGAGGATCCTACCGCTGGTCTTGGTCTCCTGGGGCGAGGTAAAGATCTCACCGTCTGGCATATTCCTCTTTCCACAACAGTTA
>QNBE01000011.1 GCA_003645615.1 Caldifarciminota bacterium
GTAAGATCCCTTACCTCGTTGCCAGGCTTGCCCATAAAAAGAGGGTCCCGGTAGTTGCTATCGTCGGATCGGTGGGAAAGATCGGGCCAGAGCTCGATCGCCTCTTCGATGGGATCTTCTCGATTGTGCCGGGTCCAATCGGGCTGGAGGAAGCGATGGCCAAGGCCGAAGATTATCTCCGGTTTACGATCCGACAGGTCCTCAAAATCTTTCGAAAGGGGGGATCATGCGGTTGAGCCGTAGGGGCTTCTTTAAGACCGTAATCGGCGGTCTCTTCTTCTCCAGGCTTTTTGGAGGAAGATGGGAGCATAGTGAGAAGAGCTTCTGGAAGGGCAATACCTTTATCCAGGATAATATCCGGATCCTGAAGGACGGGATTGAGGCGAGGATTAATGGGAAATGGCGGTGTTTCCAGAGAGTTGAGTTGAGTGATGCCTTCATGGAGTGGAATCTGAAGAGGAGGATTGAGACCCTCGATCGGATCAAGGAGGGTAAACGGCCGGATCTTGCCGGCCCCCATTCCGCAGCAATCGCAACTTATGGGACGAGGAGATTGGATTCCCAGTTCACGATAAATAATGCGGTTAAAGGGCTCGGCTTTCTGCCCCGCAAGGAGATACTGGTTGATACGATAAAGGAGATGGAACGGACGATCTCCGATCCGATGAAGCAGAAACTCGATTTCTTAAAGAAGATCTATCAGAACCGGAAGAATCTTGACCGGACCAAACAGGTCTCCTTAGAACTTTATACCACCAAGGATTTTGAGACCCATACCTTCCTCAACCTGATGGAGAATCCGGTCGCCTCGATCGTCTTCTTAGACTTCCCCAGCTATGAGATCAGGGCCTTGGTTCAGGTCCTCCATCCCGAGAATAAGAAATTGACCCAGTATGAGCGCAACATCCTCCGCTATGTTAACCTCAGCCACTCCTATTTCCACGGTAGATTCGAGCGGGAATTTATCGGGCTCGTCTTCCATGTGATCGAACTCTTCGACAACACCCCGGGCAGGATGCGGGGTGTGAGGGTGGTCCCACCCCGGGAGGAATGATGAGGGTTCTGATCATCTCCGACTTCCACGGTCGAATTGAATATCTCGACCCCCTTAAGGTGGAGGTCGGTATCGAGCGACCCGATCTCATCCTCTTTGCGGGCGACATCGTTAAAGGCCATGCCCGGGGCAATGAGTGGCTCAATGCCCAAAGGGAGGGGAGACCACCGAACCGGACCTTACGATCGATCGAGGATGAAGAGAAGGAGGATCTTATCCTCTACCGCCAGTTCTATAACTTCCTCGGCTCGTTTGACATCCCGGTCTGCTTCGTTCCCGGAAACATGGATGCCCCGTGGTCGAGATTCTGGGGTGCCTTCTCCGAGGTCAGATTCCAGAATATCCATCTCGTTCACCGGACCTTCTACTTCCTGAGCGAATTGATGATCTACGGCTTTGGTGGTGAGATCTCGGATGGAGCCAAGGAGGATTTCTTCGTCCTCATCTATCCCGGGGCTGAGGTAAAGAAGGCCTTTACCGATATCGAGGCGGAGAAGAAGATCTATCTCTTCCACCATGCTCCAGCCGGTTTTGCCCGAGGGGGATCCCCAACAGTGAGGGAGATAATCG
Organism: Caldifarciminota bacterium; assembly: GCA_003645615.1. Taxonomy (GTDB): domain Bacteria; phylum Hydrothermota; class Tepidihabitantia; order B36-G15; family B36-G15; genus B36-G15. The sequence goes on from QNBE01000011.1 coordinate 1,625, forward strand.
AGAGGGATCAACCACTGCTGGTGGCCTGTGGCCATCGCCATAAGGAGATCGGGATCGGAAACATCGGTCGAACGGTGGTGATTAATCCCGGTCCGCTCAAGGAAAAGAGATACGCCATCTTCGACCTCGAGACCGGAGCGGGCGAGCTAAAGACCTTCTGAGAAGATAACCTTCTCTTTCTTGAAGATCACCACCCCGGGCGATCTCCCCTTTTTGATATCGGCCCTTAGGGCATAGGAGACCGGGACCCACTTTGAGTGTTTTGCCTTACTGAAAAGGACCGCATAGCGGGCCGCCTCCTCGATATCACTCTTAGAGGGTTTTCTCCCTTTAGTCCTCAGGATGACATGGGCACCGGGATGGCCCCGGACATGGAAGAAGAGATCCCTGGGACGGGCGATCTTAAAGGTAATCAACTCATTGGATTGGGCATTCTTTCCCACCAGGATCTCAAGACCGCTTCGGGTATGGAAGAGATGATAGGGGAGGGTTGGCTTTTCATCCGGTCGGGGGGGTGGCCGCTCCGAAAGGAGCCGCTTGAGCTGGCGAAGGCGTTCCTTTGCTTTCTTAAATCTACGATAGTAACTCCGGGCAAGCTCTTGAGGGGTGAGATTGGGAAGGGCCTCGATAATAAGAGTCCTTTCCGGGTCGTTAGGATCGGGCAGGGCTACCTCCCCCTCTCTACCCTCAACCAGATGGGGGTAGGTGAGTATGGCATCACCTTTGCACCGGAGCTCCTCCGGATCTCCGATCGCCTCGATCCTCTTCTTGATCCTTTCGATCCGCCGCTCCTCTCTCCGCTCAGCCTCTCTTCTCTTCTTCTCCTCCTTTTGTCTCCGATAGTTTGCATAGAGAGCATTGACGGCCTCATTGATAAATTCGAACTCCCCTTCCGGATCGGGTAGGACCGCATGGTTGATGATCGCATATCGGACCTTCTTATCCCGAATTGACCGAATCAATTTTTTGGGACTTAATTTCTTGGTTGTCAAAAAACGGGCCAAGGCAAGATCAACCCCTCTAACCTTCCGGATCAATTCTTCAGGATTATCAAAAAGACTGTCGACCTGATCCGGGTCCATCCGATCATCCGGAGGAAGCTCCAGCCCACTCCGGCTCAATCTCGCTCCCTTGGCGAGTAAGAAGGATAGCTCCTCGGTCCCGATTCTCAGTTTTAAGACCCGATCCCATCCCGATGTCTCAAGGCATTCGAGCCGATAGGACCAGAGGTTACGCCAGATCGGATCCCCCTCAATCGGGTCAGACCGATCGAGGAGAACCGGCAGTTCGGGATCGAGTGATACGATGAGATTGTGGCCGGGGAGTTGAAACTGGAAGATCCGATCCTGGCGGAGGATTTTTTTTACCCGTCTGCCGATCAGATGATTCAGTTCTAAAGTGAGAAATTTAAGAACGATCCCGGAAAGCATAGGGAATTATAACGGTCAAAAGAAGGGAAACAAGGGAGAATTGACGGGAGGGTTGGTCGTGATATAATCTATATATGAAGCGTGATGGATTTGAGGAGCTGCAGGCGAGTCAGAGGAGAACTGATGAACGGATCAGAAGAGGCACCCTTGGGGTGAATCTGGAAAAAATAATATGTACAAGCCGGAGCACCTTTTCCCTTTAATCGGGAGAATCGATGATTCTGATCTTGCCCGGATTGTCATTTCCGCCTGGCATGAGGTCCAGGAACGGCGACCAGGAGTCGATCTGAAAAAACTTCCTTTCACCTTACTGATACCAACGAAGAGGAGCCTGATCGATCATACCAACGCGGTAACCGAAATGGCTCTCCGGATCGGTGAGATGAAGGGAGGCCTAAATCTGAATCTCCTGATTGCGGGTGGCCTCCTTCATGATATCGGCAAGGTCCTCACCTATGAAAAGAGGGGAGAAGGCTATCTTGCTGGCCCTTTGGAGAAGACCCTCCGCCATCCGATGGTCGGTGCGGCCCTCATCGCCCGTTTTGGCAATTTTGATCTGGTCCACATCGTCTACACCCACTCCCATGAGGGGGATAATCTGAGGAGGTCAAAGGAAGCGATCATTATTCACCACTGTGACTTTATCGATTTTGAACTGGAGAAGAGGAAGGTTCAGTAGGCCTCGAAGTTATATCCGAAGCCAAATTTGATGATGAAATCCTTAAAACTCAGATCACGATGGGTGAGATACTCCGGTGGGACCTCCTCCCGCTCGTTGGTTCCGGAGATGACCCGGGAGTAGGTCCACTCAGTGATCCGGGTGGCAAATGGGTAGCCGATCCTGAGTTTGAGATGGTAGGAGCTGAAATCGTAGCGGATCTGACCACCGATAAGGCCGATAAGGCCATGGCCGACCGCAATCCCGGTGGTGTCACCCAAGACCTCACCACCGTCGGTAGATTCCCACTTCTGGAAGGCAAAGACAATCTTACCGGTGCAAAGTGGTCCCATAGCCAGATCCTCACCCAAGTAGAAGAGGGGGCCGAAGTCAAGACCAATCATTGGGGAGAAGATCTCCCCAAAACCGAAACCACCCTCAAGGCCAAACTGCAATTTCCTCCCGGCCCAGATCCCGGCATGGATCCCATAGGGATGGAAGTACTGGTCCTCTACCTCGGTCCGGAATTGGGTATAGCCGATACCGAGATGAAGGAAGCTCACCCCATGGGGACACTCCCGGATCGGGTTACCCTTTCTAATCCGCTTTACCCCTTTGAAGATGATACCCTTTGATGTATCATCGACCTCCCGGATCTTAAAATATCCCACGCCCTCTCTCCCCCGGGCGAGAAAGGTCATTCCCGGTCTGATCCCATCGTCCTTACCGAGGTCGATCCAGACCTCCCGGCCGATCTTCTGGACGATTTTTCCCTGCAGAACAAAGAATTCTCGGAGGTAGTTTCCGACCTTGAAGCGGAGCGATTTGAAGGCGATCTCCTCCGCATCTGCCACCTTTCCCCATTCTACCTCTCCGGTAGTGACAAATCTCTGCCAGGAAGGGGGTCTCTTACCCTTCTGGTAGATCCTCACCTCATAGGCGATCTCCGCTACCGCCACCTTCCGATAACCGCCATGGACCGTGTCGGTAACATCGGTATAGATTTCGATATCGGATTCGAGCCGTTCGAGATTTCCAACAACGAGGTAATCAAGATCGAGTGACTTGAGAATAAAATCCTTAGATGAGTCACGAATCGCCTCGGTATTTTCTCTCCGGATCAAACGGAACCGCTTCATCTTATATAATGACTGACGAATTGCTTTCTCAATCCGATTCGACCAGGCATCGTCGGTCTCGCTTATTACTCCAACTTTCGCCAGGGTGATCAGGATGAGAATAAATACCATACATAATGATATTGCTCTCTGCATTGGTGTCAACCGGACTTGACAGTTTATAAGGGGTCTGGTAGACTAAAAAGGAGGTGTGATGCTGGGGCTGGTCATACTTTCCTTCTTTATAAATCAGGCCAAGATTGATCAGGCGATGGAATATATTCGGCTGCACTATCACCAGGGAATCCCCAAGGCTTCTTATCAGAAGTTCTCCTTACCCCCCATCCCTCACTTTCTCTCCCACCAGAGAGAGCTCTCCTTCGGCCGCGATGATATTATTATTGGTGATGAGCCGAATGAGACCCTAAGGATTACAGGCTATTTTTACCACTTGGGAAATATTATTATCATCAATAACGGTGTATTAATTGTTACCAAAAGCGATTTTCATCTCGATGGCGGTATCACCATTGCTGATCGGGGTGAGGCATGGTTCGATTCAAGTCAGGTAAGATTCCACCAACACTATATTTACCATCACTGGATTGAGATCTACGATTCGGGAAGTTGCACCATCACCAACACCACCACCGATTTTTCTGGCTTTCCACTCGGATTTGCGATCATGGATGAAGGGAGAATTGCTCTCAACAATGTGACCAACCGTGACTGGTCCACCTCGGTCCTGTTCCAACACGCCCGGGCCCGACTCACCCGGATCACCGGTTACACTGGAGAGTGGCTTTTTGGTGATGAGACCCATGGAGAATTTCACCATACCAATGACCTTATTACCTGGTACTTCTTTCCCGACTCATCAATAATCGACCTCAATTTCCCTGAGGGGGATACTATCTACAACTTCTTCATCGATTCCACCCTACCCAACATATCAGGTATTGGCTATCATGTCGAAATCGACAGTTCCGTCGGTTGTCAGTGGGCAACAATCCCTCTCAGTGGTTCGAGAGTAACGATCCGGAACTCTCTGCTCAGGGTGACCGGCCTGATGTTTACCGGTGGGGACAGTAACCAGGTTTCTGGTCTGGTTAATGGACTACATTACGATGACTGGATCCTACCCCTCGGGGATCGGTACTATCGACTCATCAACACCACTGTCACTACCTGGAACCTCTATGCCTATGATTCCACCAGTCTCCACCTCAAAAACTCAATCTTTGGTGAATTGGGGGCATCGGGTTTTGGCTATGCTCAGGTTGAGAATGCCTACTGTGATGGATCAGGAGGTCATATTGAGGCCGGTTACTGGGCGACGGTCTTTGTTCTTCTCTCCAGTATCTCTGCCGATGTCATCTCAGGAGAACACGGTCTACTCATCCTGGGCCACTGTGCCATGCCTTTCGGCCGGATCTGGGCCAACGGCGCCTCAATTATGGTTATCATCAATACCAGCTATCCTGAGGATCCGATCCCTTCCGATACTGCAATTGTCTTTGTCGCTGCAATTACCGGCCCCTCCAGTGGTTTCATCCCGGATACGATCGGTATCGTTGGCTCGGCATTCATCGATCCTGGGCCACATAATCCACTTGATTTCGACCACTACCGTCTCTATTATCGAGCAGTAGGCGATTCGGAGTGGATACCGGTAGGTGATTCTCAATCGGTTGAGGTGAGGAGGGACACACTCGACTACTGGATTACCAATGGCCTCAAAGAAGGCGATTATGAGCTGAGGCTGGTGGTGAAGGATGATGTCGGGGATAGCGTAGAGGCGATGAGGGGGATCAGATTAGAGCCGATCGGGGTTGGTGAGCCCCAGGCCGATCGGATCAATCAATCATTACTCATTGAACGAGAAAGGGAGAGATGCTACCGCATCCGAGGCCGGGGAGAATTTGAGATCTTTGATGCTACTGGACGCATCGTCCACCGATTCAGAAGCAAGACCATCTGGAGGGCACCAGTCTCAGGCATCTTCTATCTCCGGTCCAAAGATGGTAGACAGAGTTGGAAATTGATCGTCTACTAAGGGGGTAAAGTTGAAGCGGTTTGGAGTTTCAATGGAGGAGGAGCTACTCACCGCTTTTGATCAGCTCCTTGAGAAGAAAGGTTATAACAATCGCTCCGAGGCGATAAGGGATCTCATTCGGAGATGGCTGGTTGAGGACCGCTGGGAGAAGGGGAAAGGGAAGGTCGGCATCCTGGTAATCGTTTATGATCATAGGAAGAGGGAACTTTCTACCCGAATTCTTAAACAGAGCCACCACCATCATCACCTAATAGTCTCAACCCTCCATATCCATCTCGATAAGAACAACTGCCTTGAGGTAAACGTCCTCAGAGGCAGGCCATCGGAGCTGAGAAGGTTGAGTGAGGCCCTGATTGCAACGAGAGGGGTCAAATATGGGAGGCTTGTCCCCGCTCCCTCGGGTGAGGAACCGTGATCCTTCTTCTCTTCGGTTATCTCACGATCCACCAGCTTGAATATGAGATCCATAAGGGAGAGAGTATCGAGGTTCCGGTACCGCCTCGAATCACCCGGCTCATCCCGAGGGAGAAAGGTCTTAAAAGGTTTGTTTTCGGTTATTACCCTTACTGGAATGGTGACTGGTATACCCGGTTCCGCTACGACCTTCTTAACCATATCGCCTATTTCTGTGTCGATCTCCATCCAGATGGCTCTCTGGGGGAAATCCCTAACCCATCGATTCTTAAAAGTCTTACCGATCTCGCCCACCGGAATGGGGTGGGGGTGTCGATTACTGCGGTTAATTTCTCCCAGTCTGAGATCGACCGCTTCCTCGCCTCAGCCCAGGCCCGGTCTCGAGCCATCCATAATTTAAAGACGATGGTTGAGACCCTTGCCCTGGATGGTGTAAATATCGATCTGGAATTCCCATCGGCCTCGGTTCGTGATTACCTTGTTACCTTTATGAAGGATCTCACCGATACAATCCACGCCCTCTCCCCACTCAATATCGTCACCATTGCCACCCCCGCAGTTGACTGGTGGGGGAGTTTCGATTACCACCGACTCTCCTCGGTCACCGATGGTCTCTTCATTATGGCCTACGACTATTACTGGTCCGGTTCCTCCCATGCTGGACCGGTTGCTCCCCTCCGCTCCAGTTCCCTCTGGGGACCATACAGCGATTCCTGGACGGTTAATGATTATCTTAATAAAGGGGCGGATCCGAATCGCCTCCTTCTCGGTGTTCCTTATTATGGTTACCGGTGGCCTACCGAGACCGGCGGATTGAAGGCGAGGACTACGGGTAGCGGTGTTGCCCGGATCTATGCCACCCTTGCCGATTCGGCCGAGAAATATGGTAAACGGTGGGAGGATAGATCGAAGACGGTCTGGTATCGGAAATATACCAACCAGTGGTATCAGGCCTGGTTCGACGATTCTCTCTCCCTTTCACTAAAATATCAATTGGTAATCGATTCCCTTCTCTTTGGCGCTGGAATCTGGGCCCTCGGCTACGATCGTAGTCGAACCGAACTGTGGGGAGCGATCGAGACCGCTTTCGGAAGGAATCGAAGGGATGCCCGCTTCGTCGATTTTGCCATTCCCGACACCATGGCGGTTGGGGAGACCGCGCTGATCTGGATCAAGGTTGAGAATACCGGCAATCTGATCTGGCCGGACTCTGGCAGCACCAACCCCTACCGGATCGGAGCCGGATCGATTGGGAATGGTAATCCACATGATAATCAGTTTCCCTGGTTCGATTTCCAGTATGGGGGATATTCTAATCATCTCCTCGATCAGCGTGCCTATCTTGGCGACAGTGTCTTCCCGGATTCTACCCATACCCTCACCTTTAAGATCGAGGCCCCACGTATTGAAGGCCGCTACTGGTTTGAGGCCCGGATGGTCTGTGACGGCGTTGGGTGGTTTGGACCCCCCCTGAGCCACCAGATCGTGGTGGTAAGGGTTGCGGTTGCCGAAGGGAAGGGGGGATCAAAAAGGAGGGAGGGGCCGATCTATTATGATATCTTGGGCCGGAAGGTGACGAGGATTGTCCGCTCCGGCATCTACTTTGAGAAAAAAGGGAAGCTGAGAAAGATCGTGGTTATAAGGTGATCAGAAGGTTCTGGTGGCTACCAGTTGTGATCGGTCTCATCCTGAGGCTAATCTATCTCTACACCTTTGCCCGTCATCTCTTCTTCAACACCTTCTCCGACGCCCAGGTCTACCATCTCTGGGCGATGAGGATTGTTAAGCACTGTCCTCCTCCCCCTCCCTTCTTCATGTCCCCCCTCTACCCCTACTTCGTTTCGCTCATTTATTTCCTCTCTGGCCCTTCGATTACTACGGTCCTTTTCATTCAAGCCCTGCTCGATACCGCAACAACCTTTTTCATCTTCCAACTTGGTAAGTTGGTATGGGGTAGGAGGGTGGGCTTCTTTGCCGCGATGGCCTATGCGATCCTCCCATCGGCCATCTTCTACTCCGGACTGTTCCTGATGCCCTCTCTGCTTACATTCCTCATCACACTGGCCAGCTATCTCTTACTCTCCGGGGGTGGTGATCTCCTTGCGGGTCTGTTGCTCGGTATCGCGGTTTTGGGTCGGGGTAACATTCTCATCCCAGCACTCCTCCCGCTCCGTTTTTTTAAGGCGAGATCCTATCCAATCGGTCTCCTGATTCCGATCGGGACACTCTTCCTCATCAATCTGACGATTGGTAAGGCGCCGATCATCACCACCTACAATTTTGGTCTCAACTTTTACATAGGAAATAATCCCGATGCCGACGGGACCTATCATCGACCCGGAGGGTTGGATCTTACCGAGGATCGTGATGGCCGAAAGGTGATCGAGCTGATTAGTGGTAAAGGGGTCGATTGCAGTGGCAGTTCCCGATTCTGGACGGGTCGGGCATTCTCATTTATTATCGGCCATCCCATCAAGACCCTCTGGCTTGTCGTTAAGAAGATCTACTTCTTCATCGGTCCGATCGAAATCCCCCAGTTCGAGAATCTCTATTATGTCCTCGATCGAACGCTTCTGAGATTCTTACCGCTCCGTTTCTGGCTGCTCATCCCCTTTTTCATCTCCGCTTTCTTCCTTCCCAAAAAAGGCACGGTCTCATTTCTCCTCTGGTTTGTGCTCCTCTATGGTGCAGCGCTCATCCCCTTCTTCATCATCGGACGCTTCCGTCAGCCGATTGTCCCGCTGATAACGGTGGTGGCGGTGGGGACACTTTTTACAATAGGTAATAGGAGAGATTGGAGAATAATCACCCTTGTTGTGGCGCTACTTTTGAGTTACACCTTTATCAACCTCATCTCGCAGGCCGGTATCAGAAGAGCGATCTTCAACACCAGGAGCGACTACGGGATCTGGGCCTACTATGCCATCGGGCCAGATGTCGGCTTCGACTCCACCAGGGTCTTGCTAAAGGAGGATCCGGATAATGTGAAGTGTCTGGTCAATCTTGGGAATTACTATTTTCGGAGGAGCGAGTATTACCGGGCCCGGTTTCTCTATCGCCGGGCGGTAGCAGTCGATCCCGATGATGGGGAAGCAAATGCCAACCTCGGGATCACCTTTCTTGCCTTGGGTAAAATCGATTCCGCCCTCACCTATCTCGAGCGAGCAAAGGAAATCCTCCCTTATAGCATCTTAGTCAGGAGGACCATCGCCCGGGTAAAAAAAATTAAAAGTAAGGGATTGACACCGATCGGATCACCAATAAAATAATACGCTAATTTCACTTCTAAGAGGAGGTTTCGGTGGAATTCGTGGATGCGGTTAAAAAGCTATTCGAAACTTTCGAGCACGAACCGGATGTGAAGCTGGAATGGGTGGACAAGTATCTCAAGGAGATCTCGAAGCGGAAGGGGATGACGCCGCGGAAGCTGGAGGAGATCTGGGCCTACATCTACCTTTTCCTCTTCTATCAGAATCGGAGCGAGCACGACGATCTCTCGAAGATCCCCTGGTGGGAATACAGCATCGCCCTCCAGTGGTTGAAGGAGAATGTCAAGGGATGGAAGCTGAACATCAGGACCGCCCGGAAGATGCTCCTGACCCTGCTCGATTTCTACAAATTTCTGGTCAAGAACGGGTATATTGACAATTATCAGGAGATTATGAGGGCGGTGAATGAGATTGCGGGCGGAAAGAGACTGAGACTTCTGAAGCGGATACCATTTACCGGTGAGGAACTCTGGGCGATCGTTCCAGGTAAACGGGGGGATAAGATCAAGTTTAAGCGGAGTGATTACTGGCTCGCCATCCTCTACTATAACAATGGTCGGTCTTGGGATAAGCTGATCGAGATGGTGGATAGCATCCCTTCGGCCGAGGAGAAGCTGAATCGGATCAATGAGCTTAAGAAGAAACTCGAGCTTTCCGGTTATCAGTCACCCGAACGACTCTTCTTCCACAAGATCACCGATCAGGATATCGAGGATGCGAACAGGTGGTTCTTTGAGAAGTTTATTTAGCGACCCAAGAGCTGGCGGGCAATAACAATCCGCTGAATCTCAGAGGTTCCTTCCCCGATCTCATTCAGTTTGGTATCGCGAAGGAAACGCTCTAATGGGAAGCGGCTAACCAGCCCTTCGCATCCGGTGATCTGAATTGCTCTTCGGGTGGCCCTCATACTCACCTCGGAGGCAAATAGCTTGGCGGCAGCGCCCTCCAAGGTCACCCTTTTCCCTTCATCCTTAAGTTTTGCCGCATGGTAGATGAGATGGCGGGCGGCCATGATCTCGGTGGCAAGGTCTGCAACCGTCTTCTGAACCCACTGTCTCTTTTTGAGATTACTCTTGGTGACATAGTCGATTAAGAAATCGAGGGCCCCCTGCGCAATGCCAAGGGCCAAGGCACCGATTGAGATTCGACCACCATCAAGGGTCTCCATAAAGATCTTAAACCCTTCCCGTGGTCTTCCCAGTAGATTCTCCTTGGGGATCCGACATTCCTCCAGACTTAGCTCAGAGGTGATTGAGCCCCTCAGCCCCAGCTTCGTTTCGTCCTTGATTGGCTTAAAACCTTCTGTCTTGGTGTCGATGATGAAGGCAGATATACCGTGGACACCGAGTGAGCGATCCTCGGTTGCAGTAATGACCAGTGTTCCAGCTATTGAGCCCGAGGTTATGAAGCGCTTGGTGCCGGTGATGATGTAGAAATCACCCTCCTTCCTCGCGGTCGTTTCTGTGGCTCCAGCATCGGAACCGGCATTCGGCTCGGTCAGACCAAAACTACCAAGCTGTTCCCCTTTAAGAAGTGGGATGAGATATTTCTTCTTCTGATCCTCGGTACCATGGGCATAGATCGGATAGCAACCGAGGGAGATGTGAGCGGCGAGTGTGATACCGGTGGAGGCGCAGACCCTCCCAATCTCCTCGACCGCAATAATATAACTTATCGTATCGAGACCGAGGCCACCGTACTTTTCGGGAAATGGTATCCCGAGCCAGCCCTTCTGGGCCAACCTGCGGATCTTCTCCTCGGGAAATCTCTCCTCCCTATCGATCTCAAAGGAGCTATCGAAGAGTTCTTCTTCCGCAAATTCCCTCACCTCGCTTCGAAATCGAAGATGATGGGGAGAGAATTCAGAGAGATTGTGCAATCTGGGATCGGAGCTCTTCATTGACGATTCCCATTACCTCCAAGGCCTTCGCCTCCCGGAAATAACGTTCCATCGGATAGTCGGTGGTATAGCCGTATCCACCGAAGATCTGAACCCCATGGGTGGCTGCGGTCATGATCCGGTTGGTGACGAAGGATTTGGTGATGGCAATATCGGTGGGGTCGTAATCCTTCTTATCATAGCGTGAAGCGGTCTCCTTTACTAATAACTCCGAGGTCTTGACCGTGGTGGCGATCTCAACCAGCATATCCTGAACCATCCAAAACTCGATGATCGGCCGTCCAAACTGCTTCCGATTTTGGGCGTAGGTCTTGGCCTCGCTGAGGATCTCTCGACCGATGCCGAGGGCGATAGCAGAAAGGCCTAATAGATAGAGATCGATTGCATCTTTAATCCTATCGGTAGATGTGCTGAATCTCACCGGGACATCTCTAACCACAAAAGAGGAGATCTGGAGGTCTCTGAATGCGAGTGTTGCTACCGGTGTGGATTCAATCGTATCGATGAGGTAAGATTTCTCCTTTCCAACAAGGACAAAGAAATCCCCGGCACCATTAATCAGAAAGCTACCTTCTCCAGATAATCCTCCTTCTTCCTTTAATCCTTCCGGAAAGATCGCACCACCACCGAAACTCTTTCCCTCAATCAGGGCTGCAATGAGATCCTCCTCTTTGGCAAGGGTCAACATCTCCCCAACCAGACTATTCTGGAACAGGAGGAAGAGAGCGAGTGAGGCCGAACCCCGGGCGAGCTCATCTAAGGCGGCAACGAGAACCTCGGCACCATAGCCAATACCGCCATGCTCTTCTGGAATGGTGAGACCGAAAAGACCGATTTCGGAAAGCCTGGCAAGGATCTCCGATGGTAATCTTCCCCCTTTCTCCCACTCCTTAACCTCGGGCTTGATCTCATCCGAGACCAGCCGACTGATGTTTTTCCGCAAAAGGCCGATTTCCGATTCCATGGTGAATTATAGCTCTGCCTCTGGTTTCGTCAAATAAAAGGCCGGGCGTAAGCCCGGCCCCGAAACAACTCCTTAAACCGATTAGTGGATGAGGAGGAATTTCAGGGTGGTCTCGGAACTGCCCTGGTGGGCATTCAGGAAGTAAACACCCGGGGTCAGATCGGTCAGATCCAATTTTCTGGGATGGGTGAGTCTGGCTCTCTTCACAACCTGCCCCGAGGCATTGTAGATGGTGACATCGGTAGCTCTGTCGGTCTGGAGTTTAACCTCCAGCATACCGGTGGTGATGCTGGGGATGGTGATCCAGGATTGGGCCTTGGCCGTCCTTCTCTCGGAGACGCCGGGTGCAGGTCCAATCTCATAGATGATCACACAATCAGGGTCTCCCTGGTGCAGATAGACTACATGTCCCATACCAGGTTCCCATTCGGTGGTATAGGATACTCCACCAGCAACACGTGGTTTGGAAGTAACCGGGAACTGGATACCGGTGTAACTCATCGTTGAGGGGTCAAACTGGTAAATCATATTAGGGTTTTGAGCTGAGATCCAGACCCAGGGACCATCGGGGCTACCATCATCGTAAGCGGCACCATAAACAGAGTAGGAATTAGATCCGGTCTCAATTATATTTCCAGTGGTGTCATATTTGTAGATCGGTGAGCTCCAGCTTGCGGTAAAGAAGTATTTATTAACCGGATCCCAGGCCTGGGCACGGAGAGGCGATGGACCTCCGGAGACGGTTATCTGCTTATGTACATTACCATCGAAGTCGAACCCCTCAGAAGATGCATCGTGAGATCCCCACAGCCATTCGTTTCCACTCCACCCGTGAGAGTAGGCGAGATCTCTCCAGCCCCAACCAGAGGTGCCCTGCTGGGGAAACCGACGCACATAGTTGCCATTGCGATCGTAGACCAAGACACAGAGATCGGTTCGTCCGGCGGTAACATAGAAGGTGTCATTCACAAAGTGGACACCGACGCAGTAATAGCTCTCGTTGCACTCGAATCCGAAGACGGAGTCACCTAAGCCCTCCCAGCCCACCTTCGGTTTTTGCGGCTGGGGAGTCCAGTTGGGACAGACATCGTTTATCGGTGTTGCCCACACCAATCCCATTATCGGGAGAAGCATTAACAGATACTTACCCATCACAACCTCCTTTGGCTAATAGCTCATAGTTCACATCATAATTTTATTTACTCCCAAAATTCTGTCAACGGTTCGATTTTCCTCAAAAAATAATCTTACCGAAATGGGATTGGTTACTCAGAATTCAGTCTTGAAAATATGAGTCCTCCCGGGTAAGAAAGGCGAGCTGGTCCGGGTGAGACACCGGCATCGGAAATACCTCATCCATCTCCTCAACCGCACTGGAGATCATCTGGGAATTGACCAATTTCCGGGCCTCGATCTACTTGGAGATCGATCTGGTGCACCATTGCGGTATATCCACCCGGGGTGACTACCGCCATACCCTCACCGGCTGGACCGAACTGCGGGTCTTGCGGAATCGGGCCCGGATCTGGACCGTCAACTCGGTGCCTTTTTCTATCCACACCTGGCATTCGGACAATGGCTCGGAATTTCTCAATGGTCATCTGATCGCGTATGCGGAGAAGCACAGGATCGATCTGACCCGATCCCTTATGTGGAGAGTCGACAGTAGACCTTAGTGCGGTCTTATGTTGGGCAGGAGTATGAGGTCTTAGCTGCACGGACGGTGACACATGAGGTAAAAAACATCTTCAGCGGATCAAAGCCATCGCTTACAGCAACTCCTTGACCAGAAGTATCAAGAGAAATACAGTCTTAAGTTGGAGGTAGGTTAGCCATGATCCAGATCGAAGGATTAACTCACTACTTCCAGAATCACCGAACCATTTCGGTAACATTTAATTTTGAGGAAAGACGTGTGATAAAAATATTGTCATCTGAACCCCACTGACTAATATCTTCCATGTTTCGCTTGGAACCGAGGACGAGGTTTATTACTGTCTTGATCCTGATCATAGGTGTGGTTGGGCTCGATTGCCAGTTTGACCTCACCATCTACCTTATCTTGCTCATAATTGCTTCTTATTCCTCCCGCCGGCTCCTCCCAACCCTCATCCCTTTACCAGCCGCTTTCTTTATCATCGGGATAAACTATCTTTTTATCAGGGATCCAAAGCCATTTGTTGCCGCTCGATTCTATTTTGCAACCGCATTTGCCCTTAGCTATACCGCAATGACATCGGCCGAAGAGATTGCTTCCGGTATTAGCTGGTTCTTGAGTGGTTTCGGGATCCGGATTAAACAAGATCTTTATATCCTGCTCGCTACGGTGAAATCCATCGATCTGAAAAAGGTCAGCTGGAGGGATCTTCCCAGCTGGATGGGAACCCTCCTTACCCAAAAGATCGACCCAAAGAGATGTGAAGGAGATAGTTGTTCTCCACAGATGCTCGATTTTGTAGCAGCGATTCTGACCGGATTTTTGATCATTTTGGTCCTCAGATCATGAGATTTCGAATCACCATCTCCTATGATGGCACCAACTTCTCTGGCTGGCAGGTTCAGAAGAGGGAACGGACTGTCCAGGGGGAGATCGAACGTGCCTTGGCGGAGATCTTTAAGGCGGGCGTGAAGATAACAGGTGCTGGTCGGACCGATGCCAAGGCCCACGCCTTGGGGCAGGTTGCTCACTTCGATATCGACCGTCGAATGGCTCCCGATGATTTAAAGAATGCCCTCAATGCCCATCTCACTCGGGAGATCAGGATCATAGAAGTAGCGCCGGTCGATCCCAAATTTCACGCCCGATTCTCGGCCCGGGCCAAGATCTATCGGTATCAGATCTCTTTTGAGGATTCTCCCTTCCGCCGCAACTACTACTGGTATATCCGCTATCACCTCGATAAGAAGAGAATGGAACAGGCCAGAAGCTGCTTGATGGGTAGACATGATTTTACCAACCTGGCCGGAGACTTAGAAGGGAGATCACCGGTATGCGAGCTGAGGAGGATTGATTTGACAGATATTGAGGCCGGGATTATAATTGAGATCGAAGGTGATCGTTTTCTCCCCCAGATGGTGCGGCGAATTGTTGGACTTCTGGTCGATGTGGGCCGGGGGAGATATGATTTCTCTCAGGTTGAGATGATCCTCTCTAATCAAGCCGACTTCAGTTATCAGATCGCTCCGGCCTGTGGCCTCTATCTGGTCAGGGTTATCTATTAGGAGGAGGTATGGACCTTTACCTTGATACCGCATCAATAAAGGAGATCGAAGAGATCGCCTCCTGGGGCATCCTGGATGGTGTCACCACCAATCCTACCCTGATGTCAAAGGAGAAGGGTGATTATCGAAAGATCCTGCGACGAATATGTGATATCGTTCAGGGTCCGGTTTCGGCCGAGGTGATTGCTACCGATCATGAAGGGATGGTGGTAGAGGCAAAAGACTTGGCCAAGATCTCCGAGCACATCGTAATCAAGATCCCCTGCACGGTGGAGGGGATCAGGGCGACCCGACGACTCAGCACCGATGGTATCCGGGTTAATATGACCTTGGTCTTTTCTCTAAATCAGGCCCTGCTGGCGGCCAAGGCTGGTGCCAGTTATATCAGCCCTTTTGTTGGAAGGCTGGACGATCGGGGTGAGGAGGGATTAAGGCTCATTGAGGATATCGTCACCCTCATCCACAATTATGATTTTCCGACCAGGATCATCTTCGCCAGTGTCCGGCATCCCTACCATGTGAGAGAGGCGGCCCTGATTGGAGCCGATATCGCCACTATCCCTTATAAGGTATTCAAACTCCTCATCACCCATCCTCTCACCGATCTCGGACTGGAGCGGTTCCTTAGCGATTGGAAGAAGCGGTGAGGTTGATTATTGCGACGGTGGCTGCCTTTCTTGGCGGCCTTCTCCTTTCTCCCCTCATCACCCATCCGGAGGTGAAGTTTGAGGAGCGGGTTGTTACCAGGGCATCAAAACGTAATGAGATTATCGAGGCGGCTCAGAAGGTAGCCGATGCAGTCGTCTCGATTACCGTCACCCAGACCAGGATCTACCGTTCCGAGCCCTTTCTCTTTCATGATGAATTCTTCGATCAGTTCTTCCGAGATCTCTTTCCCCCCAGTTACTATAAGAAGGAGGTGAGATCTCTCGGCTCCGGGGTGATCGTCTCACCAGACGGCTATATCATCACCAACGAACATGTGATCCGGGATGCGAGTCGGATCAAGGTTACTCTCCCCGATGGGCGTGATTTTGACGGTAAGGTGGTTGGCTCAGACCGGGGGCTGGATATTGCCCTCATCAAGATCGATGGCCATGATCTTCCCACCGCCCCATTGGGGAATTCAGATAGCCTCGTGATCGGTGAGTGGGTTGTGGCGCTGGGCAATCCTTTTGGTTTCCTCCTGGAGGATCACCAACCGACCGTGACGGTCGGTGTCATCTCCGCCCTTCATCGCTCGATAAGATCGAAAGGGGAGATGGTCTATCGAGATATGATCCAGACCGATGCCGCAATCAATCCGGGCAACTCGGGTGGGCCCCTTATCGATCTTTCTGGAGCTGTTGTTGGAATAAATACCTTCATCCTTACTGCGGGGGGAGGATCAGAGGGCATCGGTTTTGCCCGTCCGATCAATATTATCAAGAAGAAATTGAGAGAGCTCTTGAAAGGGGAGCGACTTACGCCCTGGTTGGGCATGGCCGTAGAGAGGAGGGAAGAGGGGATGTTTATAACTCAGATCCACCCCAACGGACCAGCTGCAAAGGCGGGACTGAAAGTTGGTGATCGGATAAAATACTTTGCTGAGCGGAGAATACGGGGACCCGTCGACTGGGCAAATTTTCTTGCCTCAATCGCAGTGGGCGACACCCTGAGTGTGGTCGTTAGTCGGAAGGGAAGGGAGCTTTCCACCAGGATCATCGTTGAGCGGATGCCCGAGACTGAGGGGGTCCGTCTTAAGCGGTATGGGATCGATGTGGCCGAGATTACCACGCCACTTATCCGGAAATACGGACTGGCGATCAAGAAGGGGGTTGTGGTGGTGGCGGTCTATCCAGGAGGACTTGGCAGTCGGATCGGACTGGAACCAGGTGATGTGATTTTGGAGATTAATGGTCGCCGTATCGGATCGGTCGGTCAACTGAGAATCCTCACCGGGCTCCATCGAGTCGCAATGACAATCAATCGGAGGGGGATCAATCTGAGGATCTATTTCGAGATATGATCCCAAGATATCTCACTGAATTGGCTGAGATCTGGACCGAGGAGGCCAAGATCAAAAGGTGGCTCTTAATTGAAGCGGAACTGGCTAAGGTTGAAGAAAAGCTGGGGATCATCCCCAAGGGGGTCTCACGGGGTGTGAGGGACTTGAAGATCAGACCGGAACGGATTGCCGAAATCGAAAGGGAGACCGGGCACGACATCATCGCCTTCCTCTCCGCAGTCAAGGAGAAGATCGGTCGAAGGGCTGACTATATCCATTTTGGCATCACCTCTTATGATCTGGTCGATACCGGCCTCAGCCTGGCTTTGAGAGAAGCGGGGATCCTGATCAGAAAGGAGCTCAAGACCCTGGCCCGGATATTGCGGGAGAAGGCGAAGAGATATCAGAACCTTCCAATCATGGGTAGAACCCATGGGATGTTTGCCGAGCCGACCCAGCTCGGTCTCAAATTCCTCTCTTTCTACGAGGAGACACGAAGAAATATCGAACGTCTTGATCAAGCCATCGAGGCGATCTCCTATGGTAAGATATCGGGAGCGGTGGGGACTTACTCCCAACTCCCACCCAAGGTGGAACGGCTGGTTTTGCGGAGGCTTAAGTTGAAACCAGAACCGGTCTCGAGTCAGATCGTCCCCAGGGACCGTCATGCCCAACTTCTCTCCACCCTTGCCCTGATCGGGGCCGGACTGGAGCGGATCGGACTTGAGATAAGGCTCCTATCCCGATCCGAAGTTGGTGAGCTGGAGGAGCCGTTTGGAAAGAAGCAGCGCGGCTCCTCGGCGATGCCCCATAAGAGAAATCCGATCCTCTCGGAGCGGATAACCGGGCTGGCCCGGCTCCTGCGGAGCTATCTCATTTCTGCCCTTGAGAATATTGCCCTCTGGCACGAACGGGATATCTCCCATTCCTCGGTTGAAAGGATCATCCTGCCCGATGCCACTATCCTCTGCCATTATCTCATCCGTCTCACCATCAAGGTGGTAAAGGGCCTCCGGATAAATGAGGCAAGGATCGGGGAGAATTTGAAGAGGGCATACGGTATCTTCTTCTCCCAACGGCTTATGCTCACCCTGATCAAAAAGGGAAGGGATAAGGACTGGGTCTATCGGAAGATACAATCTTTATCCTTCAGTGCCCTGGCTGGGAAAAGAGATCTCAGATCCGTTGTCGAAGAAGATAAAGAGATGGCCGGAATACTTACAAAGGAGGAGCTCGATCGGATCTTCTCCTTTACCGAGCTCCTCAAGAATACGAAAACTATCTATCGACGGGTATTAAATCCCACCCCCGAATAGGAAGTTGATCGAGAAGACCGGGGTGAGGGTTCCCAACTTGGGACCATTCAGGACCCGTTTGTTGTCGTAGCTCCATTCCGGAGTGAAGAGATTGAGATTGATCCCTCCGGAAAGGCCGATATGGAAGAAGGAGAAAGGCTGGAATGGGATCGAGATGAAGAGATGGCACTCGGGATGGATGAGGAAATGGCCGAATTCAAGATCGACATAGCGCCTCGGATCCTTCAAGAGATCATCAAAGTTGACATCGGGAAGGAGAGGGCGGAGGCTGAGCTTATATCCTGCGCCACCAAAGCCAAAAGAGAGTGCCAGATTGAGATAAGAAGAAGAGAGGACGCCATAGCCGATCTTAAACTCACCCGAACCAATCGAGAGCTCGGCCCGGATCGAATCGGATTCAGCAATCTCCTTTGCTGAGTAGCCGCTCCCCCCGATCAGGATCCGATTTATCAGGGCAAATCCAGAACCGCCGATACCGATCGGCCGTCCCGATAGGCTTGGGATGCCGCCGGAGCGGAAATGTTGATTCATCTCATCAACATCGGGGAAGAGGAGGTTGATCGAGAAGCCACCAAACCCACCCCGCTCCAAGGGGAAGAGGATGCTGAAACTGAGAAGAAGTAGGGATGTAATGCGCATCATCACCTCCTTGGAAAAATCATAACCGGGAGATCGGTCCGGTCAAGCCTTAGGCCCGGGGATGGGCCCTCTGATAGATCCGGATCAGTTCTTCAATTGTCACATGGGTGTAAATCTGGGTTGCCGAGATCGATTGGTGGCCAAGCAGTTCCTGAACCGACCTGAGATCCGCACCGCGAGCAAGGAGATGGGTGGCGAAAGAGTGGCGGATGATATGCGGATTGGTTCCCGTCGCACTTGCTACCCGAAGCAGATATTTTCTGACAATATTCTGGAGGGAGCGGGTAGTGAGCCTTCTTCCGGATCGGTTGAGAAAGAGGGCGGGATCATCCGACTCTCCCCTCACCTTAAGATATTCCTTTAGTGCAACAAGGGCAGGTCTACCAATGGGGAGGATACGCTCCCGGCTTCTCTTCCCCAGAATCCGAATCTGACCGTTCTCGATGTCGACATCCTCAAGGTCGAGATTGATGAGTTCGCTCGCCCTTAACCCACAGGAATAGAGAAGTTCTAAGATCGCACCATCCCTCTTATTGGTAGGTATTGAGAGGGCTTCGGTAATTGCGGCGATGGTAAGGAATGGTGGGAGGGTCCGTTTCTGTTTGGGGGACTTGATAAGCAGGGTGGGGTCCTTTTCTAATCGATTGGTCCGGATGAGGAACTTATAAAAAGATTTGAGGGTGGAGAGCTTCCTTCCGATCGATCTTCGGGTGATTCCCCGATCGAAAAGATGGGCAAGAAAGGCAACGATGTCGGCTTTCCTTTCGCCACTTCTCTTCCGGGTGGTAAGGAATTGGTTATACTCTTCAAGATCGACTCGATAGGCCCGGATGGTATGGCGAGAATACCCCTTCTCTTCTGCTAAATAAGTGAGGAACTCGTCAATCAGAGACTGGAGAGTTCCTCCTGCCAGAATTCCATCCACTTTATCGCCCTCTTAACCTTCTCCCGCCGCCTCCCACCGGGAAGGAGGCCGAAATTGGCATTCATCGGTTGAAAGTCCTTATTGGGTGTGGTTATGTATCGGATGAGCCCACCGAGCATCGTCTCTTCGGGAGGGACGAGTGGTTGCCTTCCTTTTAAGAGCCTGGCAAGATTGATGCCGGCAAGAAGCCCGGTCCCGATCGCCTCAACATAACCTTCGGTACCGGTAAGCTGACCAGCAATAAAGAGATCGGGCTTCTCCTTAAGCTGAAGGGTGGGAAGGATATGCTTGGGGCTATTGAGATAGCTATTCCGATGCACCGCACCGTAGCGGAGGAACCGGGCATGCTCCAGACCGGGGATGAGCCGGAAGATCCGCCGCTGTTCCGGGATGAGAAGCCTGGTCTGGAATCCAACCAGGGAATACATCCTTCCCTCCCTATCTTCGGGGCGGAGCTGAACGATGGCATAGTAGTTGCCATCAAAGCCCACCGGTTTGAGTGGTCCGAACCTCAGGGTATCCTTCCCTCTTCG
This sequence comes from Caldifarciminota bacterium, assembly GCA_003645615.1. Lineage (GTDB taxonomy): Bacteria > Hydrothermota > Tepidihabitantia > B36-G15 > B36-G15 > B36-G15. Next base: position 22,056 of record QNBE01000011.1, read on the forward strand.
TGCTAACTCCTCGATCGGAAGGCACCCTTCAAAATAGCGGGGTGATTCGAAGTGGTGGAGCGGATAGACTGCTCCCTTTCTCAGCTCCTCAACAAACCGGAGGTAGCTTAATTCATCCATTGGACAGTTGATATAGCTCTCATCGATCCCATATCGGGATCCACGGAAGGTCTTGCTCTTATCGATCGAATCCCCAGCGACAATCGGAGCGATCGCATCATAAAAATACAAGCCATCTTCTCCAACGAGACCCTTGAGATCGGCAGCCAGCAGATCAGAAGTGAGGGGACCCGTGGCTAAGACGGCCGGTTCTATCGGAATTCTGGTGACCTCCTCCCGTCTCAATTCGATGAGGGGATTCTCTGCGATCATCTTGGTTACCAATTCCCCAAACCTTCTCCGATCGACTGCCAGTGCCTTTCCGGCCGGGACCTTGGCTTTCTCGGCTCCGGCCAATAGATAAGATCCTAAGAGTTTTAACTCCCACTTTAAGAGACCATGGCTATTTTTGATCTCGACCGATTTGAATGAATTGCTACACACCAGTTCCGCCAATAGATCGGTCTGGTGAGCTGGAGTCATCCGGACCGGACGCATCTCATAGAGGATGACCGGAATGCCAAAGCGTGCAATCTGGAGTGCGGCCTCGCTCCCAGCCAGACCGCCGCCGATGACAATCGCCTTCATTCCTCCTTTTCCGGGAGTTCGCTGGTCTTATAGTTGCACTCTCGACAACGGTAGTAGACCGAGCTGTGAAAAGTCTGTTCGATCATCTTCCCCCCACAGATGGGGCAGGGGGTATCGATCTCGAACGGCTCGGTATGGCGACACTCGGGATAGCGGGGGCAGGAGAGGAATCGCCCCCTTTTACCATAGCGGATAACCAGCTTGGTGCCGCATTTGGGGCAGGTCTTATCCACCTCTTCGTATTCCATCGATTCCGTATAGCGACATCCAGGGAAACCACTGCAGGCATAGAATTTTCCATACCGGCCCATTCTGATCACCATCTCCCGACCGCAAACCGGGCAGGTCTTCTTAGTCTGCCCAAGTAGTTTTGCCTTCAGATTCTCAAAATCCTCCTCACAGCTTTTGACTTGCTTGATCAAGGGATCATAAAACTGAGCCACAACATCCCGCCAGTTCTTCTTCCGTTCTTCGACCTTATCCAATTCGACTTCAATCTTAGCGGTATAAGGGATAGCGAAGATCTCGGCGAAGTGTTTGATCAGGATGGCATGGACGGTTCGGCCCAGCTCAGTCGGATGGAGAACCTTTCTCTTCTTCTGAACATAGCGGCGCTGGAAGAGGGTGGAGATGATCTTGGCATAGGTGCTCGGTCGACCGATACCGTTCTGCTCCAGCTTCTTAATCAAGGATGCCTCGCTGTAACGAGGTGGCGGTTGGGTCTTCTTCTTCTCATAAATACCCTTGATCAGTTTAACCTCGTCCCCAACTTCAAAATCGGGCAAGGGTATGGGCTCAAGCCGATCCTTGGTTGCGATCTTCTGGTAACCAGCAAAGATTGGTCTGATCCCCGAGGCCTTGAAAAGTAGCCCTTCTTTCTTGATTAGGACCTCCTTGACTTCGTATTCTGCATCCGCCATCTGGGAGGCGAGGAAGCGGTAGTAGATCAGCGTATAGAGCTTCAGTTGATCCTTACTGAGGAAATCTTTAATCTCCTCCGGGGTCCGTTTTATCGAAGTGGGGCGGATCGCCTCGTGAGCACCCTGAGCGGTCTTCCGGTCCTTGAAGATCCTCACCTTTGGGGAGAGATATTCCTTACCGTAGCTCCGGCTGATCCGTTGCCGAAGCTCCTTGAGTGCCTTTTCCGCAACTCGAGTTGAGTCGGTTCTCATATAGGTTATGAGACCGATTCGGCCATCCGGGAGATTTACACCCTCATAGAGTGATTGGGCAATCTGCATTGTCTTCTGGGCGCTGAATCCATAAACCGTAACCGCTGCCTGCTGGAGGGTGGAGGTGATGAAAGGCGGTGGTGGGGAGACCGATTTGGTAGAGGTCCTAAATTCCGATACCAGAAAACCACCCCCTTTAAGAATCTTCCTTACCCTTCTGACATCATCGCTCTCCCAGCGCCGCCGCTCCCCATCAATCTCAATAAGCTGGGCCGAAAACTCTTCACCATCTTTTCCAAAAACTGCGGTTATTAACCAGTATGGCTGGGGTTTGAAATTTTCGATCTCTTCCTCTCGCTCACAGATGAGTCTCAGAGCAACACTCTGAACTCTACCCGCTGAGAGGCCACCTTTAACAATCTTCCATAAAAGGGGGGAGATGTAATATCCAACTAATCGGTCGAGCACCCGTCGGGCCCTGTGGGCATCAACCATTGCCATGTCGATCTCACCCGGGGAGGCAATCGCCTGTTCAATTGCTTCCGGGGTGACCTCATGGAATAGGATCCTTTTGATCTCCCGATTATCCCTTAACTCCTCCGCAAGATGGAAGGCGATCGCTTCACCCTCCCGATCCGGATCGCAGGCGAGATAGAGTGTATCCACCTTCTTCAAGCGCTCTTTTAATTCCTTTAAATCCTTCCGTTTATCATGAATAACAATGTACTCAGGCTCAAAACGATTTTCAATATCAACTCCAAGCCTTGACTTTGGAAGGTCCTTGATATGACCTTTCGAAGAGAGGACAACGAACTTCCTCCCCACAAAACCTTTGATCGTCCTCGCTTTGGTAGGCGATTCAACGATGATCGCTGCTCGGGCCATGAGCGATTATAATCCCGACCTCTCCGTGGTCAAGAAGAATTCTCAGTTGACCAGGGAAATACCTATCAATATAATCGATGGTGCGGATAATCCTCACCTCTGATCTTCATCTTAAGGTAGATTCGGAAGAGAGGCTTCAGGCATTTCAGGAGGTGCTCAGGGTTGGTCGGGAGCACCAATCGGACTGGATTATAATTGCCGGTGATCTTTTCGATTCACCTCATGATGCGCGGCGATTGAGACCCAAGCTCCGTGAGATCCTCCGCGGCAATACCCTACCGGTTATGGTCATTCCGGGTAATCACGATCATAACTGTTATGAAGAGAACCTCGATTTTGGTGATAACTTCCTCCCTCAGACTGAGCGACCATTTACCATCGTCGATGGTGATGGCTGCCGTCTGGTATTTATCCCCTACTTTGAAGGTGATCTCACTTCACTGCTCCCCGAGCTCCAAGCTGCGAAGAACCCGGGTATGATTAATATTCTCATCATCCACGGCAGCTTAGATCTGACCGGACTCTCCCGGCTTGATTTTGGTGAAGAGAAGGAGTACCGCTATCTCCCAATCACTGAAGGTCTTGTTAAGGAACTAAGTTATAATTATATTCTTGCCGGCCATTATCATACCGAAGCGGTGCTCAGAAAGATCGGGAGAACAAGATTCATCTATCCCGGATCACCGGTCACCATCACCAAAAGGGAGATAGGAAGGAGGCATCTCTACCTGATCGACACCAGTAGTACTCCAAAACTCGTCCCCCTTAAGACCCGCTATTACCAACCGATTGAGATTTATGTTTATCCCGGTGAGGAGAAGAAGGCCTTGGTTGAATTGAAACGGATTATCCAACGCCATGATCCAAATCTGGCCCAGCTGGAGATTACTATCCGAGGTTTTATCCAGGTAAACGAGAAGGACTTCCGTGGTGTTATCTCCATGATTGTCGGGGATCAAAAAGTCCATAATGAATGGCGTCAGGTCTCCGACCTCATCAGCGAACCACTATACCGACGGATCAGAAAGAAACTGGATGAGTCTAATCTCAATCCAGAACAGAAACGGAGAGTTGAGCTTCTTCTTATGGAAGCGATGATAAGATGAAGATTAAGAGGATCCGAATCAAATCCTATGGTCCGGTCACCGATCTTGATATCAAACCTGTATCTGGGTTCCAGCTCATCTTCGGATACAATGAGACCGGTAAGACCCTGACCGTTGATGCCATTATTCGTCTCCTCTCTGGACTCAAAACCAAGGAACTTCTGAGGGTAGAAGAGCCGCCCGAGGGTGAGATCATCCTCGATAAAAAAGGGAAGATCATCACTATCACCCGGAGGACAAAGCGGCCATATCGTTACTTAGGGCTTGAAGAACCCCACGATCTTAAGGATATCTACATCATCAGGGATAGTGATCTAAGGATCAGTCCTGATACTGACCTCATGAAACGACTGGTAGGGATTGAGACGAGGGAGATCGAGCGGATTCGGGATGGTGTTCTGAGATTGGGCCGATTGAGTGCCAAGAGGCTCGAGCTTTCCGATCAATATGATCGCATCAGGTCTAGGTACGAAAAGAGCAAAGAGCTTATCCGTGAGATGAGATCCTATCTCAAAGAGGCCGAGGAGCAGAAACTCGACCAGCTTGAGATTGCCTCAACAAAACTGAGACAGGAACTGACCGGGATCGATCGGGAAATCAAAGATCTGGAGGAGGCGCGGCGGGTGGAGGATTACAATCGCCTCAGTCAGGCCTGGGAGGAATTTCATGCCGCTGAGAAGAAGGTTGCCGAACTGGAGGTGTTCGGTCCCGCTCAACTCGACCTTCTCTTAAGGCATCAGAGCACAATTGAACACAGGGAAGAGGATCTCAAATTAATTGAGGAGAGGGTCAAACAACAGCAGGAGTATCAGAAGGAACTCATCCAGAAAAAGGAAGAGCTTATTCTTACCTTGCCCGAGAAAGGGGTCGAGGAGCGGATTACCCGGATAAAGGAGAGGTATGAGCAGCTTCCCCTTCCTTTTCCTATACTCCTGACCAAGTCACTACCATTCGTCTTCCTCCCCTTCCTCTCTCTTGCTACGCTCTTTTACTTCCGGGTTGGATTGAGTGGGCTCACCCTCCTCTTTGGATTGAGTGGGTTGGCCTTGGCTGCGGTTTTCCTTTATGCGATCTTCCGCTCGGTTTATATTGATGTAAGGAAGCGTCAATTAAGACGGGAAGCAGAGGCACTGGGTATCTCCTTGGAAGGGGAGGAGCCGATTGAGATCATCCACAGCTTCGGGGAGGAGGTTCAGAAGAAGGTGAACCAGCTCAGTCGTATTGATGCCGAGCTCAATCTGATTAGCACCGAACTCGAGGAGAATCAAAGGAATCGACATCGGATCGAGAACGAGATTAGAGTTAATCGGGAGAAGCTTATCGGCGAATTTAATAAGCTTGGTATCAACGGTATCGATGATTTTTCGAAACGGATGGAGGAGAAGAAACGATATGAAAAGATACTGGCACGGGCCCGGCAGTCGCTCATCGATTATTTCAACTCCAGTGATACCCGTCAGTGGAAGGAGGGGTTGGAGAAGCTGGCTTCAGGTCTGAGCAGGGTGAAGGTGAGATTTGATCGTGACCGTTTAGAAAAACTGAAAGGGGAACACCAGTTAAAAACCAAGACATTAGAGGAATGCCTGAACCGGTTATCCGAACATAAGGTGAGATTGAAAGACTTTGAACGTCGAGCCGGTCGGCTTGGAATTGCGATTGAGAACGAACCGGATTGGAGTGTTGAGACAATTGACGGACTCAAACGGATCCTCTCCATGCTCGAGGAGTTTGTTATCAGAATCGATCAGAATACCGAGGCCTCAAGATGTGCAATCCGAATTCTCGACTCCCTAAGTCAGGAGGATGAAGTCAGACTCTCGGACCTCCTTAGCGGTCGTCTTAGGGCATCCCAGATCTTTGCCGAGATAACCGATGGTCGATATCAGAAAATAAGATACGAACCGGAAAGGAAGAGCTTCCTCATCATTCAAAGAGATGGGGGTATTACGGAGCTGGAGAGGTTGAGTAAAGGGACCTTCGATCAGCTCTATCTTGCCGTCCGAATAGCAATCGCGGAAGGGATTGGCGAGGGGCCGAGATTCATGATTATGGATGACCCCTTCCTCTCTTCAGACCGGAAGCGTTTGGAACGGCAGTTTGAGATCCTTAAAGGTTTGATCGGAAGAGGCTGGCAGATAATCTATTTCACGGTAAAGGATGAGATTGTGGAACTGGCTGAGAGGTTCATTCGGGCGAAACCTTTCTTGCTCTCCCAACTACTCTGATTACTTCAACAATCATCCAGACAACGAAGATGATAATGAAGCCATTTATTATGAAGAGGAGCCAGTTTCCTTTCTGGTAAAAATTTCTGATATTGAGCACCATCGCCCATCCGGTCATTATCACCATGAAAACCATCGGGAGGGCAGTATAGACAATCGGTTTCTTCTTATGCCATAGATAGACCGTTATCACCAAGAGGGCGATCCCAGCCAGAAGTTGATTTGATGCACCAAAGAGAGGCCAGAGGATGAGGGCCCCTTTGCCATCGGGCCTGGCCATAGCAAGGAGGAAGGCGGTGATAATGACCAATCCGGTTGCCAGATAGCGATTCTTAAAGGGGGTAATATTGAAATCTTGAGCGAGTTCAGTCACTACATATCGCTGGATCCGAGTTGCGGTGTCGAGGGTGGTGGCGGCAAAGGAGACGATGAAGACACCGAGGATCGTTGCGGCGAAGGTCTTGCTGATCCCGAGGGCGGTAAGAAAAGTGGTTCCCCCATCGATAAAGGCCGAGAGTTTTGCTCCCAGTCCGGAGGCCGAAGCCCAATCTGCGTATCGACTGCTCCAGGCCAGCTGGTCACCAAGACCGGCGACACAGGCGATGATGACAATTGTGGCTAAGGCGCCCTCCATCAGCATGCCACCATAGCCGATGAACTGGGCATGAGTTTCGTTGTCAAGCTGTTTCGAAGTCGTTCCGGAGGAGACGAGGCTGTGGAAGCCGGAGATGGCGCCGCAGGCGACGGTGATAAAAAGAAAGGGCCAGACCGGCGGGGCATTTTTGGGTGCTGGGACGATGGCCGGAGCGGAGATGTTGGGATGGGCAAAGAGGAGACCCAAGAAGAGAAGCCCCATGGCGACCATAAGCTCGTGGGCATTGATATAATCCCGGGGCTGGAGTAGAGTCTGGACTGGTAGGACCGAGGCGATGTAGGCGTAGATCATAAGGATAATGACCCAGGTGATGAGGGAGGGGGTCTGAATCGGGAGATAGGTTCCGATCCAGATGGTAATGTACATGAGGACAATTGCGAGTAGAGAGAGGATGGTAACATTGGCATTCTTCTGATAGACGAGATGGCCAAGGAGGATGGCGATCGGAATTTCCATCCAGACCGGAAACACCGAGGTAGGATATAGTCGAAAGAGGAGACCAATAATCATGGCAAAGATCGAAATGACGATGACTAAGCAGAAGAAGATGACCAGAAGGAATAGGATTCTTGAGGTAGGACTGACGATCTCTTTAGTAGTCTCGCCAATCGACTTCCCCTTATTCCGGGCTGAGATAACTAAGGATCCAAAGTCGTGGACCGCTCCCATGACGATGGAACCGACTACAACCCAGATGAGGGCCGGGACCCAACCCCAGATGACACCGATTGCCGGTCCGACGATGGGACCGGTCCCGGCAATCGAGGTGAAGTGATGACCGAAGAGGATCTCCTTCTTGGTCGGGACATAATCGATACCATCATTCAACTCTTGGGCCGGGGTGATGGCCTTCCGGTCCAATGAAAATAACCTTCGAGCCAGAAAACGGCCATAGGTCTTGTAGGCGATGATGAAACCTAAGTAGACCAGAATGCAGAGGATGAGTCCATTCATGGCAAAATTCTATCTCAAGATTCTAATGAGTCAACTGTTGACAACAAGGTGAAAAATAAATAAAATCGCAACAATGGAGGTTATATGAGATATTTCCTGATCGCCTTACTCCCTCTGATGTTACTTCTCGGCGATGAGCTGATCGTAAATGGTGGTTTCGAAGAGCCCTTATCGGTTGGATGGACTACTTACGGTGGTTCCAATGTTACCATATCTCGAAGCACTAGCTACCATCCTGATCCCGATTATGAGGCTCGGGTCTACCAGACAACCGGTGGTGGTAGTGGTCTCCTCTATCAGACCCAGGATATACCCTCGACCAACCTCAAGTTCCGAGTCCAGTTGAAGCTCTACGCCTATGATAACCACTACAGTGCCTGGGCAGCGGCTGCCTTTGTTCTCTATTACTGTAAAACGGCAACCCAGATTCTGGGGCGGACAATGTGGGCATATATGAGTCCGGGCTGCCCCTGGCAGAATAGTTCTACCCTCCACATCTACAAAGTAACCAATCAGAACTGGAATCACTACGAGATCGATGTTGATGAAGAGATCCGAAATCATCTTCCCGGTGTCAACCCATCCGAGGTGAAGAAGATAAGGGTTGCCCTTTACACCTCCGCCTACCATTGCTGAGGCGCTACTGAGACGGCACAGGTTTGTGCCGACAGCGTCTCGTTAACGACAATCCCAGAGGTCGAGCAAGAGAGAGGTTGGGATCTCGGTTGGTTGAGTTTTACTAATCCCACCGATGGCAATCTTAAGGTCCGTTACGCTTACCAAAGACCCACCAACCTCGGGATAGTAGGCTATGATGTTCAGGGTAGAAACTGCTTCTCCTTCCACCGAAGGCTTTCCGGACAAGGAACGATCGGGTTAGATCTGACCCGGTTACCCGAGGGGGTATATCTCCTGAGGATCACCGAGGGGGATCATCAGAGGATCGAGAAGCTGGTGCTCCTGAAGTAGGGTTATTGGGGAAGCTTTTGCTGCCCCAATATCAGATGGGGGGTAGAATGAGGCTGATAGCGGTGCTGATAGTAGCGGGAGCATTATGGAGTGGAGAGCTACTAACCAATGGCGGTTTCGAGGAGCCATTAAGTGTCGGCTGGACCAAGGCCCAATACGGTGCCAATATTCTGATTGAGCGGAGTACCGGCCATCACCCCGACCCGGACTACGAGGTATACATCTATAAAGGGGATGGTCGCGGCTATGGTAAGATTTACCAGACGGTCAACATCACCACCTTAGATCTCAGATTTCAGGCCCAGTTAAGATTTATCACCTATGCGTCCGGCGGGACCGCCTGGGCTGCGGCAGCACTGGTTATCTCCTATCTCAGCAGTAGCAACACCATCCTCGGTGAAACCAGGATCTGTAACAAGACCACCTATTGTCCATGGCGTAATTCATCGAGGCTCCATCTGATTAATGCCCCGATCGGTTCCTGGAATCATTTTGAGTTCAACATCGATGAGGAACTGGTGAATCTACCCGGTGTCGACCCGTCCCAGATTGCCAAGATTCGGATTGCGGTATTCGATACCTGTTACGACTGCTGAGGAGGTACCGAGTGGGCGAAGGTCTTCGCCGACAGCCTGTCACTGGCAACCCTTCCCGGGATAGAAGAAGGTGAATCACATCGGGAGGAGTTAAAGTTCTCCACGATTGGCCGCCATCTCAATTGTTACTACTCATACTCCAAACCGACCACCCTGGAGATCACCTTAGCCGGTATGGATGGGAGAGAGGTTGCTACTATTTCTAAGGAGAGGCTCTCAGGTAGCGGTTGTATCTCTTATGACTTATCCCATTTCTCTTCCGGAATATACTTTCTGATTGTGAAGACAGAGAGAGGGGTTACCCACCATAAATTCATTCTGATCCATTAGAGGCCTTATCCGGGCAGGGCATTCGCCCTGCCCGTTAGATTCTAGTTAATCCTGACCATCTTCTTAATGGTCACTTCCTTGCCTCTCTTAAGGAGGAGAAAATAGATTCCGGGCACCGCAGGGCTCTTTACTCTCCTGCCATCCTGGGTGTAGATTTCGAGCACCCCATCTTCTGGATAGACGATTCGATCACCATCCCGGAATGGATTGGGAAAAGATAATAATGGTTCCTCAACATCCCGTTCCTTCTCCGTCTCAATCATAACCGGATTTGGTGCTTTGGAGAAGAAGATATCGGGATTCCCTGATCCATTCCGACAGTCACACCAGATTGAATAGACATGATCGGCACTTGAGGCACAGGAGTTGTAGTCACCAATAAATGTCCCAGCATAAGCAAAGCTATCAGAGACACGATAATTCTGACTCCATGTGAGGCCTTGATCGGTCGAGTAGGCATAGTATTGGGCGAGATGGTTGACACTGCTTCCATCCCGGGAATCAAACCAGACAACGTGGATCCGGTCCTGGGGGTCGACCGTGAGCCAGGGATAACACTGGAGAGAGGGTGAGGATGGATTGTCATTAATCTTAATCGGGGTCATCCAGGTCTCCCCCTGATCGGTAGATCTTGAGAAGAAGATATCGAGCTGGTTGGAGGCTAAACGAGAGTCGGCGAAGACAACATAGATGATCGAGCGATCCCGGCTCATTCCGAAGGATGGGATGTTGTTGAGTCGGAAATTGGTGGAGGGGGGGCTCCAGCTCACACTAATAATGACCTTCTCTCCCTGCCAGGTTCTCCCCATATCGGTTGACTTGTTGAAGCGGACATCCTGCATACCCCAACCAACATATACGAGTGAATCGGTTCCCCTTAATGGGATAGTCCCATTACCACTATAGCCAATGACCACACCACTGCCCGGCCAGGTCTGACCGTAGTCGGTAGATCTTTTGAATTTAATCCCTCCTCCACCACCAAACTCTCGCCAGGTGACGAAGACATTATTGCCATCAATTGCGGCCCAGGGCTTATCATCGAGGGTGGTGGGGGAGTTAGGGGTAACACAGATAGATGGTTGCCAGCTCTTTCCCCAATCGGTTGATTTGGTGAGGTAGATGTCACCCCGAAAGGTCGAGGGGTTATAGGAAAGCCAGAAGTAGTAGATGATCCCGTCCTCACCGATCACAATACAGGGATCACAATCACCGGGATAGCTCGGTTCGATCATCAGGGTCTCCTTCCAGGTCTCTCCACCATCGGTCGACCAGCCGAAGCCGACATGGTAGGTCCCCAGACGACTATCGTTCCATCCGCCACAGATCAGGGTATCATTATAGGTTCCCATCGTGGTTTCATTCTGATTTCCTCCTCCCTCATAGATCCCAACATCCGGACTCCAGGGTGGGTCGGCGAGGAGAAGGAGGGGGATCAGGAGTATTGGCCATCTCATCGTCCCCTCCTCAATTCATCAAGGATCTCCCGTTCTAATTTCCCGGAGGAGGGAACCGACAACCAGATCGGAGGAACAAGCATATAGCGGGATTTGGTCCCATAC
>QNBE01000012.1 GCA_003645615.1 Caldifarciminota bacterium
CCCGGGAGTTATTTTCCCACCAGAAACGGGTGATTTTGACCCGGGCCGATCCCAAGCTGGTCCGGAGCCTGAAACGGAAATTTCCCACCCTCCATTACTTTCCTAAAGCGCGACTGGTCCTGATCGGCAGAAGGATGAGAAGATCGGGGGGTGTTGTCGGTGTTATTACCGGAGGTAGCAGCGACCTTCCGATTGCGGAAGAGGCTGCTGTTACCTGTGAGATTATGGGAAGGGGGGTTAAAAGATTCTATGATGTTGGTGTCGCCGGCATCCATCGCCTCACCGGGATCATCGAGGAGATCGCCAACTGCCAGGCCCTGGTCGTGGTTGCGGGGATGGAGGGGGCCCTCCCTTCAATCATCGCTGGAATCGTTGATGTCCCGGTCATTGGGATACCAACCTCTCTCGGTTATGGCGCCCATTTAGGTGGGATCGCCCCCCTCCTCACCATGCTCAACTCCTGTGCACCCGGTCTGGCGGTGGTCAATATCGACAACGGCTTCGGGGGTGGCTATATTGCCGCCCTGATTGCGAGATGAAGATCCTCTTATTCGACCCCACTTTCGGGATCAGCGGCGACATGATCATCGCCGCCCTTCTCGATTGCGGTCTCGATCCGGAAGTGCTTGAGAGGGGTTATCGGAGATTAAAAATCGGCCGGGTCCAGTTGAAACACTGGAGGGTGAAGAGGTGTGGAATCAGAGCCAGCCGGATCAGATTTGCCGGAGGAAAGAGGGTTCGATTTGATGAGTTTTACCGGCTAATCGACAGCGCTGATGCGAATCCATCCGTGAAGCGAAATGCCAAGCTCATTCTCAGACTGATCCGGAAAATCGAGACCAGACTCCACGGCCGCCATCATCCCCTCCACGAACTGGATGATCTCGACACCCTCCTCGATGTCTTCGGTTTCACCTTGGCAGTTGACCACTTGGGGGTTGAGAAGGTCTATACCGGTCCAATCGGCATCGGAACCGGGAAGATCACCACCAGCCATGGCAGTATGCCGGCCTTTACCTTCTTCGCCTCCTCGATCCTGAATGGTTTTAAACTGATCTATCATGACTTCTCCGGGGAGCTGATTACCCCAACCGGTGCCGCCATCCTCGCCACCATGGCCCAGCCGGTCCCGGACGATTTCACCTTCCGACTCGATCGGGTTGGCCTGGGTGGGGGTGAGCGTAACGATCCCGACCATCCCAACATCCTGAGGATCATGCTCGGTAGTATCGATCCCGATTACCACGATCTTGTCTCGGTCCTCACGACCAACATCGACGATGCCCAGCCCAATATCTACGAGATACTAATTGAGCAGGTAAAAGAGAAGGGCGGTTATGATATCTATCTCACCCCTTATTATGGAAGGAAATCCCGGATCGGTGTAGAAGTAACCGTTATCGCCCCGATCGATAAAGAGAGGGATATCGCCCGTCTTCTTCTCGAAAACACCCCAACCCTGGGGATAAGGGTAGTAAGAACGAGACGCCACCTCCTTCCCCGTAGGGTAAAGAAGGTGAAGACCTCGATGGGGGAGGTGAGGATAAAGGTTGCCCATATTAATAGGCGGAAGCGGTTTACCATCGAATACGACGACCTGAAACTCCTCGCCCGTAAATATCGGCTTCCCATTATTGAGGTGGAACGGCGACTCATCAACGAGATAAACAGATATGAGGATGGAACTGTCTAAGTTAAAGAAGCTTTCCGATGAGGAGCTTATCACCATGACTCGAAAAGGGAATCTCTCCGCATTCGATGAGTTGATCCGGCGCTATGAGCCAAGGATCCATGCGATCTGTTATAGAATGACCAGGAACTACACCGATGCCCGTGATCTGGCCCAGGATGTCTTCGTCAAGGCCTATAATGGGCTTAAGAAATTTGATGGCCGCTCCTCCTTCTATACCTGGCTCTATCGGATTGCGGTCAATACCTGCATCAATTTCCTAAAGAAGCAGAAGCCATCCAGACCCCTCACCGGTATCGAGCGGGCGGTGGGAACCCACCCGGTCGAACGCCACGAAAGAAAAGTGCTGAAGGAGTATATCGACCAGGCGATCCGACAGTTACCCAAGATGCAACGGCTCGTCTTCACCCTCCGCCAATTAGAGGGGATGTCCTATCAGGAGATCGCCGAGAAACTGGGGAGATCGATCGGGACGATCAAGGCCAACCACCATCAGGCAGTGCTCAAACTCCGGGAGATGTTGAAGGAGTTGGTATGAATTGCGAGGAGATCAGAGAAGTCCTGATCGATTATCTCAATAATGACCTCGATCCCGAAGAGATGGCCTTGGTCCAGTCCCATCTTCAGTCCTGTCCTGGTTGTGCCCGGGAGTTCCAGATCTTAAAAGAGATGATCGTCTGCTGCCAGGAGCCGATTGAGTATCGGGAGTGTTATATTGAGGAGTTTGTTTATGAAGTCCGCACCCGGATTGCAAGACAGAAACGGATGAGGACCGTCTTCCGCTATCTCCCGATCGCATTGGTTCCCATCGGATTGGGCCTGTTTCTCTTCTTCCATCGTCCAAAACCCTCCCCGGTTCCGGTCTATCTCGATAGCGAGACCAGGGTCATGATCGACAGCCTCTCCGATCAGGAATTCAATACCTTGCTGGACCGGATCCGTCAGGTCTCCCTGAGCGAGGAATGAATCTCCTGCTCATCTTCATCATCCTCGGTGGTCGGGTTGAGAGACTTCAGACCGTTCTGACCGAAAAGGTTACACTTGAGGTCGGGATTAAGGATCGCGATTTCCTCCGGCTCTGGCAGGAGCTGGAGCGGTGCCACTGGGAGAAAGAACGTTGCCACTGGATCATAATGGACAGTCTCATCCATACCGAGGATATCGAGAGGATCGACCATTTTATTACCGAGCTGAGAAAGGTCGATTCCATCTACACCGAGCGGATAATCACACTCCAGGAAAGTCTCTTCCACCACTTCAACCACCAGAAGATCGACCGGTTTATCACGATCCGGAAGAAACTGGGGCCGAGGCTGAAGGCCCTGATCCGGGAGATCAAATCCGGTGCGGATTAAATTTCTCGGCGGCGCCCGCACCGTCACTGGCTCCCTCTTCCTCTACAATAATCGATTCCTGATTGAGGCCGGCCTCTTCCAGGGGCATCGGGAGGAGGCAGAGCAAATCAATCGTAACCCACCCATCGATCTATCCCAGATATCGGCCATTCTTCTCACCCATGCCCATCTCGACCACAGTGGTAATATCCCCAACCTGATTAAGAAGGGCTATCAGGGGCCGATCTATGCTACCCAGGCCACCATCGAAATCACCTCCCTCCTCCTCCGTGATGCCGCTCACATCTTTGAACAGGACATCGCCTATCTCAATAAGAAGTTGAGAAAAAAAGGGCTCCCGGAGAAGGAACCCCTCTATACGATCGATGATGTGGAGCGATCGCTTCAGCACTTTGAGCCCATCCCTTACCACCACCCGTTTCAGATCGGCGACGAGACGATCACCTTCTTCGATGCTGGCCACATCCTCGGTTCGGCCCAGATCCGGCTGGAGGGTCCCAAGGGATCGATCCTCTTCTCGGGAGATTTGGGGAGAAGGGGTATGCCATTCTTGAGAGATCCGGAACTGGGGATCAAGACCGAGGTCCTTGTTCTGGAATCGACCTATGGTGGTCGGAATCATGAGGAGCTCACAACGGTGAAAGAGAAACTCATCCAATTGATCAACAAGATCAATAGGAGAAAATCCCGCCTTTTGATCCCCGCCTTTGCGGTCGAGAGGACTCAGGACTTGATCTATCTTCTCCACGAGCTGGAAGATGAAATCCCCCCCGTCCCCATCTATGTCGACAGTCCCTTGGCTCAGAATGTCACCAGGATCTTTAAGTCCCATGTCGAGCTCTATGATCGAGAGGCCAAGGAACTGATCCAGAATAATGATGATCCACTCGGCTTCGGTCACCTCCACTACATCCGAGATGTGGAGGAGTCGAAATGGCTCAATGATCGGGAAGGGCCGCTCATCATCATCTCGGCCTCCGGGATGTGTGAGGGGGGAAGGATCCTCCATCATCTGAAGCGGAGTCTGACCAATCCCGATGATATCGTCCTCTTTGTCGGCTTCCAGGCCCGTAACACCCTGGGTCGGAGACTGATCGATGGTGTAAAAGAGGTGAAGGTATTTGGTGAGGAGTATCCGGTCCGCTGCGAAATAGTCAGGATCGATGGTCTCAGCTCCCATGCCGATCAGAACGATCTTATCACCTATGTCAAATCGATACCAGAGCTGAAGCGGATCTTCCTCATCCACGGTGAGGAGGAGGAGATGGAGACCTTGGCGGAGAAGCTGAAATCGAGTTTTACGGGTCAGATCGACCTTCCCCAGCTCGGTGAGGAGTTCCAATTTTGAATGAACCGCTCCTCCATAATTTCTCATCTTTTCTGATCTTAGAACAGGGGCTCTCGGAAGAGACTAAGGATGCCTATCTCCGCGATCTTCGCAGTTTTGCCGAGTGGCTGGGCAAAGACTTAACAGCAACCGATACCGATGATCTGAGAGCATACCTCCATTCGATCCAGGGCCTATCTCCCCATACCATCGCCCGCCGCTTCTCCGCCCTCCGATCCTTCTTCCGCTTCCTCTTGAGCCGGGATGAGATTGCCGCTGACCCAACCCGATCCCTACAAACCCCAAAGATACCCAAGCACCTACCGGTGGTGCTCACCGTCTCCGAGGTGGAAAAGATTATCGGTATGGCTGAAGGCGCTTCTCCTCTTAGGATGAGGGATCGGGCGATGCTGGAGATGCTCTACGGCTGTGGTCTGAGGATATCGGAACTGATCCGGATCCGCCTCTCCGATCTCAACCTGGATGAGGGCTTTCTGAGAGTCCTGGGCAAGGGGGATAAGGAGAGGTTGATCCCGATCGGGACCCGGGCCCGAAGTGCTATCGAGCTTTGGTTAAAAGAAGGTAGAAGTAAGATCGTAAAATCGGCCTCACCCCACCTCTTCCTCAACTTCCGGGGTAAACCGCTCTCCCGGATGGGGGCATGGAAGATCATTCGAGGCTACATCCGTAAGGCCGGGATCAGAAAAAGGGTTACCCCTCACACCTTCCGCCACACCTTCGCCACCCATCTCTTAGAAGGTGGTGCCAATCTCAGGGCGGTCCAGATGATGCTCGGCCATGCCGATATCGCCACAACTCAGATCTATCTCCATCTCGACCGGGAGACGCTGAGGGAGGTCCATCGCCTCTACCACCCCCGGGGCTAACGGTCGATAATCATTAGCTTTATCTCGGTATGTTCTTCAATCGCAAACTTCGGTCCTTCCCGACCGAGACCACTCCCTTTCATCCCACCGTAGGGCATATTGTCGACCCGGAAGGTCGGGATCTCGTTGATAAGAACACCCCCTGCATCGAGCTCTTCCAAGCAACGGAAGGCGACACCGAGATCCCTGGTGTAGACACCCGCCTGGAGGCCGTAGACACTATTATTCATCCTGGTGATCGCCTCATCCAGAGATCGGACCGGATTAACAACGACGATTGGGGCAAAGGCCTCCTCTCTCATCACCCGGGCGTCCTCAGGAACATTAAAGAGGATGGTCGGTTCAAACATGGTAAAGTTTCTCCTGCCACCGGTCTTCAATTCACCACCCATCTCGACCGCTTCCGCAACTAAGCCCTCGGCATTCCGGGCGGCATCCTCGGTGATCATCGGACCCATCTCGGTCTCTTCCCGTAGAGGATCACCAAACCGGATCGACTCCACCTCCTTCTGGAAGATCTCAAGAAACTCAGCCGCAACACTCTCCTCCACATAGACCCGCTGGACTGAGATGCAGACCTGACCTGCCAAGGCATAACCACCCAACCGGATCCGCTTTGCCGCTCGCGAAAGATCGCCGTCCTTCCAGATGATGACCCCGGAGTTGGAGCCGAGCTCCATCACCAATTTCTTCAGACCAGCAAGGTGGGCGATCCTCTTTCCGACCTCTAAGGAGCCGGTGAATGTCACCAGCCTCACCTCTGGGTGTGAGACAAGGGGTTCCCCGATCTCCCTTCCCGAACCGATCAGGACCGTAATCGCCTCCTTGGGCAATCCGGCCTCGACCAGAACCTCGGCCAGCATAATGCCTGAGAGAGGCGTCTTGCTGGCCGGTTTAAGGATTATCCCATTGCCGGCGGCAACCGATGGGCCAAGTTTGTGGGCAACGAGGTTCAGGGGGAAGTTGAATGGGGAGATGGCGACGGTGATCCCCACCGGTACCCGTTTATAAAAACCCACCTTCCGACTCTTCCCGAAGAGGTCGAAGTTTACCGTCTCACCGGAGAGTTCCATTGCTGCAATCGCCGAGAGATTGAGGGTATTGATACATCGATCAACCTCACCCCTTGCCTCCTTAATCGTCTTCCCTACTTCAAGGGCAAGGGTCCGGGCAAACTCCTCTCTCCGCTTCCCGATAATCTCCCCACTCCTTCTGAGGATTGCCGCCCGCTCTCCGGTTGGCAGCCGCTTCAACTTCTCGTTCCCGAGCCGAGCGGTCTCAATCGCCCTCTGGATATCATCGGCCTCGGAGATGCCGACCCTTTCAACGATCTTCCCATCATAGGGGGATATCACCTCTAAGGATCGATCCTTCTTCACCCTGCTACCGAGGTAAAACATCAGACCTCCTCCTTCACCTTGAGCCGCTGGGCCTCGATCTGCTCGGCCATCCTGGGAGGGATCGGGGTTGGATACTCGCCGGTGAAGCAGCCCGTGCAGAAGTTCCTCCCCATACCAACCCCCCGGATCAGACCCTCGATCGACTGGTAGATGAGCCGATCCGCTCCAATGATCCGCTCAACCTCCTCAACCGTCTTGCCCCGGGCCACAAACTCCCCCCTCGTCTGCATATCGATCCCGTAGAGGCAGGGATATCTTAACGGTGGAGAATAGGAGGCGTAATAGACCGCACTGGCTCCGGCATCCCGGATCAGCTGGATGATCTCCGATGCGGTATTCCCCCGCACGATCGAATCATCGACAACCAGAACCTTTTTCCCTTCGATCTCGCTCCGGATCGGGTTCAGCTTAAACCGGATCGAAACCTTCCTTTTCTTCTGGGTGGGCATAATAAAGGTCCGGCCGATATACCGATTCTTAATCAACCCTTCCCGGTGCTTTATCCCCAGCTCTTCCGCCAGTGTGGTCACCGCGGCCCGGGCAGTATCGGGAACCGGAAAGACGACATCGGGCTCGATTCCCGCCTTCCGTACCGCCCCGGCCAGCTCCCTCCCCAGTCTCAATCTCGCCTCATACACCCCGATCCCATCGATGATCGAATCCGGTCGAGCAAAGTAGACATACTCAAAGATACAGGGGGCCGGAGCTGCCACCCTGATCTTTTTCCGGACCAGTTCACCATTGAGGTTGATAAAGACCGCCTCTCCCGGTTCTACATCGCCTATGAATTCATAGCCGAGATGGTCGAAGACGACCGATTCTGAGGCGATTGCAAATGAGGAATCCCTCCGTCCCAAGACCAATGGCTTTATCCCGTGAGGATCACGGAAGGCAAGCATACCGACCCGGGCAATGATGGCTACCACCGAGTAGCTGCCGATCATCTCATCATAGATCCGATCCAAGGCATTGAAGATGGAGCCAGGGGTGAGCTCACCCAATGGCTCTTGGGAGAGCTCCCGAGCAAAGAGGTTGAGGATCACTTCGGCATCACAGTTGGAATTGAGATAGCGGAAATACCTCTTGATCAACTTCTCCCTCAGTTCAAAGAAGTTGACAAGGTTACCATTATGGGCTAAGGCGATGCCGAATGGGGTATTGACGATGAATGGTTGAGCGTCTTCCGTACCCAAACTACCGATAGTGGGATAACGGACGTGGCCGATACCGAGGCTACCTTTTAGCCTCGCCATATTCTTGGCATTAAAGACATTGAGCACCAGACCGTTCCCCTTCTTGAGGTGAAAACCTTCTTCCAGGGTGGCGATACCAGCAGAATCCTGACCACGGTGCTGAATTGCTAAGAGGCTGGTATAGATCGCCTCAACCGCATCGTGTCGACCATAGATACCGACGACCCCACACATAGCTTAATTATCTTTCGATTGCGAAATTGGTCAACCGATTCCTCAGGACTTAACTTGATCTCGCCACCATGGCAACTATAATCCTTATTATGGTCGAGATCATCACCGATCCCGGAGTCCGCTTCCAACGGGCACTTAAGCAGAAGGATTGGGCCAGGCCTCTCTTTGTCTTTCTCATCGCCACCGGTATTACCGCAACCGTGGTCTTCTATCTTTACATCGTCCCCAATCCAGATCTGATCCTTGCCCGCCTGGCTGATCGTGGTCTCACTCCGGAGCAGATCGATGAGGTTGCCACCCGGCTCACCTCGACCGAGGGCCTGGTCTTCTCAGTCATCCAATCGCTCATCGCCACTGCCATCCGGATCTTCATAACCACCCTCTTCTTCTTCCTCACCCTCATCCTCTTAGAGCAGAAGCAGCGGTTTGTCGATGTCCTCACCATCACCACCAATGCCAGTCTGATCGGGATCGTCGGCTATCTGATCAGGACCCCGCTACTCATCATCACCAGGCGGGAACCGGCCACCGGATTTGGCCTCCTCGTAAGCGAGACCAACACCTTCCTTGCCCGCTTCCTCTACCGGCTCGATCTCTTTGCCGGCTGGGAGGTTACCATCCTCATCCTCGGTCTTGCCCTCCTCACCAGATCGGACTGGCGCCGACTGGCAGTCATCATCATCCCCTGCTGGATCCTCTATAACCTGGTTATGGCCCATATCACCAGCCGATTATGATCCTCCTCCTCTTCGCCCTCGATACCCTCTCCCTCAATCTCAACCAGGTGATCAACCTCGGCATCAGCCGTTCCCTCTCGGTCTCTACCGCCCGGACCGGAGTTGATCTGGCCACCATCGATCTCTACGATGGGCTGACCGATCTCCTCCCCACCCTCTCCTCCTACTACGAGATCCGCCATGGCACCGAGCTCCTCGATACCACCACCTATACCTACAACCTCTCCCTCACCCAGACCGTCCTCAATACCACCACCATCTACCAGATCCTCAGTCAGCTTGACCTCAAGAGCTTAGCCCGGCTCACCCTCAAGGATGAGATCGGTCAGCTGGTCTATGAACTGACCCGGGGATATATCCGCCTCCTGGTTGCCTTTGCGATGCAGAAGAGTCTGGGACTTGCTCAGGACCGGGCCGATGAGAACTACCGGATTGTTGCCGCACGCTATCAGGTGGGTGAGGTATCCCGGCTCGATCTCCTCCAGGCCGATCTGGCCCGAACCACTGCGGAGAGGGATCGGATTGAGAATGAGAACAGAATCGAGCAGCTGGAGACACATCTTTCTCAACTTCTCGATACCAACATCTATCTCATCCCCACCGACACCCTCCCCCTTCCCGAAGCCGATCTCGATCCGGATAGCCTCATCCCGATCTTCTTTGGTGAAAATCTTGCCATCAGGAAGGCCAGACTCAACCGATCGATCTCGGGCAAAGAGCTCCTCTTTGCCCATCTTGCCCTCCTTCCCACCATCTCCCTCTTCCTCTCCTATACCTACTCCTCCTATGATCCGCCCGGATCGATCCGTGACATCTGGGATAACCGGCGGCGGAGCTATGGCATCAGGATTGATTTTCCCATCTTCAACCTCAAGGATATCCTGATCGGGATCATGAGAGCAAAGGTGAAACAGAAGAGGGCGGAGATCGAACTCCGGACCACCCGAAATGAGGCCTGGGAGTCGTTCTCCGATGCCCTCCGGCGGCTGAGATTGAGCCGGATCTCGATCGAACTGGGAAAGAAGGGGCTGGATGCAGCCCGGGAGGCGTTCGAATTAGCCCGGGAGCGGTATCGGACCGGCACCGGTTCCCTCCTCTCCCTGCTCACCGCCCAGACCGATCTCACCCGTAGCGAGACCCAGTATCTCCAGGCCCTGAGTGACTATCACATCACCTTAGCCGAAATCGGCTATCTCCTTGGGAGGCAGGAATGAGAAGGTATCTCATCCCCATCATCATCGCCATCCCGATTATCGGGGTCATCTTAGCCAATCTCAGCAGGAGACCTGGTAAGCGGGTAAGAGTGGAGAAGGTTACCTACCGCGCCATCATCCAGAAGGTTACCGGTTCTGGTTCTCTCCGGGCCAAACGGCAGGTCGAGATCTCATCCCAGATCATCGGCCAGGTGAAACGGATCTATGTGAGGGAGGGACAGCTGGTCCATAAGGGCGATCTACTATTGAAGCTCGATGATATCAGTTATCGGGCCGAGTTTAAGGAGGCCCAGGCCCAGCTCGAGGATGCCCGAAGGAATTTTAACCGGAAAAAACAGCTCCACGAGCGGAGGCTCATCCCGGATGAGGAGCTGGAGAAGGCAAAGCTTGCCTTAAGGGTTGCCGAGTCCAGATTCGAACTGGCCCGGGATCGGCTCGCCAGGACCGAAATCCGATCGCCAATTACCGGGAGGGTCCTCTCGGTAGATGTTGAGACCGGGGAGACGGTCCTGGTCGGGACGATGAATAACCCGGGCACCGTCCTCTTCACCATCGCCGACCTCTCCCAAATGATTGCTGAGATCGAGGTTGGTGAGACCGAGATCCCCAAGGTGAAGGTGGGACAGCGGGCGATCGTCCGGGTCGATGCCCTTCCCGACACCTCATTTCCGGGCCGGGTGGTTAAGGTCGGCTACATGCCGATAAAGACCATGACCACCTTGGAGAGGACCACCGACTTTGAGGTTGAGATCGAGATCGAAAATCCGGGACTGCTCCGGCCGGGGATGAGTGCCGAGGCCGAGATCATGACCAGAACCAGAGACCATGTCCTCACCATCCCGATCCAGGCGATCGCCAAGCGGAGGAAGGGGATGGAGACGATCACCACCGTCTTCCTCTACCAGGATGGCCGGGCAATAAAGCGGAGGATCAAGACCGGTCTTGGTGGTGATCAGGAGGTCGAGGTGATCGAGGGGCTGAAAGATGGTGATGAGATCATTACCGGACCCTACCGGATCCTTGCCAAGCTCAAGGATGGGGATCGGGTGGTAAAGGAAAGATGACCGATCTGATCCGGCTTGAGGGGATAAGGAAGGTCTACGATCTGGGTAAGGTGAAGATCGAGGCCCTGAAGGGGATCGACCTCAGGGTTGGGGCAGGATCATTCCTTGCGATCATGGGCCCTTCGGGTTCGGGCAAGTCGACCCTGATGCATATCATCGGCTGTCTCGACACCCCGACCAGCGGTGACTACTACCTTGAAGGGGAGAAGGTCTCCGACCTTTCGGAGGCCGAACTGGCCCGGATCCGGGGCAGGAAGATCGGCTTTGTCTTCCAGAACTTCAACCTTCTGCCCAGGCTCACCGCGGTAGAGAATGTCGAACTCCCCCTCATCTACCAGGGGGTGGATCGGAGATTCCGCCGGGAGCAGGCGCTCGAGATCTTAGGTCGGGTCGGACTATCGGATCGGGCCTTCCACCGGCCCAATGAGCTATCCGGGGGAGAATCACAAAGGGTCGCCTTAGCCCGGGCCCTGATCACCCGGCCTTCAATCATCCTGGCCGATGAGCCGACCGGAAATCTCGATACTAAGACCGGTCGGGAGATTATGGATCTATTTGAGGAGCTCTGGCAGGAGGGAAAGACGGTAATCGTCGTCACCCATGATCCCGAGGTGGCGGAGCGATGCCGGAGAGTGGTCCGATTGCGTGATGGGAAACTGGAGAAGTAATATCTTCGAAAATCTGAAGCTCGCCTTCCAGACCTTCTCCACCCACAAACTCCGATCCTTCCTCACCACCCTCGGTGTCGTGATCGGGGTGATGACGGTGATCACCATCCTCTCTCTGATCGAGGGGCTCAACCGTTCGGTCGCCAATCAGATCAAGTCGTTGGGATCGAATACACTCTACATCATGAAATGGTCCTGGACCATGGGCCGGGTCGACTTTGCCAAGATCAGAAGAAGGAGGGATCTGACCATCGATGATGCCCGGGCCATCGGACGCCTCCCTTCGATCCAGCTGGTCAGCCCCTCCATGACCAGGCGGATCGAGAAGATCAG
This sequence comes from Caldifarciminota bacterium, assembly GCA_003645615.1. GTDB lineage: Bacteria > Hydrothermota > Tepidihabitantia > B36-G15 > B36-G15 > B36-G15. The sequence goes on from QNBE01000012.1 coordinate 12,103, forward strand.
AAGGGGTGGGAATGAGATCAAGGATGTCGAAGTGGTTGGCGCCTGGCCAACCTTCCTCCAGACCGACAACTATCAGGTGAGGCTGGGTCGCCCGATGGATGAGGATGACCTCCAGTTCCGGCGGCGGGTCGGTCTTATCGGCTCCTATGTCGCCAAGACCCTTTTTTTGGATCAGAACCCGATCGGAAAGGAGATCGAATTCCAGGGGAAGAAGGTGAGGATCATCGGGGTCTTAGAGGAGAAGGGTTCCTTCCTGGGTCGGAGTCTCGACAATATCATCATCATCCCGCTTTCCACCTTTATGAAGTTCTATCCGGAAAGGCCACGCATGCCCCTCTGGAGCCTATCCATCCATGCCCTGCCCAAGGGTAAGGTTGACCTCGCCATCGATGAGGTGAGGGAACTCCTCCGCAGAAGGAGGGGCCTCACCATCGATCAGGAGGATGACTTCGGGATCAATACCCAGGATATGCTCCTCTCCTTCTATAAGAACTTCACCCGGCTCGGCTTTATCGCCATCATCGCCATTGCAGCAATCAGCCTGGTTGTGGGTGGGATCGGGATCATGAACATCCTGCTCGTCTCCGTGGCAGAAAGGACCAGGGAGATCGGGATCCGGAAGGCGGTTGGTGCCACCAATCGGGATATTATGGTCCAGTTCCTCACCGAGGCGATCGTCCTCTCCTTGAGTGGTGGTATCCTCGGCCTCATCATCGGCCTCATCTTCGCCCATCTCATCTCCCAGTTCTCACCACTCAGTGCTGCCGTCACCCCATGGACGATCGGGCTCGGGATCGGCTTTTCGGTCACGGTCGGTATCTTCTTCGGGATCTATCCCGCCCGGAAGGCGGCCCGGCTCGATCCGATCGAGGCCCTCCGCTATGAGTAGGGACTGGGAGAGGCTGGTCCAGGAGACAATTGAGGAGCTACCCGAGCTGATCCGTAGTCGGATCGGTGATGTTGAGATCGTCATCGATGAGGAGCAACCACCCAGCCCTTATCTTCTGGGACTATATCAGGGGGTGCCGATCCGGAGGGACCCGGCCCGGAGGACATTCTACCCCCACCGGATCTATCTCTTCATCAGGAATATTCGCAGGTATGCCCGGGATGAGAAGGAATTGAAGGGTCTGATCAAACGGGTGTTAAAACATGAGCTGGGCCACCACCTCGGCCTTTCCGATCAGAAGCTGACCGAGCTGGGGTATTAGATTAACAATCGTGGCGGGTAATAAAATATCGGAAGGAGTCGTTCTTTCGGGTTGCCACCTCTTCCGAAAAGCCCTTCAAGATCTCAAGACCGACTCATCCAAGCCGGCAAGATACCAGCCTTCTATCTCTGATCTTACTACTACAATCTTCTCCATCTTGAGACTTCTCAATACTCGCATAACCTCCTGTTTTCGTGCCCTCACACACGGAGATTTGTCGATATCTACTACATAGAGAAAGTCGGCCCCCATCGACTGGATACTCCTTAAGAACCTATCGACCTTCTCCTTCTTCATTCGCGCATACTTGCGGATCTCCACCCGATCATATTTCTTCTGGAGCTTTGGTTTCAAAATATGGGCAAAAAACCTCTCATCGTCTTCGCCTTCGACCCAGATAAATAACTGTCGATAAGACTTCATATTAAGTTTCAAGCAGATTCTGTATATAAAGCTCTTCGATCCCGATATCGTTCTTCAAGAAGTTTCTGACCCCCTCTTTATCAACGGGCCGGAAAATTCTGGAGAAACCCTCTTCATTTCTCGAAACGAGGAGGATATTTTCAAATCCAGCATGTTTTACGATCTCCGGATTATGGGTGGTGACAATGATCTGCTTATTTCGAGCCGCATCCCTCATCATATCCATCACCTTGGAGATGAGGTGGGGATGAATGTTCCGCTCCGGCTCCTCAATTATCACCAGTGGTTTCTTCTCAAAATACAGTGCAATAATCAGTGCGGTGATGTTTATCGTGCCGTCTGATATCAATGAGGCAGGTAAGTACTCCCGTTTGAAAAATGCCTCCTTAAGCTTGAAGAGCAGCGACTTGTCCGCAAACTTCTCAACATCGATATTTTCGATAAATGGCAGCAGGTCCTTTATTAAGTTGAAGAGCCTCCTCCGCTTCTCCTTATTCGTGAGGATATTCTTAAGAATAATAGCAAGATTTTCCCCATCCTCTTCCAGCTCCACCTTTCCCGTAATCGGAGCAGCCTTCTTGGGTAGCTTGGGGTCGAAGTCGTAGATAGAGATATCGGGGAAGATCCCTTCGGGGGGAGGGACAAGAAAATATGGAGTCTCCAGAAGCAGAGTATGGCCGGGTAATTTCTCCTCTCTAAGAAATGGGGGAAAAATATCCCTCAGTTCTATGGGTAGATCCTTGGAGAGATCGATCTTCACCCTCCCATTATCCCGGTAGATATGTATCTCTCCTCTTCCCAGAAAACTTCTCTCCTCTATCTTCTCCCTGATCTTCTCCAATCCAACCATCTCACATCTCTGGATCAATCGATCCTCAGCAATCTTAAATCCCGGGCCGCGCTTATTGAACTTCAAAGCAAACTGGTAGTCTATCTCTCTGATTTTTATACCGATAAGACCGGATTTTGTCCGCACCAGCAGTCGAACCTCTCGATCGAGGATCAATCTTATGAAAAGGTTCTTACCCGGACCGAGATTCATATTGCGGAGATATTCGACCCCACCTTGAAGTGAAACCGCATTGTCCAATCCTGAATTGGCAATGTCTCTCAGGAATTCAAAGATATGGACGAAGTTAGACTTTCCGGCCGCATTGGCACCAATCAGCACATTCAACGGTCCAAGATCCAGTTTGAGATCCTGGAAGCTCTTGAAGTTCGCCACCTCAATCCTTCTTACCATCATACCTCGTTCCGCCATAAACTATTATCTCTTAAACCGCGAAATAAGTCAACTGATGATCACCAGCTTTATAACCCTGTGAGCACCCCCACCTTCAACCCGGACAAAGTAGATCCCGGGTCTCAGCCCCCTGATGGTGATGAGCCCCGGCCTCTCAGCCAGCCTCCGGATCATCCGTCCGGCCGGATCATAGATCAGTAGTCGGGCCGGTCGGGAGAGCTCAAGCCTGAGGATGGGAGCCGGGGTGCTGAGGATCCTCACCAGGGGATGGCCGATCTCCTTCTCAACAACCCCGGGCACCGAGTGGATCGCCTCGATCGCATCGAGATCGAAGCCGGCATAGGGACCGGAGGCTGGAGAGCCATCATCGGTAATCTTGATATACCGGGCCTGATCAAGACCTCCGGTCGTCAGATCGAAACCGCTCGTCCCGCTGCCACCGCCAAGATCATGCCAGGGTCCAAAGGGTGAGTTGCTTGCGGAGACCGAGTAGCCCTCTGCGGTCCCATCACCCTCATAGATGGTGAGATCATCGCCCGGTCCATTCCGGATCGGCCTTCCCATATCGATGATGATGAAGCCGGATTGGCCCAAGGAGAAGAAGCGATGATCCGGGGAGAAGAGGGCATCATGGGGCTGGGTATTGTTCCGATCCTCGGCATGCCTGGCATACCGGGTTGCAACCACCTGGAAACCGAAGTGCTGGGTCGAATCCGGGAGGAGTCGGGTGTCTAAGCGGACCGCACCCGAGGCCGGGACGACAACACTCAGCGATCTGGCCTTATAGCCCGGGGCCCAGAAGGTGAGCCGATAGCTCCCTTCCGGTAGCATCTTATGGTAATCGCCCTGGATCGAATCGGTATAACAGTTCCAGCGATAAGGGGAGTCGATCCGAACCCTTGCCCAGAGCGGATCTCCGGTCAGGGAATCGGTGACATAGCCCCATATCCCCCACTTGACCCGCTCCCCCACCGTAAGCAGGGCATTCCGATTCTCATAACAGATCTGATCGATCTGGCCCGGGTCTGAGGGCTGGGGGGTCTCGATCGTCCAGGCCAGACCACCCAAATCACCAAAGGTGGCATCCTGGAGTGAGCCGCAGACCTGATACCACTCATAACCGTTGGTTACCTGGAGTCCTGCCTGGCTGGCATAGAGATGGGAGAGCTGGACGATATACTCGGAATCCGGAGGATCATGGGGGTGATAGTCCCAGACATAGTTGACATAGCGGGCCACCGAATGGTAGTTATACTCGATGCTGATGTTATTATGTTCGTAATTATGGGCGAGATAGATCCTCGTCTCCGGCTGGGAGAAGGGGCTGGGGGAATTCCCCCAGCCCTCCCAGAAGTATCCGCAGTCCCGATTGAGATCAACCCCGTTGGCATTATACCTCTGATTGAGCTCATGGCCATCCGGATTGAGCATCGGGATGATATAGAACTCGATCGAATCGACCAGCCCTCTCACCTGAGAACTTGACTGGTAGTTGTCTAAGAGGTAGGTGAGGAAGTAGAGCGGTATCTCACAGCCGATAAACTCATCCCCATGCATATTACCGATCAACCGCATCACCGGTTCGGCCTCATCCTGAGCCACATTATCACTGATCTTCATGGCGAAGATGCACCTTCCCTGAACCGAATAGCCGATCGTCTCTAAGCGGGCGATCCGGGGATATTTCCGGGCATACTCATTGAGGATCGAGTCGAGCTCATGGTAGGAGTGGTATTTACCGAGGATCTTTACCTGCTCAAGATAGGCCTCATAATCCTCGATCAGGATCCGGAGGTGGTAACCGAGGCGTCGGATCCCTTCCAGCTCCTCATCCCGGGCCAAGAGGGTAATCCTCTCCGGTTCAACATCGACGATCGCATAGTGGCTGAGCCGATCGACATCCCCCCTTCCGCTGATCGGGATCTCGATCAGCTTGGTGCTCCAGACGAGAAAGAGCAGGAGCATCTATCTCAGGATTATCAGCTTCTGCCGATCTTCCTCGTTTCCGGCCCGGAAGTGGAGGAAATAGATCCCGGAAGGAAGATCGAGACCGAAGTTGTGGCGGTGTTTTCCCGGGGCCTCCCTCCCCCGATAGAGTGTTGCGATCCTGGCTCCAAGGCAGTTATAGAGATCGATTGCCACCTCTCTCTTCTCGGGCAGGGTGTATTCGAGAGAGAGGCACCGGGTCGGATTGGGGGTAAGGAGGTGGAAGTGGAACCGATAAAAAGCCTCCCCAACCCCACCACTCTGGGCAAGACAGAACCCTTCGTAGGTCTCAAGATTGTGGCCGGTTACGGTAATGTAGACCGTCTCCGGCTGGGAGGTCCAGATTTTGATCGTCACCTTACCGGTATTATCGGTATAGCCGGCAAAGACGGTATCATCCATAGCAGGCCTCACCCCGACCAAGGCATTCTCGACCGGGGTCCAGCCCTCATTCACGGTAACATCGAGATCATAGGCTCCGATCGGTATGACATCGGGATGGGTGACCGTAATCGGATGGGGCTGATCTCCGTAGATATCGATCGAGCCATCGCCTATCAGATTATACATCTCGAAGTAGCGGCGGGTCATCGAGGTATTACCAAAACTCAAGTAGTGGAGATACTTGCCACGATTGACCATCCCCATGATCCAGTAATAGGCGGTATCGAAGGCGACATCGAAGATCTTCCGCTGGAGGGTATCATCCTCCTCCCAGTAGGAGGTGACCGAAGAGGCGATATGTCCAATCGCTCCCCGATCCCCAACCCGGATCCAGGATTCGGAGAAGCACTCCCCCCGAGTATAATTTCCGCAGTGGCAGGCATAGGTCTGGACAAATGGAACCTTGTCGGTGTTGGTGAGATTGTGGACATCGGAGACATAGAAGGGAACCTCATACCAGCAGTCCCAACCGCCGTGTCCAGAATAGGTCGCCCAGCTCCTGCCACCATTTATTGCGGTCTTAACCGGTGTTCCGGTTCCGTAGTAGAGCCATAGGGAGTCGGCGGTCATCCCGTGCCTTCTCACGATCGCCATGCACCACTTATGGGTATTCTCGGCGACCTGATGATGCCAGGGGTCCTTGGAGGCGATAAAATAGGCCCGATCAAGCCACTCAGTGGTTGGCCATTCATTCCGCTCATATTTGACCACCTTCCCGACCAAGGACTCGAGCTGGGTGGTGTCGGCGATTGAGAATCTCGAGAGGTCGACATCGGGGAAATAGTCGCTCCCATCGACACAGGAGTAGTTGAGATCGGTCGGAGGTGACCCGGCTCCTGAGCCGGTCCAGTAGGGGATCTGATCGACATCACCCACTAAGAGGACGAAGCTGGGTGGTATGGGCCAGTTATGATAGGCATTGGAGATATAATCCCTGATCTCCTCCTTGGTCGATCCGGTCTCCGATTTCTTGGCGACCACAACATGATAACCCTTCTTCTTCCGCCACTCGACCAATGGATCGAGATAGCTGACCCAGGCATCGGGAACGATGATCAGATAGCCGATCGGCAGGTCCGGTGGTGGTGAGAAGAGGTAGCGATTATAGTTGAGCACAAGCCCCTTTAGGGTTGGCTCAAAGGCGGGTGAGTAATAGCGGGAGTTTTTGAAATCGGTGAGGAAATAGTCCGCTCCAGCAAGGCCGATTTTGACTCTAATCCTTCTATTGAAGATGAGAAGGGAATGGGCCGGGTTATAGTGGAGAGGGGCAACTTCGACCACCAGGATCCGGTGGCCCCGGATGATTATCTCATCGGCAACCCGGACCAGAAAGTCGGGATAGATGAGATCCCGATGATAGAACCCCTCATCGATCGTGAACGGAACCATCGCGCCGGGAATCTTGGGCTGGGGAGGCTGGACCGGAAGGATCGGACCGGAAAGGGGGATCCTCTCCGACTCCACCACCTCTCCTCTTATCTCAACCTCTGCCCCCCAGGGGATCTCAATGAATTTCCGGATAAGGGGTAGTCGTGGTCGGCCGACCTGGAAGAGCCCACCCTCCTCGTCGATGCTCACCGTCCAATAGGTTCTGCCACCAACCTGAATTGGAGCGATCTCCGGCGGAGAGAACTGCAAAGAAATATCAATCTGGTTGGGATGGTTAAATAGATTTATGGTTGCGGAAATAATTAACAGCACACCCATTACAACCTCCTGATTATCCAATTATAGCCAGATTTTTCTCTCCGTCAATCAGGGCTCAAGGCTGTTGTGGACGATCTCTCCGGCCAGAATCGTAAGGAGGGCTTTATTATCCTCATCGAGGACCGTGATATCGGCCAAGTAGCCCTCCTTCAATCTCCCCAATCGATCCTCATCAAAGGCGAGATAGCTACCCCCTTCCGTATAGTAGCGGATCAGGGTGTCCGGAGAGAGCCTCTCCCCCTTTTTGATATGCTCCCCCGCCCCCTTAATGACATACTTGGGATCCGGAGGGAGGAGATCGGTCCCGATCCCGAATCTGATCCCCATCCTCATGATCGATCCCAACCGGTTCATCAGACCCAGTCGAAATCGGCCCAATGCCCGATCATAAAGACCACCGGGTCTTCCCCAGAAGTGGGTGAAGTTGGGCTGGAGAGAAAGGAGCAACCCTTTCTTTTTGATCTGAAAGATGAGCTCATCGGTAAGAACCTCGGCATGTTCGATCCGGTGGCGGTTCGGATTACCGGATGGGATCGGAAGCTCGGCCACCATCCGGATCGCCCGATCACCGATCGCATGGATCATAAGCTGTAAGGATCCGGCCTCAGCAACCTTCAGCCAGTGGTTGAGCTCCCTCCTCCCCATCAACAACCTCCCCTTTCCTCTCCGATCCCGATAGGGCGAGCTCATTGCTGCGGTCCTTGCTCCGACCGAACCATCTAAGAATAGCTTTATCCCCATCACCTTGAGGTGATCATCACCAAAACCTGAGCTGAGGCCGAGCCGGGAGAGTGACCTCCCCCACCCTTTCAAAAGATACGCCCTCACCCGGGGGCGGACCCCTTTAAATCTCTGGTAGCCGTGGAGATAGTCACCGGTGACGATATCATGGATGGTGGTGATACCGAGTCGGAGCAGTTCCTCTCCACCCCTCCCGATCGCCTCCATCATCTCGTCTTCTGGAGGGGGAAAGATCCGCTCCAGCTCCAAGGATGGGCGTTCCAAGAGGATCCCCTGATCGTGGTCGATATAGCGGTGATAACCCCTGATCAGCTCCAAGGCCTTCAGATTGGCAACCGTAAGATGGCCACAGATCCGGCGGGCCAGAACCGGCCGGTCGGGAAAGGCCTGATCGAGGAGCTCCCTGGTCAACCGGTCTGGCCATGAGGAGTCATCAAAGCCATGGCCGATGATCACCCCTTCCAGTTTCCTCTCATATCCCTTCAGGATCTCAACCACCTCTTTTGCCGATCGGGCCTTGGAGAGGTCGGGCCGATTTTTTTCCAGACCATAGGGGATGAGGTGGGTATGGGAATCGATAAGTCCTGGTATCACCCGATTGCCCTTAAGATCAACCCTCCTGACCTCCCCTCCCACCACCTTCTCAATCTGCTCCCCCCTCCCGATCCTGACGATCTTCCCTTTGGCAATCAGGATCGCATCATTATCCTTATCGATCTTTCCGTTCTTGAGCAGGAGAAACACGCTTGGGTCCAAACCCCCTCAGGATGAGGATGATGATCCCGATGGTGATGAAGGCATCGGCGAGATTGTAGGTGGGCCACCTCAACCTTCCGATACCCATATCGATGAAGTCGACCACCGCCCCGATCCGGATCCGATCGATCAGATTGCCGAGCGCACCACCCACAATCAGGCCGACCACGATCGACTCCATCCGGTTGTGGCTCATGAAGAGGAGATAACCGAGGACAACAATACCAATAATCGGAAGCAGAAAGTAGATCTGGTTACTACCGAAGGAGAGGCCGAATATCCCCCGGGTATTATAGACGACCTGGAGGCGAAGGAGGGAGCCGAGAAGAGAAACCGGGCGGGGACCGATCAGGTTGACGATCAAAGACTTGGTGAGTTGGTCGAGGAAGAAGGCGATAAGGATGGCCAGAAGGCTACTGGGGCTGAGACCCGAAATCCTTCTTATTCTGGCAGTCAACACAATAACGGGTGTAGGGGATCACCTCCAACCTCTCCTCATTGATCGGTCTACCACACGACTCGCAGATGCCGTATTTTCCGCTGGCAATCCGTTCTAAGGCGTGATTGATCTCGTTAAGGACATTATGTTCCATGGTCATGAATCGTGACTCCATTTCCCGCTGGAAGGTATCGGTGCCCTGATCGGCCATATGGAAGGTATAGGCCGATATATCACCCGAGGCCTCGGTCTGGGGCTTGGCCACGATCCCTTCCGAGTAGCCAAGTTCTTTCAGGATCCGGGCCCTTTCCTTGACCAACAACTTCTGAAAATGTCTCAGTCTACTTTTCCTCATCGGCAATCACCTCCTGGCATTTGGGACAGACCCCATCGGTAACCGCTTCACTATAGATCCAACACCGCTGACACTTCGCCCCCGGTGCCTTCCGGGCATCAACGGTGAGCATAAGTCTCTCGTCCCTCAAGGCCTGGGAACCAAAATCATCGGCGATTCTCACCTTGGAGACGATGAAAAGTTCGGGGAGGATTTCCAACCCATTTGTGAGCCGCTCATTGAGTTTAGGATCATCACTCTTCAGAATCACCATCGCCTCTAAGGAACTACCCACCTCACCACCCTGACGGAGTGCCTCCAGCCTCTTATTGACCAACTCCCTGATCCTGAGTAGGGTCTCCATCCACTCCCTCTCTTCGGCCCCGATCGAAAATCTCCCTCTGGTGGGTAGCTCGGTCAGGAAGACCGAACCATCCTTTGCAAAGTGCTGCCAGACCTCCTCGGTGGTGAAGCTCAGGATCGGGGCCAGGAGCCGGGTCAGATGGTCGAGGAGATCATAGAGGACGGTCTGGGCGGCCCGGCGACCCGGGGAGTCCGCCTTCCAGGTATAGAGTCTATCCTTGATGATATCAAAATAGAATGATGATAGTTCTGTGACGAAGAAACGATAGAGGGTATGATAGACCTTGAAGAATTCGTAATTATCATAATACTTATTCACCTCTTCAATCACCCGACTGAGTCGATCCTCAATATACCGATCGATAGGACCAAGTCCATCGGGGTCAACCCTCATCTTGGGCTCAAAGTCATAGAGGTTGGCCAGCATAAACCGGAAGGTATTCCGGAACTTCCGATAGGCCTCAACGATCCGGGCCATGATCTCATCGGAATAGCGGACATCCTGGGTATAGTCGGAAGAGGCGACCCAGAGACGGAGGATATCCGCCCCATATCTCTCCACCGCCTCTTTGGCCAGGACGAAGTTTCCCAGCGACTTATGCATCCCCCGCCCCTCCTTATCGAGGACGAAGCCATGGGTGAGGACCTGACGATAGGGGGATTCGGATCTGGTCCCGATCGAGATCATCAGTGACTGGTTGAACCAGCCCCGGTGCTGATCCGAACCCTCAAGATAGAGATCAGAAGGCCAGGGGAGTTCGGCATAATGATCTGATACCGCAAGATAGGAACAACCGGAATCGAACCAGACATCGAGGATATCGGTCTCACGACGGAGGTTCTCACTACCACACCTGGGACAGTGGAATCGGAGGGGGAAGGGCTCCCGATACCAGACATCGGCGCCCTCCTTTGCCACCAGCTCGGCCACCTTCTCAATCCACTCCGGAACGAGCAGGACCTCCTGACAATCCCGGCAGTAGAAGGCGGGGATCGCAACACCCCAGAACCTTTGGCGGGAGAGGCACCAGTCTGGTCTGGTCGCCACCGCACTATACATCCGGTTCAAACTCTCCTTGGGGATCCAGCGGACCTTCTCCACCGCAGCCAAGGCCCGCTCCCGATGGGAATTATGATCGATATTCATGAACCACTGGGTTGTCGTCCGGAAGATGACCGGCTTATGGCACCGCCAGCAATAGGGGTAGGGGTGGGTAATCTTGCCCACTTTGAGGAGGGTCCCCCTCTCCTTCAGGCTCTCCAGCACCGCCTCATTCCCCTCCTCAAGATCGAGGCCTTCGAACTGGAGGGCCTCGGCAGTAAATCTACCCTGCTCGTTGACCGGACAGAGGATCTCCAGGCCGTAACGGCGACCGACCTCAAAGTCCTCCTCACCATGGCCAGGTGCGATATGGACGACACCGGAACCGGTCTCCGCAGTAACGAACTCGCCGAGGATGCCTACCGATTCCCGGTCGAAGATCGGATGGCGGAAGGCCGTCCCTTCCAGCTCATTCCCATCGATGGTCCGGATGAGTTCGATCTTATCCCAGCCGAGTTCGGCAACCACAACATCGGCGAGATCGGTGAGGAAGAGATAGTAGTCGGTCCCAACCCGATAGATCCCGTAGGTGAAGTCCGGGTTGAAGGCGAGGGCGAGGTTGGCCGGGATCGTCCAGGGGGTTGTCGTCCAGACCAGGGCATAGAAGGGTTTGAGGCCAGCAAAGAGACTCTTGGAGTCTTTGAGCAAGGGGAACCGGAGCCAGATTGAGTAGGACTCCTTCTCCCGATATTCGATCTCCGAGATCGCCAAGGCGGTAACACAGTTGATGCACCAGTGGATCGGCCTCAGCCCCCGATAGATATAACCCTTCCTGACCAGCTGGCCGAAGTAACTGATGATCTTCGCCTCATACCAGGGTGCCATCGTGAGATAGGGATCTTCCCAGTGGCCAAAGACACCGAGCCGCTTAAACTGGGCCATCTGAATCTCAACAAACCGCTGGGCAAACTCTCGACACCGCTTCCTGATCTCAAGCCGATCCCGGACCGTCTTGGGATCGGAGAGGATCTCCTTCTCAATCGGTAGACCATGATTGTCCCAGCCCGGTATATAGGGGGAGTAGTGGCCCCGCATCAGGTGGTATTTGACCACGAAGTCCTTCAGGATCTTGTTCAGTGCCGTGCCAAGATGGACATCGCCATTGGAATAGGGTGGGCCATCATGGAGGATGAAGACCTTGCCCTTTCTGTTCTGCTGGAGTCGGCGCCGGTAGATCTGTTTCTCCTCCCAAAACTTGAGTAGCTGGGGTTCTCGCTTTTTCAGATTGGCCCGCATCGGAAATTCGGTTTTGGGTAGATTCAAGGTCTTGCGAAGATCAGCCATGGTGCTTGATCATATTGAGATAGGCCCGGGCCTTGGGGTTCTCAGGTGATAGCCTTAAGACCTCCTGCCAGAGTGTCTTTGCCTTTTTCGTCTCACCGAGACGGTAGTGGACCAGTCCAAGCAGGATCTTCGCCTCAACATACTTGGGGTTCTCCTCAACCACCTCGGTTAGCAGCTCCCTGGCCCTTCGATAGTTCCTGGTCTCGATATAGGTCTGGGCCAGCTTCCTTTTGACATCGAGATAATCCGGACAGACCTTGAGGGCCCTACGGTACTCATTCCTCGCCTTCCGGAATTCGCCCAGCTCAAAATAGGTGTCGCCAAGCCTATGGTAGGTGTTGGCGATTTCTGCCTTCAGCTTTGGTGAGGGACCTTTTTCTCTCGTCTCAAGCCGGGCTGCGGTCTCAAAGGCGGAGATCGCCTCATCAAATCGGGAGAGCTCATTGAGGGCGATGGCGAGGTTGATATAGGCCTCGATATATTCGGGATTAAGGTCGACCGCCTTCTGAAATGCCTCCACCGCCTTCTTATACTTCCCGGCCATCGAATAGGCCAGGCCCAAGGCATTGCGGACATCGGGATACTCAGGATATCGCTTGGCCACCGACTCTAAGTCGGCAACCGCCTGGGCGATATCTCCTTTATCATAGCTCTTAAGACCCCGCTCGTAGATCCTTCTCGTCTGAAGATCCATGGCCCAATTTTAGCAACCTTCCTTATAAAGTCAAGCAATCAACCAACCGCTGGATCCGGGGGCGGCCCAAGCTGATCTTGATCCTGAGATACTCCCGCACCGCCCGGGATGCGCCCGGAGGAGGTGGATGGGGATCGAAGTAGGGGATGAGGGGAAGGATCGTTCCCAGAGGGGTGGCATCGAACCCGGCAGCCCTTAAACGCTCCAGGATGGCGAAGATCCGATCCGATCTCACCCTGATCACCAGTTGATCCGGGGCCGGCTGGGCCTTGGGCATAACTTTTGGCAGTTCGACCCGACCGCTGATCCCTTCAAGATAGGCCGACCTCAACTCTCGCAGTCGATCCACCCGATTCAGAAAGCGGGGGAAACCCTTTACCCCCTCCCTTGCCACCGCCTCGGCCATCCCGAGATTGAGGCCGGGGTGGTAGAGATCGATCCGGCCATGGATCCGGGCCACCCCATAACCGGCCAGTGCCCGCACTCGGTGGTAGAGGACCTGATCATCGGTCAATACCATCCCACCATCCCCGAGCGGAAAGATCTTCTCCGGATTAAAACTGATGATCGAAACCTTCCCCATCCCACCACAGGGTATCCCGGCATAACTTCCCCCGAGGGCGGCACAGGCATCCTCGACCAGGGCACCACGGGCATCGGTCGGGAGACCGAAGTTGTGGGGGATGAGGGCATACTTCCGCCGATTCCTGGGGAGGTGAAGATTGAGGGTGTCGGGATCGATATCGACAAACCGGTGCCGGATCCGGAGCAGATGGATCGGGGCCAGGATCGATGGGAAGGTGAAGGTGGGGATGATGATCCTTTTGGGCCTGAGGGCGATGAGGCTAATGAGGATACCGGCTGTTCCCGAGGTGACCGCAACTGCAAACCTTCGGCCCAGATACCGGGCCATCAGGGTCTCAAATTCCGAGCGGGCGCTCACATCCCCTCAACCACCCTTCGGATCCAGTGGTCTTGGACTATACTCCGCTCGGCAATTAGGAGGCCGGCCAGCCTCAGATCCGGGATGTCTGAGAGTCGCCTCAGGATCTGGACCAGACCGATCGGCTCCCAGAGGTCAAATTCAAGCTGGTAGATGGTGGCACGATACCAGCCGGCCGATTCTAAACCGATCTCCTTAAGCCGGCCCTGGATCATCTCCTCACTCAGTCCAGTCTCAACCCCGATATGGAGATGGATGAAGTTCTCGATCCTGCTCCAGTTGATTGTGGGCACGATCGTCATCACCCCCTTCTGATTTTCATCGAGCTGGAGTCGGGAGAGTTTGGCCCTCACCTGGGCCGATGAGATCGATAGTTTGGTAGCGATCTCGTTGATGGTGCTGAGCGGCTTTTCGATCAGAACCTCGATGATCGCCTTCTCCTCGGTGGAAAGTGGAAATGCGATCGGGAAGTCGAATTCCCTTAGGATCTCAAGCTCAACATACTCGGGTTTGAGTTCCTTAATCCGGGCCAGTTCCTCTTTTGGATCTTGGGCATAACAGGTGATGGTTAATTCCGGAAGCAATCCAGCCGGGATCGAGCGGTTCTGGCCCAGTTCGATCGGAAATTCGATCTTGTGGAGAGGATCGGTTTGAAGCCCACTGATCTTGAATAGGGCCAAGGACCATCTCCCTCCGATCAGGAGAGGGAGGAAGAGCCTGATACCAAAAGACTCAATGATTCCAGCCTCAATTAAGGTGTTGATTCGACCGGGAAACTCCCGGGTCAGATCAACGCCCCGTTCCAGATCTCTTAAGAGCCTTACCTCTTCTCTTCCTACCTTCAAAGATCTCGCTCGATTTCTTGACCGCGCAGAACTCTCCGCACATGGTGCAGGCCTTGGCCGCGGCACTGGGGTGGAAGAACTTTCTGGTCCGCTCTGGATCGATACTCAATCGGATCACTCCCCTCCAGTCCAGTTCGGCCCGGGCCCGGGAGAGTTCAAAGTCCCATTCCTCGGAGCCGATCCCCTTGGCAATATCGGCGGCATGGCCGGCGATCCTTGCCGCAATCACACCAAGTTTAACATCAGAGGGCTTGGGCAGGGAGAGATGTTCGGTCGGGGTAACATAGCAGAGAAAATCTGCGCCATAATAGGCTGCCAAGGCCCCTCCGATTGCCGCTGAGATGTGATCATATCCGGTTGAGATGTCGGTAACCAAGGGGCCGAGCACATAGAAGGGGGCGCCACCGCAGATCTTCTTCTCCAGCTTGATATTGGCCTCAATCTGGTTGAGGGGTAGATGGCCCGGCCCTTCGACCATCACCTTGACCTCTGCCTCCCTTGCCCGCTTGACCAGCTCTCCAATCACCATCAGCTCTTCAAGCTGGGCGGGATCGGTCCCGTCATGGATTGCACCGGGCCTTAGGCCATCACCCAAGGATAGGGTGGCATCATAACGCTTGGCCAGCTTTAGAAGCTCATCATAATACTCATAGAGTGGGTTCTCCTCATCATTATAGGACATCCATTCCAGAATCATCGATCCGCCCCGGCTGACCACCCCGGCCAATCTTGGGAACCGCTTGATCACTTCAATCGCCCGCCGGGTGATCCCGCAGTGGACGGTGATGAAATCGACCCCATCCTCCAGGTGGCGCTCGATCACCTCCATAATCTCCTGAGGAGAAAGCTCGACAAATGATTTTTTCTTCTTCCGGGCATAGATGGCCGCCTGATAGATCGGCACGGTCCCAACCGGAACCGGGGCATGGGCAATGATCTCCCGCCTAATCCGATCGATATCACCACCGGTCGAGAGATCCATTACCGCATCGGTTCCGGCCTCAAGGGCCGCCTTCAGCTTCTTCAGTTCATATTTAAGACTGGCCCGATCCGGTGAGGTGCCGATGTTGGCATTGACCTTGGTCCTCAACCCCCTGCCGATTGCCAGAGGGGTAATTCGCCGCCTTCGGTTTCGGACCAGGATGATCGTCCCCTCCGCAATCCCCTGCTTGAGGAACCGAGGTCTCACCCCTTCCATTCGGGCAACACGCTCAATAAGCTTCATGAGGAAATGATAGCTGAAACCGGAGGTAAATCAAGTAATAAAACAGTGATTTCACAATTTCGAAAAAGTGAACCCATCCTCCATCCTCCATCTAATGTGAGCGACTTCCCAGTCGCGATTATCCACCTGCATCCGGATCCAGGATGGTACCCACCACTGGGAAATCTGGATTAGTACTCTGAACTCCTCCGTCTGGAGTTGACCGTTTTAATTTAATATGGCTTCCCCGTTGGGAATGAATCTTAAAATCAAATTTTTGCAGGATGGCGATGACCTCATCTCCCGACAACCGCCTAAGCTTGGGCATGAGAAGGTTCCAGCTCCATCGTGACAAGGATGGTAGGGTTTGGGGCTAAACCAAAATCAGCAAGATTTTCTCCCTCCAGATGGAGAGCAACTGCTTCCTGCAGATTAGAAAGAGTTTCATCAAGCGTTTTCCCCTGAGTAACTACAGCAATTTCCAGACACTCAGCTATATAATAATCTTTACCTTTCCGAACCAAAGCCTTTATCGTCCGCTGAAGCATCATAAACCTCCTAATGATTTTATAATAAAGAAAGTTGAAACACTGTCAACAGTTCCGGGCAGAATCTGAAGTGATCATCTAAAATAGGGGCCGTATACTTTTTCCCTCCTCCGCCTGTAGATTTTCCACTTTTTCACAATTTCGAAAAAGTGAACATGGACAGTGAGGAGGAGAATGGGTGAAGGGGTGAATGGGAGAAAGAGGGAAGAAAAACCTAATGACTCAATAACTCAAGCCAAACAAACTAAATAAACCAAACAAACCAGACAAACCAAACAAACCAGATAAACCAGAAAAACCAGATAAACCAGACAAACCAAATAAACAAGAAAAACCAAACAAACCAGAAAAACCAAACAAACCAGACAAACCAAACAAACCAGAAAAACCAGATAAACCAGAAAGACCAGAGAGACCAGACAAACCAGAATGTCTTCCATCCCCAAAAACAAAAAGGGGGCCTTTCGGCCCCCTCAAACATGATTCCTGATCTCTCTAAATCGGATCGACCCGCTCTTCAGAGAGGGTGACGGCAACCGAGCGTTTCATCAACTCAATCGAGACCACCAGCTCCTTCTTCTTATCCCTTCTTTCCAGGATCACCCCGATCGCCCCCTTCAGGGGACCAGAGGCAACGATCACCTTCTGGCCCTTGACTAAGTGGTGGTAGATCCGGATATCATCCGGCTTCTTGGTGACGAAGATCCGGATCGATTCGATATCCTCATCCGGTATCGGTTCTGGTCTCCCATTCTTGCCCAGGATATAGACCAGCCCATAGGTCCGATAGATTTGGATCAGGTGATCCGGTAATGGTCGGGATTGGACGAAGACATAGCTCCGGAACAGGGGCTTCTCGATAAAGACCACCTTCTCATTCCTCCGGACCCGGGCCCGGATTTTGGGGAGAAAATAGACAAGCCCTTTCTGTTGAAATTGCTTAGCAACTAACCGTTCGCAATTCGGCCGGGTATAGGTTGCGAACCAGAGGGGGCGTTCCACTAGCCGCCGGCGGCCTTGAGGCGGGCTTCGGTCCTCGCCTTATACCGCTTTGCTCCGGTATGGTTGGGGTCGAGTTTGAGGACGGTATTGAAGATCTTCAGCGCCTCTTTATACCGCTTCTGGCCAAAGAGCCTCACCCCCCGCTGATAAAGGGCCTCAATCTCCTCCGGTGATACCTTCTTCACCGGCTTGGTCACCTTCTTGGTCGGCTTCCTCGTCATCAGCTTCTTCAGGACGGCAATCTCGACCTTGGCCCGCTCATTCTCCGGATCGAGCTTCAGCACCTCTTCCCAGTTCCTAATTGCGGTCGCATAGTCCTTCCGATCGGTAGCAACCAAGGCATTGGTCCGGTAGATACCGATCAGCTCCGAGATCTTCCGATTGGTCGCCTCAAGGTAGGTCTTGGCATCCTCATAGTCGGGATCGATCTGGAGTGCCAGTTCGAACTGCTGTTTGGCCTGGAGGAGAGAGTCGTGATTGAAGAAGAAGATTGCCCGTTTCATAATCACATCCAAACTCTCGGCCATCATCTCCTTCTTCAGCGCCTCCGGGGTCTTGGCCATGTAGAAGGTATACTCGACCGTCTTACCGGCCTTGATTGTCACATGCTTGATCCGCTTATTATAACCCCGTTTCCGGAACTCGAAGGTGTAGCCACCAGCCCTGAGGGTGAGCTTGAACTGACCCTTCCTCACCTTATATCTCTTATTCAGTTCCTTGATCTCAAGGATAACATTGGTAACCGGCTCCTGATTCACCTCATCGATCACCTTCCCGGCGATGACGCCATGGCGGATCTTCCCGGTCCAGAGGAGACTACTCACCTCAAATCCAGCCGAGAGACGGGTGGAGAAGTTGCCGGCGGGTCCACCTGCTGCAGAGAAGGTCCCCTCTAAGTGGGAGAAACTGAGATTTAAGGCCCCATGTTTGAACTGATAGCGTGCACCGATATTACCATCCCGACCATCCATCTCAAAGATGAGGTTAAAGCCGTGGGCGAAACGGAAGGCAAGGCCGAAGAAGAGGCCGATGGCCATGGCTGAGCCATGACCTTCTTTCCAGCCCTGACCGAAGAGACCATCGGTATTGAAGTAGTGGCTCCTCGGACCATAGCCGACAAATCTCCCCCGACCGAGACCGGCAGCCAAGGTGAGGAAGTAGAGGTTCTTGGTGAAGGAGAAGAAGCAGGAGAAGAGCTCGGGATTCCGGTATTTATACTCATGGTCGGGATAGGTCCTCCCTCTCCGGATGCCGATCGGTGAGATATAGGAGTTATAGGTGATATTATCGATGCCAAAGCAGATCGAAGGCCTCCGCTCCGTCTCCTCCAAGATCTGATACATCCCGCTCAAGGCATAGGCATCAATGTTAAAGGCGGATATGACGATCTCAGAACGATCGTTGATCCCGTAGCGGACGGCAAAATCGGCCTCCACCGGATAGCTGAAACCAGACCTGAGATTGAAGCTGGTATTGGTAATAATCAGAAACTCCCCCGGTTTAAGCGAGGGCGCAGTGGGAATATCGACCAGACCAGAGGTCCGGGTAAAGTCTCCCCAGAGGAAAGGGGTTATTATCAAGGCTATCACCAGAGCACCTCTTCTCATAGTTCCCCCATGGTAAAAGTTTAGCCACCGATCCTGAGTTGTCAACCTCAAATCCCCTCCCACACCGCTCGCCGAAGGCGAGCCACACCGCTTACCGTCAGGTAAGCCCACACCGCTCGCCGATAGGCGAGCCATCCCCTCCTC
>QNBE01000013.1 GCA_003645615.1 Caldifarciminota bacterium
CCGTGTGATAAGGAATCTAAAAGGGATGGAACATACATCGGTCCTGGAGGCCCCGAAAGGAACAATCATCGTCACTCTCGATCTTCCACCATCAGAGGCGGCCTTGCTCAACCCCGATACCATAGTTGGTCTTGCCTGCCAACGGGGTGGAGAGACCTCCCATACCGCAATTATGGCCAAGGCCTTCGGTATCCCCGCCGTTTTGGGGATCGAAGGATTAATGGAGAGGGCCCAGGATGGTCGACCAGGAATCATCGATGGTTATAAAGGGCTTCTGATTATCAACCCCAAACCGAAGACGATCTCTCTCTATCAGCATCGGATCAAAGAGGTGGCCGATTATGAACGGAAACTCGATCAGTTCCGTAAGCTCCAGCCGATTACCAAGGATGGACGCCACATCGAACTCTCTGCCAATATTGAACTACCTGCCGAGGTTCTCGCGGTTAAGAAGAATGAAGCCGAAGGTATTGGTCTCTTCCGAACCGAATTCCTCTATCTATCAATTGGTGAACCGCCGACTGAGGAGGATCAATTCGAAGTCTATTCCTGGGTTGTGAAGGAGATAAATCCCAATCCGGTAATCATCAGGACTTATGATCTGGGCGGTGATAAATTTATCCCCAACTATGAGGAGGCCAACCCATTCCTTGGATTGAGGGCGATCCGATTCTGCCTTACCGAACCGGCAATATTCAAAACCCAGCTCCGAGCCATCCTCCGTGCCTCCCACTTTGGCAATGTCAAGATTATGTTTCCGATGATCTCCACCGTCGAGGAGTTGAAGCGGGCCCGGATGATCTTGAAGGGGGTGATGAAGGAGCTCAAACAGGAGGGTGTCCCATTCGATCCTAATCTAGAGGTGGGGATAATGATTGAAACCCCTTCGGCCGCCCTCTTGGCCGATCGTCTTGCCCGCTATGTAGACTTTTTTAGTATCGGGTCCAATGACCTAACCCAGTATGTCCTTGCTGTCGATCGGTCGAATCTGAAGGTTGCCCGTCTCTTTGATCATTTCCACCCCTCAGTGCTGAGATTGATTCGGGCGGTCATCGAGATCGGACACAAGAATCACATCTGGGTTGGACTCTGCGGTGAGTTGGCTTGTGATCCAATGGGTCTCATCCTTCTTCTTGGGATGGGGGTTGATGAACTCTCGATGAACCCGCTGGCAATACCGACCGCAAAGAGGATCATCACCTCGGTGAAGACCAAGGATCTCCTGCCGATCGCGATGAGGTGCTTGGAATTCGGCACCGCACTTGAGGTAAGAAGATATCTGACCAAGGAGTTGAGATCGATCCTTCCTCTTGAGGCATTGGGACCGCCGGTATGATCATCTTCTTTGATAAACTCCCCTCGACTAATGACTATGGTCTCAAATATGGACAGGACTTCCAGGACTGGACTGTGGTCTGGGCAAAAGTGCAGACGAAGGGGAGGGGGAGGTTGGGGAGGACCTGGTACTCACCAGAAGGAGGGCTCTGGTTTACTATCATTCTTAAACCGGGACGGGCTCTTCCTCTCCTTACTCTCTCCTTTGCCGTCGGCGTTGTTGAGGTGCTGAAACGGAAGGGACTGGATGTCTATCTTAAATGGCCCAATGACATCCTTATCAAAAGACGTAAGGTTGGGGGAATCCTGACCGAATATGATGCCCAGACCGGGATTTTGGTTGCCGGATTTGGCATTAACTGCAATTTAGATATTGACGATTTTCCAATTGGAATTAGAGATCAGGTAACAACGATTCGAAGAGAGCTCGGTCATGATATGATGCTTTATGGGTTATTGGAAGAGATCATTAAAGAACTGAAGCCGATCTATGAAGATGTTGTGGCGGGGAAGGCATTACGGTGGCTAAATGCCTGGCGAGAGCGGTCCCGTTCGATCGGTTGTTCTGTTGTAGTAACCCTTCCCGATCGGACAATTAAGGGCTATGCGATTGATGTCGATGAGCAGGGTCGGCTCCTGGTTCGTACCGACTTTGGTGTCGAAAAGATTATTGCTGGTGAGGTCAAGTTCATCGAATGAGTATGGTCCAAGTATATACCGGTGATGGTAAAGGAAAGACAACCGCTGCTTTGGGTCTTGCCTTGAGGGCGGTTGGCCATGGGCTTAAGGTTCTGATGATCCAGTTTATGAAGGGGAGTAAGGAATATGGAGAGATCAAGGCTGCTGAGGGGATTAAAGGACTGAGGATCGAACAGTTTGGAAGACCAGAGTTCGTCAATCCGGCCCATCCCGACCCCGAGGACATCCGTTTGGCCCGGGCCGGTTTGGCAAGGGCTCGAGAGGCAATCCAATCCCAGGAATTTGACCTCATCATTCTGGATGAGATCAATGTTGCCATCGACTTCGGTCTCATTGCTGAGAAGGATGTTTTGGAATTGATTGAGAACCGGGGTGATACCGAATTGGTTCTTACCGGACGTTATGCCCCTCCGGCCATACTTGATGTTGCCGACCTGGTGACCGAGATGAAGGAGATAAAACATTATTTTAGGAAAGGGGTCAGCTCACGCACCGGTTTTGATTACTAAAACAAGACTTAAGGAGGATTGACTGGAGAAGAATTCTGCGTTAGAATCTCTTGTGCGCAAGGTCCTATCACTATCACTCAACAACTGTCCGATTGCGATAGCGGGGTTGAGGGAGATTGTTAAGTCCTCGCTTTCCTTTCTCAAGAAGACCGATCGTCTTGCCCTTACTACTGCGATCGATGAGGTGGTGACCAATATCATACGCCATGGCTTCACCGATGGCAAAGGTGAATTGAAGATTGACATCTACCGTTCCCCGCATAAGGTGAAGATGGTGATCGAAGATAGTGGTCGTCCATTTGACCCAACTCAAGTCAGGCCGAAGAGTTACACCGAGCTGATCGAAGAAGAGATCGAAGGTCGACTTGGTCTAAGGTTGCTGCACCAATTGGTCGATCAGATCCACTACCAGTTTCGCCGGGGAAAAAACCGCCTCATCTTAGAGAAGCATCTATGAGCTTGAGGATCAAGTTTATCCTCTATATGGCGATATTTATCATTTTGGTCATTGTAGCGGTCAATATCTTCATTGCTCGACATGAAGAGAAGGCCCTAATCGAGGAGGTTCTTAAACGGGGTCTGGCAATTTCAAAGGCAATTGCGGAGAGTGTCGAAGATCCCCTTGCGATCGGTGACATTCTCACCCTTTCTAAGTCGGTCCAGGATGCCAAACAGAATCACGAGGGTGTTATCTATTGCCAGATTGTCGATCATAAAGGGATCATCCGTGCCTCAACCGATCCCCAGGAGCTGAATAAGAACTATCAAGCGCCAGACCTTAAACCTCTCACCGATGAACCTTATCTTGCTCAACTCCGGAAGACCGAGCAGGGGAGGGTCTACGATTTTGCTGTCCCCATCTTGGTTGCTGATAAGAGGATCGGGACGGTCCATCTGGGCCTCTCCCGTGCCTCAATCGATCGGGCGGTTACCGGAACGACCAAAGGTCTTCTTCTAATCACCGGGCTCATTCTGATGATCAGCCTCGTGGCTATCTTCCTCATCCTTACCCTCCTCACCAGATCCCTTGCGCGGATAACTGAAGAGGTGGTGGCCATCGGCAATGGGGATCTTGACCGGAAGATCAAGATCCACCGCAAGGATGAGGTGGGAAGGATTGCTCGGGCAGTAGCGGAGATGGCCCGAAAGCTGAAGCGGGCGAGAGCGGAGCTGATTGAAAAGGAGCGGATGAGGCGAGAGATGCAGATTGCCAAGGAGATTCAGCTTACTCTCCTCCCCAAGGGGGTGCCGGAATATCCCGGTTTTGAAATTGCCACCTTCTACCGTTCGGCTATGGAGGTAGGGGGAGACTACTATGACTTTTTCCAGGTGGATGAGAATCGGTTTGGAACTGTGGTCGGTGATGTTTCTGGAAAAGGGGTTGGTGGCTCCCTCCTGATGACCATGGTGCGGACCATTCTCCGCTTCCAGGTCCTTGAGACACCGGATCCAATCAAGCTTCTATCCATCCTGAATTATCTTTTAGAAAATGAGATCCCCGAGGATATGTTTGTTACCCTCTTCTACTGTCTTTTTGATCGGAGCAAGAACGAGGTTCAGTTTGCCTCGGCCGGGCATAATCCATCAATAATCCAGCGTGACTCCGATCTGATCAGACTCAATCCTGCTGGACCACCCATTGGAATTATTGATGGTCGGAGCTTCGCCAAGTCGATCCAGAGCTCAAGTATCTTCCTGAATCCGAGGGATCTTTTTGTCCTCTACACCGATGGGGTGATTGATGCTCGGAGCCCAAAAGGGGAGAGATTTGGTGAAGAGAGGTTCTACGACATCCTGAAAAAGAATCCGGCCATTACTGCCGACGGCTTTCGCGACCTTCTGATCGAAGAGCTGGAACGATTTACCGAGGGTCTACCTCAGGAAGATGATATCACCGTTGTGGCAATCCGGAGGTTATAATGGAAAGGTTAGAATTGACCGATCAGATCATCGATGGTGTAGTAGTGATTACTGTTTCGGGATCACTTGATTCCACCAATTCTGCTCAGCTCAAAGAACTGATGGACCGTCATCTCAATGAGGGAAGATCCAAATTTCTTCTCGACTATCGTTATGTGGAATATATCTCCTCGGCTGGTTGGGGGATCCTGCTGGGAAGGCTGAAGCGGATCCGAGAACGGGCCGGCGAGTTGATCATCGCCGGGATGCCTCCGGAGATCGAGTCGATCTATCGGATGCTCGAGCTGGATCGGGTGATCACCGCGATGGGAACCTTGGACGAGGCCGCCGACCACTTCGGGATTAAGATCCCGGTGAAGAAGCGCAAGGAGGAGGTAAAGGAGAGGACGGCCTTCGACGCTATTATCGAGATAATAAGAGAGGAACCGCTGATCGGCTTCTTCCGGTTAAAGGAACGACTCACCTCGCCCCCATACAATTACGATTTCAACATCCTTCAATTTTATAATCTCCTACGTCAGCATCAGCTCGATACCAAACTCAAGAGGGTCTATTTTCTCTACCAAAAATTAGTCAAGGAGCAACAATGAGGGGCTCCTTCGGACTCGACACTGGACTACCCGGAAGATATCATATTGAGACCTTTGCTGAGCTGCGTCAGAATCGAATTATCAATCAAGTCTATCGAGAGGGAAGGATCATCCATGTTGAGGAGCATCCCTACGATCCGGAGCTGACCGAAAGAAAGGTGATCGATCTCATCCAGACAATCCATAACCGGAAGATCGAAGAGTTGAGCGGTGTCTTGAAACTGGCAGAAGATCTGAGGCAGAAACCCGCCGCCGAGGCTTACACCAAGGTTGGGATCATTTTGAGGAAACATGGCTTCTTGGAAGATGCCCGAGAGTTTCTGACGCGGTCGATCGATCTCGATCCAAATCGTTCGCTCCCTTTCCTCTTCCTGGCCAAGATCGAGGCCCAGTATCGAAATTATGAGGAGGCCCTAAGCCATATTGATCGGGCAATTGAGATCGATCCTGAACATCCCGATCTCCACTTCACCAAGGCCGAGATCCTCAGTAAGATGGCAAAATATCAGGAGGCGATCGGGCCACTAAGGGAGGCACTGAGGCTTAACCCCGAGTATGCCGAAGCTCACTTCCGTTATGGGATTGTTCTCCTTAAGGCCTTTCTGATTCAGGGGAAAGATGGAGGCCATCAGAGTGAGTGTCTCACCCATCTGAAGCATGCCCAGATCCTGGATGAGCGGTTCCAGATCTATGAGTTCCGTGAGGCAATTGCTGCAATTGAACGGGAAGATTTTTCCAAGGCGGTAGAATTCTTTGCCACTTTCGAACAGAGATTCGAGAGTATCGATGTCCATGAGCTTGTCACCGAATTTGAACTATTCTCTCGTTACGGTGATAGCGGATCATTGCTCACAATCGATGAGCATATCGAGCGACTCACCAACGAACTCGAGAGTCACCCTAAGTATGCTGATCTCCATAATGCCCTGGGCAAGGCCTATCTGGTGAAGATGAGGGCGCTATTCAATGCCGCAATCGGTGAGTTCAAACAGGCATTAGCAATAAATGAAGACTACGAAGAAGCGAAGAGGAATCTGAAGCTGGTGGAAAATGAGGGGAAAGGTTTTGTTCTCCTGCTCCGTGCAATTCTTAAATGAGATGGCTTCTGCTGCTTCTTCTCCTTAGTTGCACTCCGAAGCTCAACCCCTTTGAGATCTTCAATCTTAGCCAGCGCTATTACGATTCACTCAATTCCTATCAGGACCGTTTCTCAATCAAGGTCACTCGAATCGAATCGGGCCGGACCATCAACTACGCCATCGTCGGAAGGACGATCTTCAATCGTCCCAATCTCAGGATAATAATCGAATCGCCCGCATGGATGGATAGCATCGAGTATCCGATCCTCCTTGCCCCGGCTCAATTTCTAAGCCGCCAGACTCAATTTCTGAGCCAGGATAGTTCCCGCTATTTGGGGACAAAATTTCACAACGGCAAGCTTTTTTACCATCTACAGACGACCGGTGAGAGGGGGAAAATTGATTGGTTGGTCGATTGTAGATCCGGTCGGATTGCTCGGGTGATAATCACCTCTCGTGATTCGGTTCCGGGCTGGTATCAAATCATTGAGGAGTATCGATGCCCCGATCTGGATTGACTCTAATCGAGGTCCTCATCGCAACGACTATTCTCACCTTAATATCTCTTGTTATCTTTTCAATCCTCACCCATATGCAGCGGGCCAGGATCGAGGAAGAACTGAGACTTTTAAAAAGGGAAAGGCTCGATCTCCTCGCCCGGAGACTCGAGATTATGATTAGAGGTCGGAGCTGGGAATTCCATTCCGATACCCTCCGATTCATCGCACCGGCTTCAACCTTGTGCTTCACTTTTAATGATAGTCTCCTCTTCCTTGGGATGGAGACACTCGGTTCCTTCGACTACTTAGCGCTTGATACCAGTCAGGATCTTCTTCGACTGGTGATGAAATCAGCGGGACACTATCGGATCATCAGCTCTCGAAGGTGATCTACCGTAATTTTCGCAATGGTGGGAAAAGAGTGAACCTTTTCTGGGTCGAATTCTTGGCAGGAGTGTGAGTCAACGGGAGCTAAGAGGCTGACTGGAACTGCTCCCGATAGGGGAAGAGTCCAAAGAGACCGCCGGTGTGGAGGAAGAGGATATTACCGTGGCTTTCCTCTTTTACCATCCCATAGAAGGCCTTTCCAGTATAGATCGGCTCTAAGAAAATCCCTTTGCGGGCCAATCGCTTTATGATCTCAATCTCTTCTGGATAGGGTATCCCATAACCTTCTCCTTGATA
Organism: Caldifarciminota bacterium; assembly: GCA_003645615.1. Lineage (GTDB taxonomy): Bacteria > Hydrothermota > Tepidihabitantia > B36-G15 > B36-G15 > B36-G15. The sequence continues at coordinate 7,317 of QNBE01000013.1, forward strand.
ATCGATGAGTTCGATATCATCATTCTCGAGATCAAAATCGTATCCAAATCGTTCAATTGCTCGATTGACGATATCCTTGATCCGACCGGTGAGATACTCGATCGTATCGCAGACGATGACACCGACCAGTCGGGTTGACGCTCCTTTCAATTTTTTGCCGATCAGCATACCGGCGTAAGTCCCTCCCGATCCAACCGGAAGATAAATCTTTTCGATTCGATTGGCAATGAGGTAATCATAAAGTTCATAAAAACAGTCGCGATAACCGAGGGCCCCGACTTCGTTAGACCCCCCCTCGGGGATGATATATGCCTTCTTACCCATCAGTTCCAGGCCCTTCTTGATCTCCTCCATTATCCGATCAACATTCTCATATTCGGCCTTGGTGATGAAGCGGAAATCAGCTCCAGCCAGAGAGTCGATAAAGAAGTTCCCTTCCAGGAAGGAGGGAGGTTCACCCCGCAAAACTAAGAGGGGCTGAAGCCCAACCCTTCGGCAGGCGATGACCGTGGCCCGGGCATGGTTGGATTGGATCCCACCACAGGTTATCACGACCTCCGCCCCCTGTGTCTTGGCCTCGCTCAAGAGATAGGAAAGTTTCCTGATCTTGTTACCGGTGGTGAGCAGTCCGGTAAGATCATCCCGTTTGATGTGGATGGTAAGGGGGGCGAATTCAGCAATGGTGGTGATCGGGGTAGGAACCCGGGCCAGCTTCAGCTGATCAACTATCTCCCCGGATGATCGGGACACCATACCTGTCCGGTCTTGGGATCATAGCGGTATTCAACCCCGGTCACTGGACAACGACAGTCGGACCGAATCTCATCCAATGAACGGGGGAAGTGGCCATGTTCTAAGTTGTAGATTCTGAGTTCATCACGAATAGCCTTCAGTTTCATCTTACACTCCAAGATCCGCGCCCGTTCCAAAGGGGACTCGGTTGATTCTGGGGTTGATACCGTTGTGCTCTTCAAAAGAAAGAGAGCAAGGAGGGCGACGATCAGCAGGGCGACAACAAGCCCGATGATTGTAAAGCCTCTCATACTTAATATTATACCCTATTCGGAAACAAGCTCAACAATTTTCTTGACTACCGATCCTAAGGGGAGGATGTAGTCAATACAGCCGGTCTTGATCGCATTTTGAGGCATACTACCGATGAATGCGGTCCTGGGATCTTCAGCAATTGTCCTTCCACCTTTCTCCTTGATCCTCTTGATCCCCTCGGAACCGTCCCGACCCATCCCGGTAAGAATGACCCCGATTGCGGAGTGGGTAAAGTTATCGGCAATCCCGGGGAGGAGACAGTCGATAGCCGGGCGGACACCCCAGATCGGAGGATCGTGGGTGAGTTGGATTCTTCGATTTTTAACTATCATATGAAAACCACCTGGAGCGATAAATATCTGCCCTTCTCTTATCTCCTCACCACCCCGGGCCTCACTCACCTTAAGCTTGGAACTTCGATTAAGCCTCTCAGCGAAAGAGGCGGTAAACTCCTTAGGCATATGCTGAACGATCATAACCGCACCAGGAAAATCATCTGGTAGATAGGGAATGGTGGCCATGAGTGCTCTGACACCACCAGTGGATGAACCGATGCCCACGCAGTAAAATCTTCCCGTTTTCGCCAAGATTGGGGGGGTAACCTTGGCAGGTTTAAACTTGGCCTGTATCGCCTGATTGAGCTTTTCAGCAAACAGTCCCCGATTTAGATCTAAGGAGATGGTTCCCGAGGGTTTGGTGATAAAATCAACTGCACCAAGTTCTAAGCAGCGGAGGGTCACCTCTGCCCCCTCCCTGGTATGGGCACTAACCATTACCACCGGGACCCATCGGTGTTCAAATATCCTTTCCAGGACCCAGAGACCATCATGATCCGGAAGTTCAAAATCAAGACTTACCAGATCGGGCTTATATTCTACGAATTTATTAACCGCTTCTTTTGCCGAACGGGCGGTTGCACAGACCTTAAAATTGGGGATCGAGTTTATTATATCGGATATTACCTTCACCATCAGGATGGAGTCATCGACCACAAGGACCCTGATCATAACTCTTTTATTCCAATCCGGTAGGTTGTGATCCGGACTCGACCGGTCTTGATATCAAGGCTGACCGACCTACCCCAATTCCCGCCCGTATCCTCAGCCCGAATTGGAATACCGAGTTCGTTGAGGATCCGTCGGCAGGCGGCAACATTCTTATCACCGATCGGCTCATGACGATCGGTATTGAACATGCTCGAACCACCAACCAATCGAGCGAAGATCCGACTCCGATCGGCACCGAGGCGTTCCATCTCACTGAGAAGGTTGGTAATCGCAGGACGGGGAAACCGATTCCGATCACTCACCTTGCGGGAATACTTTTCATCGGGCAGAAGGATATGGGCGATTCCGCCCACCTTCGTTTCGGGATCGTAGAGGATGACCAAGACACAGGAACCAATTCCAGAGGAGAGAATTTCACCCTCACTCCTCATTGCCCCGATTTCTCCGATTCCGATCCTCATTGGAGCTGAAAGATCCTCTCCTTAAGATCAATTGGACGGAAGCGCTGATCGGGATCGATACCGATCATCGTCTCTACTTTTCCCAAGATAAGGAATCCCTTCGGTTTGATACTCTGGCTGATGATCTTGAGGAGTCTAATCTGAGCAGGTTTGGATAGATAGATGAGGACATTCCTCAAGAATACGACATCAAAAGCCTCTCGATAATTTGTTTGGAATAGATCGTTCACCTCAAACTTCACCTTAGAGACAATTCGGCGGTCAAGGAGGTATTGACCATCTCTAATTTTGAAATAGGATCGCTTTATCCCCTCCGGAACAAATTGGATAGAGAAATGATTATAAACCGCCTTTTTGGCACGACTTATCGCATCGGAGTCGATATCGGTTCCAATGATCTCGTAACTATCCCAACCATCCTGATCCAGTATTATGGCGATAGTGTATGGTTCTTCACCGGCTGCACATCCTGCCGACCAGAAGGAGGGATGATTGGTTGAGAGGGAGGAAAGGCAGATCCGCCGGAACTGGTTGAAGGTCTCTGGATTACGGAAGAAATAAGAGAGATTGATAGTCAGTTCGATTACCAGCCGTTTCAACTCATCATTTGATTCCTCCAGTAGTTTTAAGTATCGGGCGGGATCGTGGATCCCGCACCGGTTCATACAATACTCGATCCTTCTCCTTAATGGATTAAATTTATATAGATCTCCAGGAAAGCCAATCTTCTCCTTAACCAGGGATACAATCCTATCAAAATCATCATTTTTCCTCATGTTCTAAAATTTTGATATTTCGGGCGATGATTGGATCATCGGGATTCTGTTCGTGGGCGATCTTATAGTATCGGAGGGCTTCATCACGGTTGCCCAGCTTCAACATAATATTGGCCAATTTGAAATTCGTCTCCCAGTCCCGAGCCGACTCTTCAACCGCCTCAAACTGCTCCCGAGCAGCACCGATAATGTTACGATTATAGTAGAAGGTACCGAAATTCTTCCGGACGAGGGGATGGAAAGGATCCTGATTGATCGCCTCTCGGAAAACCTTCTCCGCCTCTCGATGCTTTCCCATCGCTTCGAGGAGAACCGCAAGGTTGTTGCGCAACTCGGCCCGAGAAGGGAACTTCTCGATCGCATTCCGGAAATGATCCAGGGCCTCATCAAAATTTCCCCTCCGAATCGACAGCAGGGGTAGATAGAAATAGGGAAGATAATGATCCGGATCCTTTGACCGAACCGCCTCAAAGCAGTCGCGGGATTTCTCATCTTCTCCTTTCTGAAAATAGAGGAAACCAAGAGCAGCAAGGACCCTTAGGGAATCCGGTTCTGAAGCACGGATCTTTTCCAGGATGGAGATCGACTCATTCAGTTCGCCACTTCTAAAATATGCCGCGGCAAGATTGCAGAGGACAGAACGTGATTCACCGAGCCGGGATAGTTGATCAATGGCGCTACTCAGATCGCCAATTCGATAGTAGGATAACCCAAGATAAAATCGTGCTCGCTTCTCATCGGGATCGAGTTTTATTACTCTTAAAAGCTCCTTGATCGCCTCCTTATACATCCCGGTCTTATAGAAGGCCAGCCCCACCTCATACCTCTCCTTGGCCTTGGTAGCCACGTCCTCTCGTTTGGGTTCAATGCTATCGATAAGACCAGCAGTGAATAGGACATGGATTGCCTTGCAGGTCTCAAGGGTTGGCAGCGGAGACATTGAGGTGATTTCGGCAAAGCTCCGCTTGCCATCGATAAGATTCAAAACGGTTTTCTCCTCTTCGGTTAGATCGAGCTGGACAACCGACTTCTTTCTAACCAATACCGTATCGTTGGGAGGGAGTTTATCTTCGATCTCCTTCCACTCATCGATCCTACGGGCACTGTCAATGAGCAGACCCTCATAAGGGATGTCCAGGATGACCTCATCCGGTGGGGGAGAGAGGTTCGGCTCGAAACTGAAGAATCCGGAGTTCCAGAGGAGCATAGTGAAGAGGGCGTCCTCGGTCTGGAGCCTTAATGGCTCAATCAGATCCTCGGTTGTTATCGCACCGATCTCAATCAGGATCGCTCCCAGCTTCTTGTTCCGGTTCGACTTTTGGATTTCAATTGCCTGATGTAGCTGATCTTCGTTGATCTTCCCCATCTGGAGGAGGATGTCGCCGATTTTCCGCTTATGGGGAGTAAGCTTGGCTAAGGCGATCCGACCCTCTTTGATGAAGATGGTTCCGAAATTGGTTCCATCGGTAAGGGAGAGACAACCTGTCTTTTTAGATGTGCAGATCATCTGGATGACATCGGAAAGGCTGGCCTCGGAGAGGGACCCTTTTATTGCCATGGAACCTCCTCATCCAGAAGGTAGTCATCGAGATCCTTAGGAAAGATTAACTTTTTCTCATCGACCCTGACGGTGGTTATCTCTTCCTCACCAGGTAATCCCAAGGGGATGGGGATGGCTTCGAATTTGAAGTAGCGTTCTAAGTCATAAAATGAATCGAAGCAGGGGAGGGAGGTGGGCGGCTCGCCACCCTTGGCTCGGATGTATTCGGCAGCAGTCTTGGGATCCGGTGGTTTCAACTCTGCCTCAACCCCTTCCTCGAAAATCTGGCGATCGAAATCGGGCCAGCCGAGTCTCAGTGGGGGAGTAGTGGTTGCGATGAATATCTGACGATTCTGGGCCATCATCTCCTTTAAGAGATCGAGTAACTCCTTCCGACGTTCGGGAGGACACTCATCGAGATTGTCAAGCAACAGGATATCGGGGGTGTGAAATTCACCTTTCGGATGGCGGAGGTCAAGGTATTCGACCGTGAGGGTAGGATTCCTTACCACAATATCGTTACCAATCGCCCAGAGGAGAGAGGTCTTACCGGTGCCCGACTTACCGATGAAGGTGAGGGGATTGATCTCCTGGCCTGGTTTCTCGATTGCCTTGTGGGCAAGTTCCACCGGGATTCGATTACATTCTCCAACAATCATATCATCGAATGAGAAGCCGAATTTAACTACGGGTAGAGCCCCCTTGGCTTCCTCGATCAATCTGGTCAATTCATCGATCCGTTCGGGATCAAAGAGGAGTGCTTCAATCTTAAGGGCAAGTTCGGGATTGTTGCTGAGATCGATGCTTCCATATTCACGTTGTAAATCGATCAATTTCTCCACCTTCTGGACAAACTCTTCATAGGCCTTCTTCAGGGTCTCGATATCTCCATCTAATAGATCACTTATCGCATCGGTCCGGAAACCCTTCATGTTCCAGATGTAAATCTTCTCCTCAAACTGTTTTCTTATCGCCTCCTCGGATTCTACTTCAGCCAGAGCCCGATCAACCTCTTCCGAGACTTCAGCCAGGAAGGATGTCACGACCGGTTCGGTCTGCTTCTCTTGATAATATTCTTTGAGCGCCATCATCAGAAGATTCCGATCCATAGCAATCTCCCCGATAGAGGAGTAGGCGAGAACGCGATTCAACGCCCCTTCCAGTTCCCGTACCGATTTAAAGGGGATTCGAGCAAGCTCAGCAAAGATCTCATCGGTAAGGATAACCCCCCTGATTTCACACATTTTCTTGAGGATCTCAAGCCTGGTCATCTCCTTGGGAGGGCTGAGCGAAGTGACCAGGCCCGATTCAATAATTGAGACAAAATGCTCGTCCAGTTTCAGATCCTTGGGTGGGAATCGACCCGAGATGATAAGCTGGACATCCCGATTGAAGAGGGTAATGAGGAGCTGGGTGAACCGATCCTTCTCCTCCTCCAAACGATTGAGATAGTGGATGTCATCAAGAATCAGATAGTTGGCCTCCTGCCATCTCTTTCGGATGTCGTCAAATGATGTGGTCTTCAATTCTTCCACGATATTCCCAATCTTTTCACTCACAACATTGAATCCGGGAAATTTTTCCCTTATTGCAGCAACGGTGGCCTCAAGCAGGTGGGTTTTCCCAGTTCCAATATCACCATAGATATAGAATGGGTTGAAAAGTGAGCCGGGTTCAGCGTGAGCAATCCTCTGCGCGGCCAGATAAGTAACCCGATTCTCCTCACCCGGGATGAAGTTATCAAATGTCGCTTTTACCCCTTTCATCTCTTAACTAATTCAAGGAGGATCTTCCTGACCAGACCGTAGTTGGTCTCACGGAGAGTATGGACGAAGTAGGTTTTATTTTGATTACAGGCGATGAAAATAGCACCATCTCGGCCACGGATGGTGGTTATCTGGAAAGGGCCGATACTACCTTCGATAATCGACTTCAATTCGAAGATACTCTTACCAAGTGAGGAACCGAGGTCGTTATTGTAACTACCTTCGATATAGGCACCATACTCATTTAGAACGCCGTAACCACGATAACCAGTTGTCTGCAGCAGGCGTTCAATCATCGTTCTAAGAAGGCCCTGATCCGCTCCGAGAAGCGGGTGCCGTAGAGGGCAGCAAGTCCCTCACGATCAAGGTGGTTGGTGAGGATGGTGAGGATCGCATCTGGACCAACAATATTTATCAGACAACGACCCTTAGTTGTGATAGAGAATGATTCTACTTCCCCGATACCAAACTCGGCTCCGGTAAGGGAGGATTGGTTGGCGATTCCGGATATGAACCCGGAGAGCTCTTCATCTTCAGCCACTCCTTCCGAAGCGATAGGCAGACCATCCTTCTCCAAGAGAATTGCGCCATCGATTGCTGGTAAGGAAATCAGTTCTTTCAAGATCTGGGTCACACCAACCACCTCTTCGGTCTCCTCGCCGGTCAGATGAGCCAGCTCCTTGCGAATTTCGAAGGCCTCTTTGCTATCTGGATCGATTCGGTTTATCTCATCCAATGTTGCTTTGGCATCATCGATTCGATTCTGGAGGAGATAAACACGAGCCAAATAGTAGCGTGCGGTGAGGTCGCTACTGTCACGGAGTGCTAATTTCAACTCTCGCTCCGCACCAGCAAGATCTTTTAGCTGAAAATAGCAGATCCCCAAAAGGCGATGGGCATAGGTATATTCGGGGTGGAGGGTAATCCCTTCCTTAAGGAGCTCAGCAGCATCCTCATACATCCCTTTCTCAATGTAGGCATCAGCAAGTGAGGCAAAGAAGAGACCGCTCTTATGATACTTGAGATCCTCAGACAATTTCTCCCTCCCGTTTTAGAAAATCCTCAAGCTCAAGGGTGACCTCGAGACAGCGTCTCGTCTTCTCGGCGATATCTTCGGGTGGATTCAATAGGAGACATTTCTTCCAGCCGTTGATCGCCTCCTGGAATCTTCCCTTCTGTGCGTAGAGGAGGCCAAGATGATAGTAGGGGAGAGGTTGTCTGGGATCGATAGCAATGACCCGTTCGAACTCGAGCGTGGCGCGGTCGATGTCTTTCTTCTTCACCGCCAGCAAGCCCAAGAGGAGGTGAGTCTCATAATTGTCTGGTGCAAACTCCTGAAGTTGTTTGACATATCCTTCCGCTTCGGTAATCTTCTCCCGTTTGAGCGCGAGCTCGGCCAGGAAACTGATCGCTTCGACATTATGATTATCGATAACGATAATCTTCCGATATATCTCCTCCAATAACTCTCGATTCGCCTCAATTCGAGCCAGCCTGGCTCGAAGGGAGAGGATCTCAACATCATCTTCAAGTGTGGCAATCTCTTTGAGTTGCTGCCGGGCCTGTTCGATCTCTCCAGTAGTAATCAGAATTTCAATCAGGAGTTTCTTGGCGGGAAGGTGGGAGGGATCCTGGCTGAGGAGTTCCTCCAGTTTACTACGGGCCTCATTCAACCTCCCACTCTGATAGAGGTCCTGACCGGCCTTGAATAGCTCTTCTAAATTGACCCCCTTCTCCTCGGTAACGGTAAGCTCAAGCTCTCCCGGTCCAAAGAGTTCAAAACCAGCCCTTTCAATCTCCGGTAATGGAAGGGAGTATTCAAAGTTATTATCCAAGGCGAGTTGGAACTCATCCTTTTCAAAATTGGGATCCAGCTCAAAGCCTCGCTTCATATTGGTGAGCGAATTCTTGAAATCACCCAGTTTGGACAAGAGGAACCCGAGCTGATAGTAGACCGGGGCGAAGTTTGGTATCTCCTTGGCAACATCCTCAAGAATCTTGAGGGCGCTCTCCTCCCGATCCATACGGATGAGGCCGAGTGCCTGCCCATATCTAAGTTTAGGATGGGGACCGGCAAGTTTCTCCAGGGCCTCCTTGGGTTTATCCTTGTTGAGATAGTATAAACCGAGATTCCAGCTTGCCTGAGGGGTACCTAAGGAGTGGGCCAGCTCGAGTTTATCAATCGCTTCTGAATCACTACCGGCCATGAGTCTCAAAAGACCGAGGTTATTTATTGCTGGTCCATAATTCTTCACCGATTCAGTGGCGATCCGGAATATCTTCTCTGCATCCTCGATATTGCCCCGATATAGCTCCAGCACACCCTTCAGGTTTAATAGCTCAACGTCGTCGGGATAGGTTTCACTCGCCCGCTCGACAAGTTTGGCCGCCTCAGAGATATTATGCTGGATGGTTTCAATCTTTGCCATCCTCAGGAGGGAGGGGAAATGTTTTGGGTCCCCGGTCAGAATCTTCCTCAGCTCCTTCTTTGCTTCATCAAAAAGACCACGGTTCAGGAAGGAATCGGCGAGGTTGAGACGGGAATCTTCCTTCCGCTCCGGTTGCCCTTCAGCACTCTTGGCCAGAAGCTGGGCAAAGGTTCGGTGTTCACTGATGTCGATCGGGAGATTGGGTTGAATCTGAGCAAGTTCGGGATTCAGCTCTACCGCCTTCTTCAACTCGGCCATCGCCTCCTCATAGCTCCCCTTCTCACCGAGGGCAAAGCCGAGCATGAAGTGACCTTCAGCAGAATTGGGATCAAGCTTGAGTCCCTTTTTGTAGTATTCGATGCTCTTATCGATATTTCCCTGATGGAAGTAGACCTCGCCTAAGAGATGAAGATACTTTGGGTTTTCCGGTTCGATCTCGAGTGCTCGCTTAAAATTAGCTATTGCATTCTCATTCTTACCGATCGTCTTATATACCAGACCAAGACCATAATAGGCTCGGGAATTATTGGGATCGATCTCAAGGATGCGATGATATTCACTCACCGCTTGGGCGTGATTTCCGATCTTTCGATAACTGTCGGCAAGTTTCATCCGCTTATTGATATTTAGCGGATCGTCGGCGATCTCTTTCAGAAGATTGTCGATATACTCATGCCACTTCCCAGATTTCTTGAGCACAATGTCGAGATTGTTCTGGGCCAAGACAAAGTTGGGATCGATCTCCAAGGCACGATTGAGTAACTCGATCGCCTCATTATACAACCCCTTATTATAATAGACCACCGCAAGATTATTATGGGCACCGGCGTCATTGGGATCGATCTTTTCTGAGAAGCTCTTCAGTATCTTCTTTTCTACTTCACTAATCTCATTCATAATAGATTCACCTTTTTGAGCAGAACCTCAACCGATGATATGTCGGGCATCATGAGATAATAGGATTTGATGGTTCGCTTCTTGGTGGCGATATAAAACTCTGACTCCAAACAGATGACAAAGTCTTTCTCTTCACTAAATTCCAGCACTACGGAGGAGAGTATGGCACCAGCAAGATCGACGACCATTCCTGGGACGGAAGGAAGAATCAAAAGTCCAATCATCTCTCCGAGGGCATTCATATAGGCGCAGGATAGGATATTGGAGATCTCTTTCATCACCGAGATCCGGTAATCCTCATCCCGATTCCCTGGCGCCATTATCTCAAGAAGATACTCCGCATCGACTACCGGGTAGATGAGTAAGGTCCTTCCGGTTAGATCACCAAGGAAATACATGAAGACACTCCATACCGGCTCATCCGGAGAGGCAATTTGCTCAATAACATCCTTGATGGTCCCCAGCAAGACCTTGGGAACTCGAACCATTACCTTCTCAGAAAGCAACTCAGATAGTGAAGTGGCGGCATGGCCTGATCCGACCGAGGCTATCTCCCGGAGAGCGTCAATCTGATCTGGGGTAATATTCTTGAGGTCGATCATTGTGCCACCGATTCGATAATTCGCCTCAGGTCAAGATGGAGAATCGGTTTAGAGTCGGGATGAATCGATGCTCCGATATATGGGCCAAGCCACTTTGGTAGTGGCCGGACCAATAGATCGATCGGCCGGCTCAACTCGTTTATGAGGAAGGCGTAGTTACGGTTATCGACCTCAACTACAACTGCATGCTCTGGCTCACCGTTCCCATCTTCACCAAAGAATTCAACCAGATTGAGAAGTGGGATGGGACGATTTTCATAGCTGAGATACCTCTGACCCAATAAACTCAGAATCTGATCCGGTGTCACCTTCATCGTATCCTTCATACTGGAGAGCGGAATCGCAAATCGGAGTGAACCCACCTTGCTAATCATAGATTTTACAATAGCCAGAGAGAGAGGAATTGTCAATATGAATGTAGAACCCTTTTTTGGTTTCGATCTGATCTGCAGCCTGCCTCCAATCTCCTCGACCTTCCTTCGCACAATGTCAAGGCCAACCCCTCTTCCGCCGAGATGGGTGGCTTCCTTAAGCGTAGTAAAACGAGGATCGGTGAGAAGGAGGAGAGCGTGATCTTCGCCAATAACTTCTGCCCTCCTCTTATCGATGATACCCAAGGCTACCGCCTGTCGTTTCACCTTCTTGACGTCAATTCCACGGCCATCGTCTGAGATGGAGATGATAAGGTTGTCACCTTCCTTGCGGGCTGCAAGGTGGACTTTTCCCGGCCCCTTCCGCTTACGCCCCGACTCAATACCATGAACGAGAGCATTTCTTAAGATATGAATAATCGGCTCCCGGAGATATTCGAAGAGGGCTCGATCGACCTCAATCTCGCCACCTTCGATTGTCAACTCGGCCCGTTTGTTCAACTTGATGGCCTCGGAGCGGAACCAGTTGGGGAACTGCCGGAAGAGGGTAGAGAGAGGTATGAGGCGGATGGAAAGAATCTCTTCTCTTAAACGGAGCAGATCGGTCGCAATGGTATCGGCAAGGTCGATCAGTTCTGGATCGGGACCGATCCGATCTTCCAGAGCGGTGATATTGCGGCTGAGTTCTGATACCAAACCCAATAGCCGATCGAGGCTCTCAACGCTGATCCTCACCTCCGGGATCGATATTCCCGGTTCATAAGGTGTGATCGATATTACTTCAGGAATCGATAGGAGCCGGTCGATAATTTCTTTCTCCGGACGATGGGTTTCGATCTCCATTTCCACCTGACTACCACTCCATCCCGTGGCAATTTCTTCCTCGTTGGGCTTGGCTCGGATGAGAGAGCCTAATTTCTGGGCGGTTGCAATTACTACTGCAGCACGAGCAGCAACAAATGGCGTCTCCTCAAGTTCAATTCTTAGAGCCAGAATCCTTCCGGTTGGTACTGGCTCGTGTTTTCTTAAGGAAGAGAGTGAAGCCTTGAAAAATTCCAATGCCCGATAGAGAGCCCCAATCGACTGGTGATCAAGCTGGATTTTCTCCTCTTGCAATGATTTGACTATCTCTTCGGTCTGGTGCGCCCTATCTCCAATCGGGAGGTACCCCATGACTCCGGCTGATCCCTTGATGGTGTGGAGCACGCGATAGAGCTCTCTCAATGAGTCACGATTGCCGATCTCAAGTTGAATAAGTGCCTTCTCAAATCGATCGATAAGTTCGGCAAACTCAGTCAGAAAGATATCCCGATACTCCTCACTCATCGTTTGAGTATCCGCTCAATGGCTTCCAGGACTCGGGATGGCTGAAACGGCTTCACGACATAATCGAGCGCACCGGCCTGGATCGCCTCGATTACTAAGGACTGCTGACCCATCGCACTGACCATCAGGATTCGGGCATTGGGGTCGAGTTTTTTTATCTCCTTAACCGCCTCAATTCCACTCATATCGGGCATAATTATGTCCATCGTCACCAGATCGGGGTTTTTCTCCTGATATACCTTGATCGCCTCAGCGCCACTGGCAGCCTCACCACAGATCTCATGACCACCCCGGACTAAAATATCAGCAAGCATCCTCCGCATGAACATGGCATCATCGACAATGAGCACTTTGGCCATTTTACCTCCTTGTTAAACGGCCCGGGTCAATGACTAAGAAGGTAGATTTTCCCTTCTCAATTAATCCGGTGATAAGACCCGACTTATCTCGGGTCGGCCGGATTTCGTCACAGTCGACGACTTCGCCGATATCGTCGACCTCACAGAGGAAACGATCTTCACCACTGAGGATGATGATCCATTTTTTCCCCACTTTCAGTTCTTGATTTAAGAGATGCGGGAGGGAGATGAGAGGAACGATCCGGTTCCGGATGTTGGCAATTCCGACGACATGCTTTGGGGCTTTGGGGATCGGAACGGGGTTGACCTCCTCAACCACCCCCTCAACCTCTTCAATACGGAGGGCGAGATTGAGATCGCCCAGGAAGAAGGTAAGAAATCTCATGCGAGCCACATGTTGGCGGGTTTGATAACATCGAAGGGATCGGGGACAAACCCCTTCACCCACGGCTTGACCGCATAGCCGGAATAGTTGTGGACCAGGGGAATCACCGGAAGGTCGGCAAGGATCTTCCTTTCGATAGTCCGGTAGAGTTCATCCCGGCGGAGTTGATTCCGGATAGTCCGGGCCTGTTCAATCAGACTATCCACCTCGGGATTGGAATAGAAGGAGGTATTTCCCGTGTTACCCCATGAGGAAGAGTGGAAGAGGGGGAAGAGAAAATTGTCTGGATCGCCGTTGTCCGAAAGCCATCCCTTCATGGCTATGAGACTTTTGCCTCGATAGGTCCACTCCAGAAGATCGGATCGCGGATTGACGTCGATCCGAATCCCAACCTTAGATAGCTCATCAGCCAGCCACTTTCCACGGATAATAGAGGGTTCGGTATCGTGGACATCGAGAGGGAAGGTTTCCTTAATACCCAACTCGGCAACCAGACGGCGGGCCTCATCCGGATCGTAGATCGCCCGAGGGGAAAGTCTGGAATCGTAGGGGGAGAGAAGAGGAGGAAAGATCCCACCGGCAGGGACACCCCAGCCACCAAGACATTCTCGGACGAACCGCTCGCGATCGATTGCTAAGCTGATCGCCTGCCTCAGTCTCTCATCCTTGAGTGGAGAATCGGCTCGAAGATTTATTCCCAGATAACGGAAACTCAAGAGGGGAGAGATTGTGATCTCTTCTTCGGGAACCATCGAGGCAAAATCGGAGCTGAGGGGGATGATATCAAGACCATCCTGCTGATAAAGTTCAACCCCTTTTCGCATCGAGGGCAGGAGATGGATCTCAACCACCTTTATCGGTGGCGGACCCTCAAAATGACCCTCAAATGCCTCAAGACGGATGATATGGCCACTCCATTCCACCAGCCGATAGGGACCTGCTCCCACCGGGTGGTTGGGATCGAATCCCTCATGGATGAGGTCACCAACACCGCAGGCGATGGTAGCCAAGAAGGGTAGGTAGGGAAAATCGAGTCGGATTGTTAACGTGTAATCATCAACAATGTCGATGCCGGTTATGATATTTCTCTCCCCAGCAAGATAAGATTTGCTTCCCGATATCATCTCGATAAAGGATCGATTGGGTCCTTTGAGAATGTGCTGGAAGGTGAAGAGGACATCTCGTGCCTTCACCTCACGGCGATCGTGGAAGTAGACACCTCGCTGGAGACGGAAGGTCCAGCTCTTGCCATCGGGAGAGAGATCGAGTGAGGTGGCGATCGATGGAAGGATATTATTGCGATGATCGATCTGGTAGAGTCCATTGAAGATCATCACATTAATCCGATGGGAGTTCGCATCGGTCCGGTGTCCGGGATCGAGGAGGAGAGGCCGTCCAACCATCCCAATCTTAAGGGCCCGGCGCCGGGTAACTACCGATGGCCACTCCTTGGCATCGTGGGCAATTCTCTGGCATTGGTCGATCACACTTGCAATCTCTTCCTCAAGCCTCAGGCCTTCAATTCTATCCATGGTCTCGGTGATCCGCTGGCCACAGGAGATGGTCTTATCGAGCTCAAAGGCGGAGAGCTTGGACTCGATCGTGGCGATATCCTGAGCCAGACGGTTGATCCTTTCCCTCACCCGGTTGAAGAAGGTGATGGCATCCTGGGAGTCGACCAGAAGTCGGCGGATACGGCTATTGACCTCCATAAAATCTCCAGCCAAAATCTGAGAAAAATGGAAGAGTTTCTCGATCTCGGCTTTGAGCCGTTCCGATATTCCAGTCACCTCATCGGCAAGGGTCCGCATCTGTTCAGAGACCGAGCGGAGCCCCACCTCGATCTTGGGGCGCACCGCTTCGATCCGGGCATAAAGGGAGAGGAGCCGGGCCCTTTCGAAAATGAAGTCGAGTTCCTTAACCAGCTCTTTCAACTCTAAGATCCTACGATTGATATCTCCCATCTCTAAGCCGAGATCGGCTAAGTCTTCGTAGTCGCGATGATAACTGGAAAACTGCTGAGATAGTTCGGTCAGGAAGCCCTGCCAGTCATTCACCTTATCCCTCAATTCACCCAACGCCTCTGCCTGTCTCTTCTGCAACCGGGCGATGTCGTCAAATAGGGAACCGATATGCGCGGTATCGATCTCGGCTCTCCGGTAGAAGGTGAGACGACGAAGTGGATAGCGGTTCAGGATCCTCACGATCTTATTTCGAAAGACGGGGTGGATTAGGTCGTTGATTCTCCTCACCAATCCTAAAAACTGGTTGATGAGGATCGAATTCTGTTCCCAGGTCGTGATCGCCTTGATACTCCAATTGCCAATCTCGGAAGCGGAGTGCTCAAGCTCACCGGTAATATCGGTCAGCTCGGCAAGGGAGCGATCGACCTCGGATAAGCTTTTTCGCAAAAGGGGCAGGAGGATGATGCCTTCCTTACCAATCTTCTTCAATGTAGTGCTGAGGCCATGGGTGATCTCCTTGAATTTTTCGATCCTTTTTACCGCTTTCTCGATCGTTCCAAAACCATCGATGATCTCCTTCGCCTTCTCATTGATTTGCTTCACCGGTGGTTCAACCTCAACCGCAAGTTGGGCCATCTCGTGGGCAACGACCCCGAATCCTCTACCCTCCTCTCCCGCCTGATAGGATTTGATCTCCGCATTACGGGCTAAGATATCGACCTCCGTGGCGGTCTCGGTAATCTTACTCAGTAATTCTTCTTTATACTTAACAATACCTCTTCCTTCACCAATCGAACTTATCACCCTGGCAATTAGGGTTGAGAGACCACCCGCCTCTTCAGAGACGATCTCAACGACCTTGATGATCTCATCGATTTCTCTCTCGATTTCGCGGATCTCTTCGATTAAGGATGAGGTTGCATCGCGCTGATGTTCGATCCAATCCCTGATTTCGCTAAACTTCTGATGGAACTCTTCGGAGAGAGAGGATTGGGATACCAGGAGATCGTTGTAACTCTTAAGTTTTTTTTCGATCGAATCGATCAGTTGTCTAAGTTCGGATTGGTGCCTCTTCCAAACCTCGTTCATCTTCGCCACTCCAGCAATGAACGCAGAGGTAGACAGTTTAGCACATCCGTTTTCGTCAGCCACCCCCTCCTTGCGGTTCCAACTCCGAAACGGATCATTCCCATCCCCTCTCGGTTATGGGCATCGGTTCCAATCGCTATCTTCACCCCCGCTTCCTTGGCACGCATCAGATTGATATCATTCAGATCGAGTCGATCATAGTAGGAGTTGAGTTCTAAGGCGACATTCTTTTCCGCGGCCCGCTCGATTATCTTCCCAATATCGACATCGTATCCTTCCCGCCTCGATATGAGACGACCGGTCGGATGGGCGATAATATGGAGATGGGGATTATCCATGGCATCGAGCATCCTCCCCGTAACATTCCTTTTAAAGCCGCTGTGGATGGCACCAATTACGAGATCGAGACGCTTTAAGACTTCATCATCAAGGTCGAGTGAGCCATCATTCAGGATATCAACCTCGATCCCCTTGAGGATCCGGAATTTCCTTAACTTCCGGTTGAGGTTATCGATCTCTTCGATCTGCTCCAATAACCTCTCCTCATCAATACCACCAGCATACTTAGCCGATTTGCTGTGATCGGTGATCAATATATACTCGTATCCCATCTCCATCGCCTGGCGGGCCATCGCTTCGATGGAGGCCTCACCGTCGCTATAATTGGTATGAACATGGAGATCACCTTTAATATCTTCCAGAGTGATGAGATCGAATGGTTGGTGGCGCTGGGCAAGTTCCACCTCACCACGATCCTCCCTCAGTTCCGGCGGCACATATTCAAGCCCGAGCGCTTGATAGATCTCTAATTCTGTCCGACCCGCAATCCGCTTCTTGCCTTTGAAGAGTCCGTATTCGTTAAGCTTCATCCCTTTTGCCTTGGCGATGTCGCGCAGACGAATGTTATGTGCCTTGGAGCCGGTGAAATATTGGAGCGCTGCCCCGTAGCTTTCAGGTGGGACGAGTCTCAGATCAACCTGTCGGCCATTCTCGAGGATCACCGACCCTTTGGTTGAGCCCTGGGCCAAGACCTGCTTTACCCCCGGCATGGTGGCAAACTTTTCAATTATCTTCTCACCGTCCCGACCGGTTGCGAGTATATCGATATCCCCAATTGTCTCCTTCATTCTTCGGAGCGAGCCGGCAGCCGATATCCGCTTCACCTTTGTCTTTCGTTTTAGATATTCGATCACCTCTTCCGATATCTCGGTCGCCTCATAGATCGACATTCGCTGTTGAGTGGATAGGAAGATCTCGATCCCCTTCCTTATATTCTCAACCTTTTTCTCACCCATCTGAGGAAGGCGAGCCAGTTGGCCATTCTCGATGACTCTGATCAGATCGTCGATACTTTTTACCTTGAGTTTCTTATGGGCGAGGGCGAGGGTCTTGGGGCCGAGGTTCTGGATTTTCAGAAGTTCAAGGAGGGAAACCGGTATACCTTTGATCGCCTCCTCATACTTTTTTATTCGCCCCGTGGTGAGGTATTCGATGATCTTTTTGGCAATCCCGGAACCGATTCCCGGGATCCTCATCAGTTCCTCTTCCTCTTTGACTGCGGCAATATCCAAATCGATCTCCCCGAGAACCCGGGCTGCCTTCCGATAGGCATTCACCTTGAACGGATTCTCCCCTTTAAACTCCAAGGCATCGGCCATTGTCTCAAAGATCTGCACCAGTTCTTTATTCTTCGTCCTCGATGGTTCGGATTTCATCCCCGATCTTACAGATATAGATCCGTTTACGGGTTCCTGAGATGTCCTGGACGAGTTTTGATTCCAGCAGATGAACGTCAAGCCATAGATTCCCCGATTTCATCAAGATGGGATAGGATCTACCTCGGTGGCCGCAATAGTATTCAATCATTGAGTCAAGGCCTCCAGCTTCTTCTGCGCCCTTTCGATATTGGTGCGGGCCCACTTATGATCTGGTTTTATCTCCAAAACCTTACGCCAATACTGGATCGCCAGTTCAAATTTTCCCTTGGTGTAGGCATCAACGCCCAGAAGGTAGAACTTCTCCGGATCCCCTTTCTGCTCCAGTCTGGAAAGATACAGTTTGGCGGTTTTATTATCGGGATTGAGGGAAAGAACCTGCCAGAATTTTTTGGTCGCTTGCTCCCTCTTTCCCCGCTGATAATAGGTAAGCGCCTCTCTCAACAGACCGGTCTCCATTCCTTTGATCCGGGCTTTCAATTCTTTATGGTACCGGTTAAGTTCTTGTGAGTTGGGATCGCTCTTAAGGCCCACTTCGATAGTTCTCATTGCTCGAGCTGCCTTCCCGGCCTTAAGATAGTTCTCGGCCCTGGCAATGAGCTCATCTGTCCACCGTCTTTGAGCCTGAATAATTTCATTCTTATATCTGATCACCTCGCTATTCTTCGGATCGAGAGAGAGGGCCGCTTCAATCAATCTCAGGGCCTCGGTATAGTTGTGCTGACCATAATAGGTAATCGCCTGTTTAACCTTCGCCTCCACTTCGCTCTTCATCTTTACCTCTGCGGTAAAAAGGGAGAGGGCCTGAGCACGATTTTCCTTGGCTAAGCGGTTCTCGGGATCAATACTGAGGGCCTGAGAAAAGATACTTATCGCACTCAGATAGTTGCCTTCACCCAGGGCTTGATTCCCTAAGCGATTGAGTGAGTCAACTATGGCCATCCTCTTCTTCTCCAATGCTTTATTGAGAAGTATCTGGGCCTTCTTATCCTCGGGGTTCAAGACCAGAGCAATATCCAGGGCATTGATTGCCTTATCCCAATTGCCACGCTGATAATATATAATTGCCCGGGCCAGGAAACCCGAGATCTTCCGTTTGGGACGAGGTCGATATTCAACCCCGATGGAGTGGCAACTACCCAGAGCAAGAGGGCGATAATTATAGGCGATCCCGATCAAACCGGGAATGATCGTGGTTCCCAGGATAAGGCGATGTTGATAATAACCGATTTTAAAGGAAAGAAAGCGGAAAGGGGAGAGGGAGAGGCCAAGTCGGAGGTCCGGTTCATAGAACTTAACCACCTTCGAAAGCTCAATGGAGAGGATAATAGGATCGATAGGGCGATAGCCGATCCCACCCCGAATCGTTAGGGGAAGGGGAGAGCGTTCGTCCTTTAATTTCGGCCCAAGTCCCAGATTGTTAAGAGCGATTGCCACGATAAACCTTCCCGGCTCAACCCGTGCCCCCAGATCGATACTGCCACCATAACCCTTATATTCATCAATCCTCTCATAGAGAAGCTTCACCGCAACACCAAATGAGAAGGGATCAACTGGGAACTGGATTCCTCCGGTCGGGGTGATGAAGTAGAGTCCATATTTGCCCTCCGGCTCTTCAGTTGGTCGGGTCCGTTTCTCCAGACCAAAGGTATAAACACCATTGAGACCGAGTCCGATATGACTCCCGCCGAGTCTGGTTGCATAACTGACGTTGTCAAAACGTATTGCCTGAAACCACTCGGTGTGGAATAGGTCGACTCCAGCATCAATTGAAGCCGGGTTTTGGAAGATGAGCGACGGCCCCCGACCGAGAATACCGGTAAAAGCGATACCGGGTCCGGAGTCGAGTAGGAGGTATTCAGACCCTGGAGTCGCTCCAAGAATAAGGATGAATATTATGCTAATGGACAATGGCGAACCTCCCAATCTTCGTCTTTTCCCGACCAGATTCTAAGCCGGTCGCCTTCATCCGGAAGAGATAAAGTCCGTTGCCGAACTGATCGGCCTCGATCTCGTAGTCACCATCGACCTCTCCCTGGGCCTCAAACTCAAATTTTTCTATCCTTCTACCGGTTATTGTGAATAGCTCAAGCACCACTTTTGTAGCCTCATGGAAGCGGTAATGGAGATTTATCTCATCGTCTCCAGGACTGGGCCAGATAAAGATCCCTCTCTCCTCAAATAGAGTAGTATCGGAGAGGGCAATTGTGATCACGCTTGAATCCCGACCAAGGTTTCCCGACCGATCCCGGCCTTCGATATGGAAATAATAGGCTCCAGACTGGTATCCGCTACTATTGAAGGTGGCCAGAAACATCCCCGGAATAGTATCGACAACGGTGAGGGTATCTGGGCCGATTGTGATCAGGGGAGCCTGGGCAAGGGGTTCATCCGGTTCTACGGTGACGATGCAGGAGTCGCCAAGATCTACGGTTTCCGGATGGGTGATGAGAAAGTGGGGTGGGATAGTATCGGAACCCGGACCAAACGCCAAGAATTTTATGGTATAAGGTGGGGAGGAGCCTTCAGTCCAGATGAGCCGACCGGCCTCATGGATCCTATCCAAGACATTCGGATGGTGGATGGGCTCACCACCGACATACAGGTCCCTGATACCGGTATTACCAACCTGATGGTCATAATAGAGCATCCTGATGGTGCTACTATCACCGAAGATAATATAGCCATTGGAGATGGAATCAGAGCCCACGGTTGGAGGATAATTCGAATTACCCACCACTGTCGCTCCATACCAACCGGTATCTGGTTCATAATGGGAGAAGCCGATCGTATTTGATGTCGACTCCAACCAGGTCGCATAGAGGAATTCCTCTCCAGCAAGATCGGGGAAGATGGAGTTGACATCCGGACTGGAGATGACCCGGGTTGGCTGCCATTCTCCTTCTACGGTAGAATAGGTATACCAGATCTCAAAGCTACCATTGGTGTTGTCGGCGAAGACGAGATGGCGGGTGCCATCCTGGGAACGAGTGGGGGAAGGGGTTCGGGATAGACCGCCGGTCTGCTTGACATTCTTGGGCCATTGCCATTCTTTGAGTGAGAGGGAATAGCGGGAAGTAAAGAGGTTTGAACCCCGGACAAAGAAGAGGAGGAGATCCCCGCCATCCTCCATTAGCGAGGGCTGAGTTGCTGTGTTTGACCAAGGGATGGTATCGAGAAGATCCCAGTCTTCTGATGATCGAGTGAGGAGAAGATTTTCCTCTTCCCAGACGAGATGGATGAAACCGTTACCATCTATTGCAACAACGGG
Source organism: Caldifarciminota bacterium (assembly GCA_003645615.1). Classification (GTDB taxonomy): domain Bacteria; phylum Hydrothermota; class Tepidihabitantia; order B36-G15; family B36-G15; genus B36-G15. Next base: position 28,322 of record QNBE01000013.1, read on the forward strand.
ATGATCCGACTTCGACAGTCGGGAATTGGAGCGATTGAATGGACCGGTCCAGTTGTTACCATCGGTAGAATAGCAGTGATAAATCTCGGGTGGATTGCCGGAGGTATAGAAGACATGGATGGTATCGTCCTTTACCACTATCTTGTTCTGAAAATTAAATTCCGTCGCCATAGCGAGACCAGAGACCATCGGGCGGGCACGAACCGTAATCTTCCCCGAGCAGCTGAAGTAGTGGTTTAGATTATTCCAACATTCAAACCGCCAATCGTAGTTGCCATTCGGAACCTGGATACCGAGTCGGTTATAACCATACCAGGCGATGTTGGGAGGATTCCCGGTTCCACCGGAATCGAGGATTGTCGAATCACCAATCGAGAGATGCCAGCTTCGGATTCCGCATGGTTCGTTGTTATCTATAAAAAAGACAACCGAGTCTCGGTCGGCATCACCATCGGGGGAGATCGTATCGCTGCTGAGGGTAACCGAGATCTGGATGGTCGAATCCAGATAGGTCCAGAATCCTCCCGTTCCCGCACCATATAGTCGATGATAATCGAGCGCAAATTTGGCATCGAGGAAGAATGGATAGGGATGTGGGAATCCGGTGTTAAACTCAATCCACCGGGAGGCATCGGGTGTAAGCCAGACCCCATCCTTATAGGTGGAAATCGCAGTAAGGAGGGTATAGGATGGGCTTATTGAGACCGCAATTCGATCCCAGACGGGAAGGACGCTATCACCATAGCACCAAAATAAGTAGATACTATCGAAGGAACTCAAATAGAATGTGCCCGAAAGATCAAAATCGAATTCGAGATCGACGATATCGCTTGGGAGATTTCTAAGATTATGAAAACGGGTATAACCGATACTTCGAAAGAGCTGATTTCCATTGGCACCGATGATGACATCGGCATCCGGGGCATGTTTTATCATGGTCAATTGAATGCCATCGAACTTCATCCAGGTCTCACCGGCATCGGTGGTGTGAAAAACACCGTTCTCGGCAGCTACAATGAGGTGTTTGGGATCAATGGGGTGGAGCTCAATCGCCAGTGCGGCATTGGCGGAATCGTGGAATATGAAATGGAAACTCCCTCCTCCATCGGTGCTGGCGATCACCCCCTGATAGGGATCGAGGAGATAAATATAGGCATCCCTGATTTCAACATCGTCAACAAGATAAGTGATAAAGGGATCGGTGGGAAGGCGACCCCAGGTGAGACCAAAGTCCGTGGAGATTAGCAAGCCGGATCCGGATGTTGCCATAATCAATTTTTCCGGCTTGTCCGGATCATACTCCAGATCAGAACTGACAAGTGCCTTCATACCATAATTTGAAGGCACCCAGCCATTTTCATAACGGAAAATACCACCGGTGGTTCCAACCAACCTTCGCTCGTTGGTGAATTGTAGTGATGTAGTATAAGGA
>QNBE01000014.1 GCA_003645615.1 Caldifarciminota bacterium
ATCGAATTTGGTGATTATCTCAGGCCCAAGCTGAGGGACATTGAGAGGGGAGGGAAGGATTGTGACTTCATCCTCCAGCTCTTGACCGTTGACTGGGTGCCCTTAGATCTCTCTTTCATTCCAGCCGGCAAGGTTATCAAAGTGAATGTGAGGGTTCCGCGCCCGCTCTACCGTGATGGCAGGGTGAGAATCGATCTCTGGAAGATCCTTTTTGGTCCCTTTGCCACCTGTGCCGGGCTTGAGGTTTATGAATCCACCAGAGGTTCTGGCGGGGGTGGTCCTCAGACCTCGGCTGAGGCCCCCCTCTTCCTGATGCCCACCTTCTATCCCAACCCGTTCTATAAACAGGGGATCCTCCGATTCGGGCTTACGGAGAAGACAGAAGTCCGGATCTTCCTCTATGATGTCCTGGGTCGGCGGGTGGTTAAGGTCTGGGATGGAGAGCGGGAGAAGGGGATAAACGAGATCAAGATTGAGCCTGAGGGTCTTAGCTCCGGCATCTACTTCTTGAGATTCGAGGCGGGCAGGATCAAGAAGAATTATAAGGTAGTTTACTTAAGGTGATTACCCGCTGGATTCTCATAATTCTGATCATCGGGATAAACTGCACCTCACCACCACCCCTTCCCCTCTTCCAGCCACCAGAGTTGGCCCGGGTTGAGATGGGCAGAAGGTATGTTGCTCTCTTCTGGTATCGATCGGTCGATGAGGGAGATGATGCCTTCGTTGGCTATAATGTCTATTCCTTTCCAGACTCAAATCTTTACGATCTTGCCGGTAATAGCGACACGCTTGAATGCTATCTCGTGACTGAAGGTCCGATCCAGGATAGCTTCTATGTTATTCCCAACCTCTCCCAGGATAGCATCTACTACCTCCAGGTTCGATCGGTGGGGAGATGGAACACGATAAGTGACCATCCTGAGTGGCGATTTGTTGCTGCCTCACCAAGACCTGAATTTACCGTCACCCTTGAGTTTAACAGTGGGTCGGATTCAAGGTGTGCGCTCCACTTCGCAACTGGTAAGTCCGGCCGGCGAAGTGACCTCTCTGAGGAGTGGGGTGATCTCTGGGTCGAATATGATAGCCTTAAGGATTCGATCTGGTTTGATTCTCCGGATTATGGAAATCAGAACTGCCGAAAGACCTTCTTTGAGAACAAGGGAAGGATGAATTTCAATGATCTAACCGAGATCACTCAGGATCCTAATAAGATAAGGGTTCCCATCCGGGATGGTGATCTGGTCGTGGCCAAGACCGAAGATGGTAACTATGTCAAGATCCATGTTGATGAGATCACCTGGAGCGATACTACGGTTAGATTGACCTATGCATATCAGAACATCCAGAACTTTCCCCACTTTGGAGGAAAAAATGGCTATCATCTTTTTGATTAACTTCCACTTCCCTGGATTCAATCCCCTGGGGAGGGGGTATGGATTAGGGCTGGGACCTTCAAACTACCAATTCAGTGACTATTCAACCCTGATCGGGACTGAGTTCCCATTTGGCCGGTACCGGATTGGAGATTATCTGAGTCTCTTCCCGATCCCATCAATTGATATCTATCAGAGATTGAGTAACCTCGCGGATATAGCCCTCACCTCTGATTACCATTTGTGCATTAGAGACCGTGGTGAGCTCATCGACCCCGAAGGTAAGAAGATTGGCGAATTCACAAGCTGGTATCTGCTCGAGATGATCACCCCAAGGCTGAGATTCAACTTTAAGATCTTCCGATATTCGAGGTTGAGCCTCTCCCCCGGGATAAGCATCCTATACAATAAATCCTGGACATCTGGACTGCAAAATGAATCTTCTGAAACCAGAAAAGGATATGCTCCAAGCCTGAAAGGGGGCCTCTGGTTGGTAAATAAAAACAAGGACTTCCAGTGTGGTCTGATCTTCTCCCTACCACAAAGCGGGGTTATGGTGGATTCGGCCTATCATGATACGGTCAATATCCCGGAGTCGGTTACCCTGACCTTCCGCCACCGGATCCGTCCATTTACCGTTGAGTTCGGCTACTGCTATCAATACTACCGGGAGGATTATCAGGAATTCCCGGTTGAGAATTTTTATCTGAGTGGCGGCTACGAGTGGGATAAGAAGGCCGTCGAGTTGGGGATCAGCCGGAAGAACTATATGCCCAGCTTTTATCGTTACCAGCAAAAGTATTGCGGGATCTTTTTTGGTCTGATTTATCATCTAAGGAAAATCGATCTTGCCGTTACCCCGTTCTATGAATTTCTCTATGAGAGATACTCCCCGGATGAGGGGATGAGGCTCCAATACCTCCGCTACGGTCTCAGGGTGGAGGTGGGGATCTACTGATAGCGATCCCCTTTTCTGGGAGGAATTGACCACCGGATAGAAGTGGCTATAATGGATTGGATTTCGCTGAGCCATGATCGGTATGGATCCGGATCGGAAGGTGATCTTTGATCGGGTGATTGTTGGTGGCCTGGCAACCAACTGTTATATCCTGAGATCGGGTGATTGCGGGATTATCATCGATCCCGGTGATGAAGCGGAAAGGATTCTGAAGAAGGCAAGGGGGCTTAAGATCGAGCTGATCCTCGCCACCCACAACCACTTCGATCATATCACTGCGCTCTCAGCAGTGAAGGAGAAGACCGGAGCCAGAGCGGCAATCCATCCCAACGACTGGACCGATGGTTTTGATGAGAGGCTTGAGGATGGGGAGAGGATAAGATTCGGTGATGATGAGCTCCTGGTCATCCACACCCCGGGCCATACCCCGGGCGGCTGCTGCTTCCTGGTTGGAGGGGATCTCTTCTCTGGCGATACCCTCTTCCCTGGTGGGCCGGGCAATACCTCATTCCCGGGCGGAGATGAGGCTGCGATCTATCAGAGCATCCGGACAAAACTTATGGTTCTGCCTGATGGGGTCAGGGTCCACCCTGGCCACGGACCATCAACAACAATCGGAGCCGAGAGGCACCTCTATTGATCCGGATCAGGATTGGACACCCTGGTTTCAGATGTGAGGAACTGAACCTCTATTTTTACAACCTGGACCATCCGATCCCCACCCTTTCCCATCCTCAGATCGAGATTGAGATCATGACCACCCCAGAGCCGATAGAGGTCTATCTCTATGACGCCTTTGTGAAAGAGGAATTCCGGGGCCAGGGGATCGAGAAGGTCGGCTTTATACGCTATCAGAAGATCAGTTATCTCAACCTCTGGGGAATGAGGCTTTACCGATTTACACCGAAAGAGCAGGATGTCCGATCCAGTTTTGCAGTTGAAGACTGAACCGCTCAGCGGTTTACGATCCCGCTGGCCTGCACTTTTTAAGAAGATCCTGAGAAAGAATCCTTTCCTGAGTTATGAATGGTTCGGCAATCTCTCCAGAGCTCTTCTTGACGATGATCCCGAGGTCTTCACCTTTTACCATAATGATGATCTCATTGCCATAGCGTGAACTGGATGTTCTTAAGATTCTGGTCGATTTCATTCAAAACAAAAGGTTGAGGTTCGACCTCTATCCGGTGGAGGTAACCTTCCTCCCCTCTCTCATCCCGGCTGAGGTGGAGGACTATGACCCCTGTCCACTGATCCACCTACCTGGGATGACTATATCAACTCCTTGGATGCGAAGTCGAGGCATGAGCTCCGAAGGAAGCTGAGGGGTTTAGTGCCGGGCCAGGACCTCGGCATCCTCTTCCACCTGATGGCGGTATCGGATCAGAACAAGGCCCGTTTTCTCACCCCCGAGATAAAGGCCTTCTTCACCGGGATCGGTCAGGCCTTCAAGAAGAGAGGCTGGCTCCGCTACCGGATCTTAGAATATCAGGGCTGTCCGATTGATGCGATTTTCTCTTTCCAGATCGGAGATTGTGTCTATGTTTATAACATGGGTTTTGACCCCGAATACCGGGGACTCTCCCCCGGGATTGTGATGCTTGGTCAGGATATCAGAGAGGCGATCGAGGCGGGATTTGGCTATTATGATTTCCTGAGAGGGGATGAGCTTCTCCTTACTCAACCGGAGTTGAGACACTATGCCCAGATCGTCAAGAGCTAAGCTGATCATTATGGCCCATCCTGACGATCCGGAACTGGCTCTGGGTGGGACGATCGCAGTCTGGAGCGAGACCGATCCGGTCTACTATATCATCATCTCGAGTGGCGAGAAAGGGAGCTGGGATGAGAAACTGACCCCGTTTGAGGTGGCCGAGAAGAGGGAGGCGGAGGCAAGGGCTGCCGCCCGTTTTCTCGGGGTCAAGCGGGTGATATTCTTAAGGCATCCCGATGGTGAGATCGGCAGTATTACCACACTTAGGTTGGAACTGGCCGGTCTGATCCGGAAGCTGAAGCCATTCACGGTGGTCACCCACGATCCCTGGTATCGGACCTTCCACCCCGATCACCGGGCGACTGGCTGGGCGGTGATCGAGGCGGTAATGATCGCCCGCGATCACCACTTCTATCCCTCTCTGCTCGAGCTCGGGCTTAAACCACATCGCGTTGAGGAGCTCCTCCTCACCCCAACCGATGAGCCGACGTTCGTTGTCGATATTACCAGGACATTTAAGAAAAAGATTGCCGCAATCAGACTCCATAAGAGCCAGCTCAAGCAGCTGCCAGACTGGGAGCGGCGGATCACCAGGAGGGCTAAGGTGATGGGGGAGATCGGTGGCTATGAATATGGGGAGGGCTTTAATCAGCTGTTTATCTGATTGACGGTGGTGGTGGTCAGGGTATAATTACCGGATGATAAAGCGCCTCCTCCTTCCCTTCCTTGTCTTCTTCCTCATCACCATTGTTGTGGTCAATATCTATCTCTGGCGCAACTATCTACTGATCCAGAAGGAACTTGAGGGAGCACTGGCGAACCGGCTGATAAGCATTGCCACCGCCATAGCTGCGGATATCGATAATCTTAAGGAGCTGGATGAGAAACGGCCCTACTTCGATCAGTTGATCCGATCGATGGGGATTTATAATATTTATATCCTCGATAGTGAAGGTAAGATCCGCTACAGACACAAACAATTGAAGTTCTTAAAAGGGCCCGATCCTCACCTGGCCCTTGACCGGCCAGCAATCCTGAGTGCCCTCTCTGGTGAGGCATCAGCAACCCCGCTCTATAAGGAGACCGAAGTCTATCTCAAAAGCGGTTATGCCCCGATCTTCGACCTCTATGGAGGTGTGATCGGTGTGGTCGGGGTTGTGGCCGATGCACCATTCTTCTCCCTTCTGGTCGATTTTGAAAGGAAGGGCCTTCTGCTCAACCTCATCCTCATCCTTGCCCTGATTACAATCTCGATCGGTTTTGCCATCGTCCTGAGACGGATATCCAGGATCGAGGAGAATATCGTCCTTACCAATACCTTTGCAGTCCTCGGTCAGCTTGCCTCAACCGTTGCCCATGAGATCAAAAATCCACTCTCGATCATAACTGCTGCTGCTGATCGGTTAAGGAAGAGACCGGATGATCAGAAGGCGATTGAATTTATTAAGGAGGAGACGAAGCGGATCGATCAGATCGTTCGGGGCTACCTCTCTTTGGGAAGAAGGGATTTTAAGGGTGAGGTGGACATCAACCGGATCGCCGAGGAGGTGGTTGAGACTCTAAGACCGAGACTATCCGATAAGCGGGTTGGGATCGAGCTCAAGCTCGATCCCAAGATGGGAAAGATTATGGCCAATCCTGGTGCGATGAGGCAGGTCTTGATCAATCTTCTGACCAATAGTTATGAGGCAATCGAGGAGGAGGGTAAGATACTAATCCAGACTGGATTCGAGAAGGGAAAGAAGTTAATCACGGTTGCCGACACCGGGATGGGGATCGACCAGAAGGAGTTTAAGAGGATCTTTTCGCCTTTCTACACCACCAAGAGTAAGGGATCAGGACTTGGACTCTTCGTGGTCAAGCGGACGATCGAGTCCTTGGGGGGTAGGATATCCTTGGATCGGATTGATGGTTACAACACCACAATCCGAATTGAGCTTCCCGATGAAGATACTGATCGTTGAAGACGAGAGGAGGTTTGCCCAGCTCATCGGTGAAGAACTGAAGGAGCTGGGTTATAAGGTCTGCTTGGTGGGTGATGGAACCCAGGCCCTGAAGGAGATGGAAGCTTCTCCTTATGAGATCGTCCTTACCGATATCCGGATGGCACCGATGGATGGGGTGGAGCTCCTGAAGCGGATGAAGGAGAAATGGCCCGAGACCGAGGTGGTGATGATGACCGCCTATGCCTCCGTCGAGACTGCGGTTGAGGCCCTAAGACACGGGGCGTTTGACTATCTGATCAAACCTTTCGACTTTGAAGAGCTTAGATTGACCATCGAAAGGATCGTCGAAAAGCTGAGGTTGAAGCGGGAAAGGGATGAGCTGAAGAGCGAGATCGAGGCTGGTCAGGAGCTCATCTATCGATCTCAGAAGATGGCCGAGGTGGTCCGGATGGCCACTGAGGTGGCGAAGTCGGACACCCCGGTCCTGGTTCTTGGCGAGAGTGGGACTGGGAAGGAGCTTGTTGCCCGGCTCATCCATAAAAATAGCCCGAGGAAGGCAAGACCGTTTCTGCCGATCCATTGTGCCGCAATACCTGAGACCCTGCTTGAGAGTGAACTCTTCGGTTATGAACGGGGCGCATTCACCGGTGCCAACCGACCGAAACCGGGCAAGTTTGAGGTTGCCGAAGGGGGGACGGTCTTTCTCGATGAGGTCGGTGAGATCCCCCCATCGATCCAGGTGAAACTGCTCCGGGTCCTCCAGGAGAAGAGGATCTCAAGGTTGGGATCAACCGATGAGGTTGCCATCGATGTCCGGATCATATCGGCGACCAATAAGGATCTGGAGGAGGAGATCGAAAAAGGGCACTTCCGGGATGATCTCTACTACCGGATCAGCGTCTTCCCGATCCTGATCCCTCCACTCCGGGAGAGGCCCGAGGATATCCCTCCCCTCGTTACCCATATCCTGAAGAGACTCCGTTTCCCCCATGGAGTTGATGATGAGGCGATGGCCGATCTCCTCTCCTACCCATGGCCCGGTAATGTCCGGGAGCTCGAGAATGTCTTGGAGCGGGCAACAATCCTTGCCCGGGGGAGGATAAGGAGGGAACATCTCAATCTCAGATCGACCTCCAAGGGACTTTATGAGATGGAGAGGGAGATGATCATCGATGCTTTAAAGAAGGCGGGCGGAAATAAGGCCAAGGCGGCCCGACTGCTCGGGATCACCAGGCGGACCCTCTACTCCCGGATGGAGAAGTATGGGCTCCGATAGTGTCCCATATGGTACACCTGTACCCCGATTAAACAGAAAAATGATGATTCAACGCCTCTTTTCATCATGGCACGACTTTGCATTTAATGATGGTGAAAGGAGGTGTTCGATGCGTAAACTGATGCCGCTGATCTCGATCGGGCTGGCTGCGATCGGACTTCTCCTCGTCACCGGTTGTCAGCCCGAGAGCGACGAGGCCCTGATTCGGGACCTTCTGGAGAATTCCCAGTATACCGCAGAAGGCAGCGGTTTCCAGAAGGAGAATGATGATACAACCAATCTGAAAGGGGCCCAGCTCAGCCCTGGGTTCTTTGACCTTGAGACGATCCCGTTTGTCAGGTTTGCCCGCTGGATCGTCCGACCCATCCCTCGCCACATCGAGATCGACATCAATGGCGATTCGGCCTGGGCCACGATCGAGGCCGAAGCCCATGGCTGGTTCTATGTGCTGAATGAATCGGTTCCTGGAGCACCGGTCTATCGGCGTGAGTTCTATGATAGTCTGGTCCGGGACGTCTACTTGGAGAAGGATGAAGATGGCTGGCACATCGTCAGCATCACCCCGGTCAATATCTGGACCAAAGACGGCAAGAATGACATCACGATCAAGGATCTTAAGGCGGTTGCCCGACCCTCTGGTGCAGAGTTCCATATCACTTCCAGTGATACCCTCCTGACCAAGGATCAGCTCCCCACCTTTGAGCCCAATGATACGGTGAAGGTGACCGTTGAGGCCCAGATCGAGATGACCTCAACCGAAGCCGACTCCCTCTGGGCATTCCTCCACCACGGCCGACATCCCCGAGCTGGTCATCGCATCCACCACCGTGATCCGTTCTATCGGCTCACCACCTGGACCTTTGAGCGGGAGTGGGTGATTGCCGATGACTCGATCGTTACTACCCCAGCGCTCCGTCATGCTGCGGTCGACTTCATCGCCTGGTCCACCCTCTGGGGTGGTGAGGATGCTACCTACTATGCTGCTGCCTGGGCACTCCCCTACATCGTCAAGAAGTCCGGTGAGGAGACCCCTCCGGATACGGAGTAGTTGATGAGATTAGTCTTGGCTACCCTCCTCGTCCTCTCCTCCTTCCCCCTGGTTGCCGGGGGGAAGGAGGAGGTCCTATCGGAGATTGAGAAGACCGATCGGTGGATCACCCGGACCCAGGAGGTGGTTCAGAAGGTCTTCGATCACGGCACCCAGATCAACCGTGCCGAGCGGCTCCTCGATTTCGCCCAGAACCTCCAGACCCAGGCCCGGGCCCGATACAACCTCCGCCACTATAAAGAAGCGCTAAAGCTGACCCTTGCTGCCCGCCAGGCGGCGAGAAGGGCATTGGAGCTCGCCCTCGGTTTTGAGGTTACCCCCCAGAATGTGAAGCGGGCGATCGATCGGACCGATGAGCTGATCACCAAGGTCACAACTCTAATTCAGAAGTCGAAATACCAGAAGGTGAAGGACCTCTACCGGATCGGACTCGATACCCAGAAGGCGGCCAAGGAGTCCTATCGGGATCAACATCTACTGGTCGCCCTCAAGCTCACCCTCTCCGCCCGGAGGATGGTGATGAGGTTGATCCGGATGGCTCAGGAGGTAAATAGTGAGGAGGTAAGAAGGGAGCTCAAGATCACCGATCGATTGATTACTCGGGTGGAGTCTAAGAACCCAAGGATCGATGATGCCCGTCGACTACAGCAGACCGCCTATGACCATTTCAACAACGGCCATTATCTTGAAGCCTATCGATTGACCAAACAGGCCCAGCGACTCATCTATTCGATCCTGAAAGAGCAGGGTAAGATCGATCCCGAGGAGGTGAAGCGGTCGATCGAGGAGACTGAGCACCTTCTCGCACTTACCGATCTCAGCACCTCAACCCGAAGCCAGATCTCGGAGTTGATCGGGGCCGCAAGGCTACTTTACGAGAAGGGTGAGTATCGGCAGGCCCTGATCAAGATTTCAGTAGCCAAGAGGCTTTTAGAAAAAGCGATCGAGGAATAGATGGGGGGTCTTCTCCTCCTCACCGTAGTCCTGGTGATCCGGGCCGGGATTGGATGGGATCGGGTCAGTGCTCGCTATATCATCCAAGAAGATGATACCCTCTATCTCGATAACGATGTCAAGCTCTTCCTCGAGGCTGGAGGGGATCAATTCACGGCAGCCCTAAACCTCTCTTCCCTCTACCTGAGTTCTATCTTCAGCTTCGACTCCGAGTGGAGGAGTTTCGATCTCTCCGGTGATCTGGAACTCTACCGTTACCACAACCCCGACACCCTCCACCTGAATCATCTCTATCTCGACCTCAATCTGGAATATCGACCTTCTCCCCTCGGATTAAGATTCGAGTCCAGAATCCACCGTTATGCAACCCCCAACCAATATTTTCAGGATCTCAATGGCCTTGGGATCGGACTGCTATGGGATCGGGATCAACTCCAGTACAACCTTACCTTGGCATTGATGGCCAACCTTGATCACATCCCGGATTCGCTTCCCCTCTCCAACCTCCGCCTCGGTCCCGATCTCAATTTCTTCTATCGGAAGGGGATACTGGAGATCAATGGTTATCTGACCGCGGTCCGGATCCTCTATCCCGATAAAGATGATAACCGTTACGAGTCCGATCTCAACCTTGATCTCGTTGAACACCTTTCAGACCTCTTCTCGGTCTATGAAGAGTGGAAGGGTGAGGTGGTGAAATACGATCATGATGATGAGATAAGTTATGATCAGCGCCAGACGATGATCGGCCTCGGACCGGAGGTTACCCTTTTCAGCTGTGGCCGATTCCGTCTCGGTCCGAGACTGAGGTATGAACGAAATCATCCCCTCGGCTCCTACCACGACTATGTTGAGCTCTCTCTCTATCTAAATATTGAGATCCTGCTGGGCAACCTCAATCTCATGATTGAGAATGAACTCGGTCAGCGCGAATACGAGATGGAGTTTTATGTTGGTAACACCAGCTATCGGTTTGATGAGCTCTCGGTTATTGGTGGCCTTTCCCTCTTCTCAAATTTAGAGTTTCAGATCATCTCCAGCTATGGACCGGAATGGCATACCATGCCTCAGGATAACTCCACCTTCTTCCTCCTCTCGACGAGGCTTGCCTACCGGTTCTGATCCAATCTTTTAACTCCCCGAACTGGAAGGTTAAGTTACTACTAACACAAGTATTGCCAAACCGGGGTGAAATTCTATAATATAGTAATGGGTAAGTCGAAACCATCCCTCGACCTCGACACCCCAGTCCAGTATCTCAAGGGCATTGGTCCCAAGCGGTCCTCCTACCTCAGTCGTATCGGGGTGACCACGATTGGTGATCTCCTCACCCTTGTTCCCAGAAGATATCTCGACTACTCCAATCTTGCCAAGATTGCGGAGTTGAAGGTTGGTGATGCGGTTACCGTGGTCGGCCAGATCATCGCCCGGGATGTCAAGAAGACGAGATCAAAGGGGGAGGTGGTAATCTTGGCGGTCTCAGATTCCTCTGGACTCCTCACCTGCCGGTGGTTCAATCGTCCCGATCTTAAGAAAAAATTCCGGGTTGGTGATCTGGTGATCCTCTCTGGAGAAGTCAGTTTTTATTATGGCAAGCAGATGGTCAACCCCAACTATCAGATTGTTGATCCGGATAAGAATGATATGCCGATCTATGCCGGTTCGATCATCCCCATCTATCCCCTTACCGAGGGGATGAACCTCTGGAATCTGCGCCGTTCGATAATGAGGGCGATCGAGTGCTGCTTGGATAAGGTCAAGGAGACTCTGCCGGAGTATATCCTCAAGAAACATAACCTGCTTAAGATGGATGAGGCGATCCAGAAGCTCCACTTTCCCGAGACGATGGAGGAGGCGAATAAGGCCCGGGAGCGATTTGTCTATGAGGAGATCTTCTTCTTTGAGCTCGCCTTAGCTCTGAGACGGGCCTTGGTCAAGGGTGGTGATCGTGGTCTGACGCTAAAGGAGAAGGGCTATCTCACCAAGAGGCTGATCGAACTTCTCCCCTTTTCGCTTACCGAGGCCCAGAAGCGGGTGATCGAAGAGATCGGATCGGACATGGCCAGGGACCAGACGATGTATCGGTTGCTCCAGGGTGATGTCGGTTCCGGCAAGACGGTGGTTGCGATCTATGCCGCCCTTATTGCGGTTGAAAATGGATATCAGGCAGCCCTCATGGCCCCAACCGAGATTCTGGCTGAACAGCACTATCAGACCTATCAACCGATTCTGCGAGAACTCGGAGTCAGCTCCGGACTTCTAACCGGTTCGCTCCCATCTACTCAGAAAGAGGCGGTGCTTAAAGGTTTGGCTGACGGATCCATTAAGATCATTTTTGGCACCCACGCCCTGATCGAAGAGCGGGTCAACTTTGCTCAGCTCGGTCTCGTAATTGTCGATGAACAGCACCGGTTTGGTGTGGTCCAGCGTGCCCTCCTCTCGGCCAAGGGCGAATCTCCCGATTTCTTGGTGATCTCAGCCACCCCGATCCCGAGGACCCTCTCCCTGACCCTCTATGGCGATCTGGATATCTCTCAGCTCGATGAGAAGCCTCCGGGTCGAAAGGAGATCGAGACGATCGTGGTCGAACCGACCCGAAGGGCAGAGATCTACCGGTTCATTGATCGGAAGATCGAGGAGAAGAATCAGGTTTTCTATATCTGCCCGCTGATCAAAGAGTCGGATCGGCTCGGTCTCAAATCGGTAGAACGGGCGATGGATGAGATATCAAGGGTCTTCGTCAACCGGAAGGTCGAGATCCTCCACGGCCGGATCCCAACTCGGGATCGGAAAAGGATAATGGAGGAATTCAGGAGAGGTAAGATCGATATCCTGATCGCTACGACGGTGGTTGAGGTTGGGGTGGATATCCCCAATGCCAACATTATGGTAATCGAACATCCGGAACGGTTTGGGATCGCCCAGCTCCATCAGCTCCGTGGCCGAATCGGTCGTGGTGAGACCCAGGGCTACTGTATCCTCTTTCTGCCCGAAAACTATGCCCCGGAATGGAAGAGACGGATCGAGTATTTTGCTTCGACCACCGATGGTTTTGAGCTGGCCACCAAGGACTTAGAGATCCGGGGTCCTGGCGAACTCTTAGGTAAGAGGCAGCACGGCCTTCCCGATCTGAAGATCACCGATATCACCCGGGATACCCCCCTCCTCTTTAAGGCCCGTCGGGATGCCTTCCAGATTGTCGAGTTTGATCCAGAGCTCAATGATCCGGAACATGCCGTACTGAAGGAACAGCTCGCCCGGAGGTTTGAGGCCAAATTAGAACTGCTGGGGATCGGATGAAGAGATTTTTCCCGCTTCTCTTTCTTCTTACCTGTGGTCGTCTACCACCTTCGATTGGCCTCACCTCAGAGATTGCTATCGTCACCGATTCTGATCGGGTGTTTGATACTCTCTCTCAGGCGATCCAGATCACCTACCGGACCCCGCGGCGGGAGGAGAAGTATCGCTTCCTCAGGGTGGAACTGGCCAAGCTGACTCAGATCCTGAGATTCCATCTCATCATCCTGGCCGATCCGATCCAGCGGAGCGAAGTCGGTACTTTTATCCAGGAACTTCTCGCTCCGGATGCGGAAGCGAAGGTGACCAAAGAGGGTTTTGGAATCTTTCGAATCAAGGATCAGTGGGCAGAAGGTCAGGAGATTCTGATCATCACTGGAAGTAACGATTCAGCTCTACTCTCGGGGATCAACCTCGCTGAGCAGAGGATCCGAAGCATCATCAATGAGCACTATTTTAACCGGATCAGCAACGAGACATTCTCAATCGGCGAGGATGAGAAGCTCGCCCAGTATCTGGAGCAGAACTATGCCGTCCACCTCCGGATTCCGGAGGGCTACCGTTTGGAGGAGAGATATCGAGAGGATGGGTTCATCTATCTCCACCGTCACGATCCGGACCGGGTGATCTTCATCACCAAGGTGAGAAGAGAGGACAGTATTACAATTGACTGGCTACTCGATGAGAGGGATATCCTCACCCTCCTCTATTACGAAGGTGATTATGCCTATCGGGATCTCTGCTTTGGGGGATGGAGTGAGCGGTCGGGGAGGAGGTTCTTTAAGATCTATGGGGTCTGGCAGAATGATAGTCTTGGGGTTGGGGGACCTTTTGTCCTCTATTGCTTCCCCTATTCCGGGGTCTGTTATCTCATCGATGGGATGATCTATGCTCCAGGGGAGAGGAAGCTCTCCTATCTTACCTCCTTAGAGGCGATCATCACAACCTTCCAGCCCCTTGACACCCTTTCCTCAACCACTAAAATATATCAGTTAAGGGAGGTGTATCGTGGGTGATACCGAATTAAGTCCGGATATTGAACGGCTGGCCAAAAAGCTGGAGAAGGATCCCTCCTCCAGGGTCTTTGCCCAACTTGGTGATCTCTATCGGAAGGCAAAGCTGTATGAAGAGGCGATTCAGGTCTTGACCAGTGGGTTGAAGAAGAATCCGAACTACGCCCTGGGCCATCTGGTCCTGGCCAAGACCTACCTCGATCAGATGCGTCCAGCAATGGCCAAGGAGGAGTTGGAGCGGGTGATTGAGCTCGATCCCCAGAATATGGTGGCATTGAAACTCCTCGCCCCTATTCTGGAGAAGAGCGGAACCGATGAGGAGCTGATTCGGATCTATGAACTGATCCTGGCGATCAATCCAGCTGATCAGGCGACACTCGATAAACTGAATGAGGTCAAATCCCGTAAGCGGAGAACCGAGGAGGTTCCAACCGGAGAGTTTCGAGTTGAGACCTTCCAGCAGTTCCAGCCACCCAAGGAGAAGGGCGAGACGATGGCCGAGGTCCAGAGTGATCTGGTTGAGCAGATGAGGGTGGAACCACTAAAAAGGGAGCCCACTTTTAAGAAGGATATCGCCGAAGAGAAGCTTGATGTCCAGCCCTATGTCGAACGACCAGGGGCAGATCTCAAATCGAGTGAGGATGAACCGGTAGAGGAGGAACTGGAGATTGTTCGTGATACCACCTTTACCCCTACCGAAGAGCCAGAACCGGAGGAGAAGATCGATACCAGTATCATGGGTCAGTTGACCGGGGGTAAGGAGGTAAAGGGGGAAGAGGTGGTTGAGGAGAAGGTTGACCTCCAGTCCGACCTCATCTCCCAGATGGGGTTCGAATCGAAAAAGGAGCAAACCGAAGAGGTCGTGGAGGAGAAGATCGATACCGATATCATGGGTCAACTTACCGGTGAACCAACAAAGAAGGAAGAGGTCTCTTCGATCGACGATGTTCTGAAGGTGACGCCGCCCGAGAATGTGCCGACCGTGGATGAGGTCTTAAAGACCCCGGAAGAGAAGAAAGAGGAAGAGGAAGAGGAAGAGAAGAAGGATAACCTCCAGTCCTTCCGTGACTGGCTCGACAGCCTTACCAAGTGATATGAACCTCAAAGAGTTAGAGGCCCTGATCCGCCTGGTGGAACAGAGCGAGATCTCAGAGCTGGAGATCACCAAATTCCTGGGAAGGAAGATCCGGATCTCCAAGGTATTAAAGAAGTCGAGAGAGGAGAACCCCGGATCGGTTACCGAGATCGAGGTGAAGAAGGAGAATCCGACCAGGACCGAAAATCTTGTCGCGATAAAATCACCCATGGTCGGGACTTTCTATCGAGCCCCGGCCCCAGATGCACCCCCCTATGTCGAGGTCGGAGATATTGTCCGGCCGGGTCAGGTTGTCTGTATTGTTGAGGCGATGAAGTTGATGAATGAGATCGAATCTGAAGTGGAGGGGGAGATCGTAAAGATTCTGGTGAAGAATGAGGAACCGGTGGAATACGGTCAGGACCTCTTCTTAGTCAGACCTTTGGGAGGTTGATATGGAGTTGAAGAGCCTTTTGGAGAAGATGATCCGGGAGAATGCCTCTGACCTTCATCTCAAGGCCGGTTCTCCCCCGGTCTACCGGATCGATGGCCGGTTGGTTGTGGAACAGGGGGAGTCGCTCACTCCGGAGGTCCTGAAGAATATGGCCTTCCAGATTATGACCCCGGAGCAGCAGAACAACTTCATGAAGTATAAGGAGCAGGATTTTGCTATCAGTATCAGGGGGATCGGCCGGTTCCGGGTCAATGTCTTTATGCAGCGGGGGAGTGTCGCGATTGCTATGCGGGCGATCCCGGTATCGGTCCGGAGGATCGATGAACTCAACCTCCCGCCGATCTTGAAAGAGCTGGCCTTGAAACCGCGGGGCCTCATCATCTGCACCGGCACTACCGGTAGTGGGAAGTCAACCACCCTGGCGGCAATGATCGAACATATCAACGAACATCAGGCCCGCCACATCATTACCGTCGAGGACCCGATCGAATACCTCTTCCGGGATAAGAAGTCGATCATCTGCCAGCGAGAGGTTGGGATGGATACGATGTCCTTCTCCACCGCCCTTCGGCATGTGATGCGTCAGGATCCCGATGTGATCCTGATTGGTGAGATCCGGGATCGGGAGACGATGGATGTCGCACTCAAGGCGGCCGATACCGGCCATCTCGTCCTTACCACCCTCCATACCCTCAATGCGACTGAGACGATCAACCGGATTATCTCTTTCTACCCACCTCATCAGCATGAACACATTCGGGTATTACTGGCAGCCACCCTGGTTGGGGTCATCTCCCTCCGGCTCCTGGCCCGCGCCGATACCAAGGGTCGGATCCCGGCGGTCGAAGTCTTGATCTCAACCCCGACGATCCGGGATTATCTCCTCGATCCGGTCAAGACCCTGCTCATCCAGTCGGCCATCGAGGAGGGTTATTCCCAGTATGGGATGCAGACCTTCGACCAGTCGATCTTCAAACTCTATAAGGACGGCCTCATCACCTATGAGGATGCCCTCCAGGCGGTTACCAACCCTGATGAGTTTAAGCTGAAGCTGGTGGGCATCGAGAGCACCGCGGAGAGGGGCTGGAAACAGTTCGAGAAATAATTAATGTTAAAAAAGATCCTCGTCGCCAACCGGGGTGAGATTGCCCTCCGGATTATTCGGGCGGCAAAAGAGGTTGGGATCGAGACCGTTGCGATCTATTCTGAGGCGGATGAGAATTCACTCCATGTCCGATTTGCGGATGAAGCAATATGTATCGGACCGCCACCGGCCAGTGAGAGTTATCTAAAGCCATCAACAATTATTGCTGCAGCCGAGGTGAGTGGGGTTGATGCCATCCACCCCGGTTATGGCTTTCTGGCTGAGGATCCCTCTTTCGCTGAGATCTGTGAGTCCCATCAGCTCATCTTCTTGGGACCAACCTCGGAACAGATCAGGAAGATGGGGGATAAGGTCCTGGCCAAGAAGACCGCCCATGATGCTGGTGTCCCCACCATACCCGGATCAGACCATCCGATCGAATCGATCACGGAGGCAAGACGGATCTGTGCCGAGATCGGCTATCCGGTTATGCTCAAGGCCGCCGCCGGAGGCGGCGGCCGGGGGATGAGGATCGTCCGCAACGAGAATGAACTCCTCGCCACCTATCCCTTGGCCCGGGCCGAGGCCCAATCCGCCTTCGGTGATGACCGGATTTATATCGAAAAGCTGATCACCCAGGCTCGCCACATCGAGGTCCAGATACTTGGCGATGGTCAGGGTGGTGTGGTCCATCTTGGTGAGAGGGAGTGTTCGATCCAGAGGCGGCACCAGAAACTGATTGAGGAGTCGCCATCACCGGTGGTTGACTCTGAGCTGAGAAAGAAGATCTGTTCCGCTGCGGTCCGACTGGCCCGGGCGATCAATTATCGCTCGGCCGGGACGGTTGAATTCTTACTCGACTCCGATAAGAACTTCTACTTTATGGAGATGAACACCAGAATCCAGGTGGAGCATCCGGTAACCGAGATGGTTACCGGTGTCGATATCGTCAAGGAGCAGTTTCACATTGCCAACAATCATGGTCTATCATTAAGACAGAAGGATATCAGACTCACAGGATCAGCACTCGAGTGTCGGATCAATGCTGAGGATCCAGATCGTGGCTTCATTCCGACCCCGGGACTGGTAAAGTTTGTCCACCTGCCTGGTGGCCTGGGGGTAAGGGTTGATACCCATATCTATGGTGGTTACCAGATCCCTCCCCACTATGATTCCCTGATTGCCAAGCTCATCGTCCACGATCAGACTCGGGACCGGACGATCCGGAAGATGAGACGGGCCTTAGAAGAGATGGTAATCGATGGGATTGCCACCACCATCCCTTTCCATCAGGATCTCCTGACCGATGAGGATTTCTGTCGAGGTAGGTTCTCGACCGAATTCTTAAAAGAGAAGTTCTCCCAGTGAAGATAACCACCCTGCTCACCCCTAAGGAGTTAAACCCGGATCTTGTCGATGGTAAGGTTGTCGTGGTAGCTGATATCCTCCGTTTCTCAACCACTGTCCTTACCGCAATCCATAATCAGGCCCGGGTGATCTTACCCGTCGCATCACCAGAGCAGGCGGTCAGCCTTTACGAATCACTTGGTAAGAAGGGGGTCCTCCTCTGTGGTGAGCGAGGCGGTTTAAGGATCGAAGGTTTCCATCTCGGCAATTCTCCACTCGAGTATGGGCTGGCCACGGTTAGGGATAAGACCCTGATCATCACCACCACCAATGGCACCAGGGTCCTTCTCAAAACCACCGGTGCCAGGACGGTCCAGATCGGTGGCTTCCTCAATCTCAGCTCCTTAAGGGAGGAGGTTTCCAGGGCTGATGAGATTGTCCTCATCTGCTGTGGTCAGGAGGACCGGTTTGCATTAGAAGACCTGCTCTTCTGCGGTGCCCTGGCCCGATCTCTTGCCCCTGCTGAGGTTGATGATGCGACCAGGGCAGCAATCGAACTTTACGAGAAGATAACCGATCTCACCCGGGCCCTGCTTGCTACCGACCACGGACGAGAGTTGGAGAGATTAGGCTTTAAAGAGGATGTCCTCTATTCCGCTCAGGTCGACCTCTTCGAGACTACTGCCCGCTATCATGAAGGAAGGATCACCCGAGGCTAAGATCGTTGATGTCAATATTAACCGACTCCAGGAGTCGCTCAAGGTAATTGAGGATATTGTCCGTTTTAAGATAGATAATCTCTCCCTTCTCGAACGAGTCCGTAGCCTCAGGCAGGAGGTTACCAGGCTCATAAAGAGGATCGACTATCCCCGGTTAGTCCGGGCCCGGAGGTCGAGTCTCGATCCGGGTCGAAGACTTGATTTTGATGTGAAGAAAGGGGGAGGAGAGGTTCTGATCCGCAACTTCTTCCGGGCCAAGGAGGCCTCAAGGATTCTGGAGGAGATGATGGACCCCGAGTGGAAGCAGATCCGATTTCAGATCTACGATCTGGAGCATCTTCTCCTCTCCCCCAGGGCCTGGTTCGATCCAAGCTTCTATCTCATCTGGGATGAACGATATTTCCGACCGAGGGGCTACCACCGGGAGCTCGATACAATGATCAAGAGCGGGGTCACCATGATCCAGCTCCGTTTCAAAAGGATACCGGATCGTGATTACCTCAAGTTGCTCAAGTCGCTGCGGAGGAGGATCCCCAAACCGATAGCGATGATCGTCAATGACCGGGCCGATCTTGCCCTTGCCGCTGGTGCTGATGGGGTCCATCTGGGTGAGAGTGACCTTCCAGTTGAGGAGGTAAGAAAGATGGGCGGAGAGGGGTTCATCATCGGAAGGACGATAAGAGAGACTACCGAGATCGAGAAGATAGAGGGGTATGTCGACTATTTTGGTGTCGGGAGTATCTTCCCTTCCCCAACCAAACCCGAGGCCCGTGTGATTGGAATCAAAGGGCTCAAGAGGATAGTGAGAAAGAGTGATCGACCAATAGTGGCAATCGGTGGGATCACCCCGAAAGAGATTCCAGTCCTATTTGCGGCTGGAGTGGCTGGGGTTGCCCTCTCCTCCTATCTTTTTGAGGGTAATCTTGATAGGAGGTTGCGGGAAGTCGCTAAGGCGATCAGAAGTAGTAGTGGCAGCCGAGGAGAGGGGAGGACCAGCTCCGCTTCATAAATATTGACACGATCGTATCGTCATTCTCAAGATCGAAGGCGAGGGAGAAGAGGGGTAGGCCAAACTCCAAATGGAAACTCCTATTAGAGAGAGAAAGTTCGACCTCGGGATAGAAGTAGATCTCAAGCAGGCTGATATCGGGACCCATCCCTTCACGATCATAGTTGAAGTAGGATATACCCCCATTCAGATTGAGATTACTAAATTTGGCTGCGATGGTGGGGAGGATCATCGAGCCACCGAAGAGGAACTGGTCACCACCATCAAAGACGAAACCGAACTGGCCATCAAAGCCGATTCCCTGAGGGGTATAATACCTGATAGTTGCGGTGGCCAGTTCAAAATCATAACTCGTCTTCGTCCCTATCCCAAGGCCTCCATAGGCCAGGGAGATGATCAGGGGAATGATAAGCAGTTTCATCGCGCCTCCTTTCCCACAGTATAGGAGTAATCAGGCCCTTGTCAACCGAGAAAAAATGGATATCCTCGAATATGGAGGGATGATGGCGATTCGAGTCGATTTTGAATACGATGAGGAGAGGAATATCCTCTTCAGTTTCGATCATGCCGAACTGAAGACCAAGGAGGATGTGGATCAATTCTTCCAGATCTATGAGGAGAAGCTGAGGGGGCTTAATCGGAAGGTTTATGCCATAAGTAACATCGACGACCTTAAGATCCATCCCGAGGTTGCCGAATACTATGGTGAGAGGGTGAAGGGGTTCTTGGCCGACTTCTTCTTGGGGCACGCCCGATATGCCACTGACTACGAAGCAAGGGTGATGCTCCGGAATGCCTATCTGAGAGCAAAGGTGCCCGCTCACATCTTCGATACCAAAGAAGAGGCACTAACGGCGATTGAAGAGATGAAAGGAAAGGAGCAGCGATGAAGATCGCCATGATTGGAACCGGCTATGTTGGTCTCGTCTCCGGGACCTGTCTGGCCGAGATCGGCCACGAGGTGATCTGTGTCGATAACGATGAGGAGAAGATCAGGATCTTAAAGGAGGGGGGGATACCGATCTATGAACCAGGGCTGGAAGAACTGGTAAAGAGGAATGTAGCTGCGGGTCGACTCTCCTTCACAACCTCGATTGAGGAAGGGGTGAAGAAGTCCCTGGCCATATTTATCGCGGTAGGCACCCCACCCCGTGAGGATGGGGAACCCGACCTCAGTGCGGTGGAGAGGGTCTCCCAGGATATCGGTAAGGCGATGGAGAGCTACCGGCTCATCATCGAGAAGTCTACCGTCCCGGTTCAGACCGGAAGGTGGATCAGGACTACGATCACCCGGTTCAACAAGAAGGGGATCGATTTTGATGTCGCCTCCAATCCCGAGTTTCTGAGAGAGGGCTCGGCAGTGAACGATTTCCTGAAACCGGATCGGATCGTGATCGGGGTTGAGAGCGAACGGGCCCGAAAACTCATGCTCGAGATCTACCAGCCGATCGAGGCCAAGAAGATCGTCACCGATATCGAGTCGGCCGAGCTGATCAAGCACGCCTCAAACTCATTTCTCGCGATGAAGATCTCCTTCATCAATGCCATCTCGATCATCTGTGAGAAATCTGGGGCCGATGTGGTAAAGGTGGCTGAGGGTATGGGGAGTGATAAGCGGATCGGGATGGAGTTCCTCCGGGCCGGGGTTGGCTTCGGTGGCTTCTGTTTCCCCAAGGATCTGAGAGCCTTTATCGGTATCTCCAAGAGGCTCGGTTATGACTTCAGACTCTTAGAGGAGGTGGAGCGGATAAATCTGCGCCAGCAGGAGCGGGTGATCGAGAAGCTCAAAGAGATCCTCTGGAATCTAAATGGGAAGACGATCGGCCTTTTGGGTCTCTCGTTTAAACCGAATACCGATGATATGAGGTTTGCCCCCTCGATCCGGATCGCCCAGCTCTTAAAGGAGGAGGGTGCTAAGGTCCGGGGCTATGATCCGGTGGCAATGGAGAATGCCAAGAAGGTGATGCCCTTTGTTACTCTGGCCAATGATCCCTACCAGGTCTGTCAGGATGCCGATGGCCTTGTCCTGGTGACCGAATGGGAGGAGTTTGAAAAGCTCGACTTCGAACGGATTAAAGGTCTGATGCGGCAGGCGGTAATCGTGGATGGTAGAAACCTCTGGGATCGGAAGAGGCTGGAGGAGCTCGGCTTCATCTATCAGGGGTTTGGCAGATGAGGGTGCTTATTACCGGTGGGGCAGGATTTATCGGTTCCCATCTGGTCGATTTCTATCTTAGGGAAGGGGCCGAGGTCGTTGTTGTTGACAATCTGATTACCGGTAGTAGAGAGAATCTGTCCGATCACAAACGGCTTACCCTTGTTGAGGAGGATGTGAGTGGGAAGCTCAGCGTTACTGGCCCCTTCGATCTCATCTTCCACCTCGCCTCACCGGCCTCTCCCAAGGATTATCTGAGATTGCCGATTGAGACCTTAAGGACCGGATCAGTGGGGACGATCAACACCTTGGAGCTGGCCCGAAGCTGTCGGGCCCGCTACATCCTGGCCTCAACCTCCGAGGTCTATGGTGATCCCCAAGTCCACCCTCAAGAGGAGTCCTATTTCGGCAATGTCAATCCGGTTGGTCCCCGATCGGTCTATGATGAGGCAAAGCGGTTTGCCGAGGCGGTCACTTTTGCCTACCAACGTAAATATGGGCTCAAGACCACCATCATCCGGATCTTCAACACCTACGGACCAAGGATGAAGAAAGAGGACGGAAGGGCGATCCCGACCTTCTTCGCCCAGGCCCTAAGGAATGAGCCGATCACGGTTTTTGGTGATGGGAATCAGACCCGCAGCTTCTGCTATATCGACGATCTCATCCGGGGGATGGTCGGGCTCACCCGGATCGACCATCCCGGCCCGATCAATCTCGGCAATCCGGATGAGTATAGGATCATTGAGCTGGCCACCATGATCAAGGAGATTACCAACTCAGCGAGTCCGATCACCTTTGCCCCTCCCCTTGAGGACGATCCCAGGAGGAGGTGTCCGGACATCAGTCTGGTCCGTTCCCTGATCGGCTGGCAGCCGGAGATTCCGCTCAAGGAGGGGTTGAGAAGGTATTACGAATGGATAAGAGATATCTGATCTACTTCTTCTTTATTCTCCTCTTCCTCATCTACAACCCCTATCCTTTTGAAGGTGGTGACAATATCGTCTATTCGATCCTGGCCTACTCGATCGCCTCTGGCCAGGGTTATCGATCGATCTATGAGCCCGACTCTCCCCACCATGTCCACTATCCCCCCGGTTTCCCGCTTCTGCTCACCCCACTTGTGCTCATCTTCGGACTGAAGATCTCAATCCTGAAGTTACTTCCGGTCCTGGCCGGAGTCCTTGCCATCATCGCCTACTCCCGGATTGATTGGGGAGAAGAGAGGGTCGCCTGGCACTCCCTCCTCCTCTTCACCGTCTCACCGGTAATCCTCACCTATTCAAGCCGGGTCCTCTCCGAGATACCCTTCATTGCCACAGTCCTCCTCTCGATCTACTTCCATCAGAAAAAAGGAAAGGATCTCATCGCCTGGCTCCTTGCCATCTTTGCCCTCTATATCAGGACCGCAGGGGTCTTCCTCCTTTTCGGCTATCTCCTCCACTACCTCCTCCAGCGTCGGCATCGGAAGATGGTACACCTTCTTCTCCTTTCTCTTCTCCTCTATCTCCCCTGGTTCATCCGGAATCGAATGGTGAGTGACCGGCCAACCTATCTCGCCCAGTTCTTCATGGTTGATCCCTATAACCCGGAGGCCGGCCAGATCACACCGCTCCTTTTTCTGGCCCGGATCTATACCAATCTCAAGCTCTATCTCTTTGAGATCCTACCCGACTGCTTCTTCCCCTTACCTCAGCCGGTAAAGGCCATCCTGGGATGTCTGATCATCGGCCTTATTATCTTTGGCCTCTATTCAAGCGGAAAGGAGTATCGATTCTTTAAGTCGCTCGTCCTCTTCTTCTTCCTTGCCATCCTCACCTGGCCGGTGATCTGGTCCTCAGACCGGTTCCTCCTCTCCGGCCTACCCCTCCTCTTTCCCTTTCTGGTGATCGGCAGCATCCGCCTCCACTCTTATGGAAAGTATCTCATCTATGGCCTCGCCCTCCTCTCCCTTCTCCTCACCATCAGCCTCATCCCGGGTGAGGTTGAGAAGAAGCTTAGGTTTTTCCAGGGCGATGAGGACTTTGGCCTCTCCGCAGACTGGCAGCGCTATCGTGAGGCCTGCATCTGGGCAAAAGAGAATTTAAAACCGGGGGTGATCGTCTCAAGGAAACCGGAATTCACCTACTTCTGGAGTGGACATAAGTCGATCCTCTTCCCCTACTCCTACAATGAGGAGGAGGTCTGGGATGGGATCAAGGGTTATGATTATATCATCGTCGACTCCTTCTACTGGTCCGGAACCTCACGGAAATATCTCATCCCGGCGATCCTGAAGCATATCCGTGAGATAAAAGCACTCTATAAGACCAGGATACCGGAGACATGGGTGCTGGCGATAAAGAGGTCGACCTCTCAATAATTATACCGGTCTATAATGAGGAGGATAGTATCCGATCGGTGCTTGAGCGGGTGAAAGAGCTGCCGATAGAGAAGGAGATTATTGTTGTCGATGACTGCTCCCGGGATCGGACCTATGAGATCCTGAAAGAGATTGATGGGATCAGACTGATACGCCATGAACAGAACCGGGGTAAGGGGGCAGCAATCCGGACCGGTCTTACCCATGCCAAGGGGAGATTCACAATCATCCAGGATGCCGACTTGGAGTATCCGGTTGAGGTGATCCCCAAGCTCCTGATTAGAGGAAGTGATATCGTCTACGGCTCAAGGATGCTGGGACGCTCAAGATTCCTCTTTTTGAGTTACTGGGCCAACCGTCTCCTCTCCCTCCTCACCAGCCTCCTCTACAATCACCGGATCACCGATATGGAGACCTGCTATAAACTGATCCGGACCGACCTGTTAAAGGCATTAAAACTAAAGGCAAATCGATTCGATATCGAGCCCGAGATTACCGCCAAGCTCCTCCGTTCCGGCCACCGGATTACCGAGATCCCGATCGACTATATCGGGAGAAAGAGGGGGAAGAAGATCGGGGTCAAGGATGGGATCTCGGCCATTCTCACCCTCCTCCGCTACCGCATCTTCCGATGAGGGTCCTGGTTGTTGCCACCGCCTATCCCAGGGAGAAGGGTGATATTATCACCCCCTGGTTGGTCCGGATGGTAAAGGAGCTTAAGAAGAGGTCGATCGAGGTTGAGGTATTCACCTCCTCTTATAAAGGGCTTAAGAGCCACTATCATGAGGGGGTATTTGTCCACCGGTTCCGTTATCTCCCCGCCCCTTTTGAGACCCTCACCCATGATAAGACCGCTATCGATCGGGTGAAGGAGAATCCGATCTTTATCATCCATTCCCTCTCTTATCTCATCTTCGGGATGATCGGTATCTTCCGCCTTGTGAAAAAGAGGCGATACGACGGTATCCATCTCCACTGGCCCATCCCCCATATCCTTTTCGGGATTGCCGCCCGATTTGCCCGGAGGGTGAGGCTGATCGCCTCCTTCCATGGGGTTGAGATCAGATGGCTGAAACGAGATCTTAAACCCCTTCTCCCGCTCTTCGTTGCTCTCCTTAAGAAGGCAGATGTGATCACCGCCAATTCTAACCATACCAGAGAGGAACTCCTTCCCTATCTCGATGCCCGGGTCATCCCGTTCGGGGTGGGTTTCCAGAAAGAGGTTGCGGTGGGGGAGGGGGACTACATCCTCTTCGTTGGGAGACTGGTTGAGCGGAAAGGGGTGGAGTATCTCATCCGGGCCTTTGCCCAGATAAAGGATGAGATCGGAGAGGATCTCTATATTGTCGGTTCCGGACCGCTGATGGGGAGGCTGAAAGGACTGAGCGAAGAGCTCGATCTCAGGGAACGGGTGCGGTTTTTTGGCCTTATCTCCGATGAGGAGCTCACCCGTCTCCTTGCCGGCTGCAGGGTCTTCTCACTCCCCGCAGTGGTCGATCGGAAGGGGGATACTGAAGGGCTGGGGGTGGTTCTGATCGAGGCGCTCGCCTACAAGAGGCCGGTAGTCGCCTCCCGGGTGGGCGGGATCACCGATATTGTGATTGATAATAAGACCGGAGTTCTGGTTGAGCCGGGTGATGTTGATGAGCTGGCGCGGGCACTGCTAAGGTTGGTCAAGGATGAAGGTTTAAGAAGAAGGTTGGGGAAGGAAGGAGCAGACTATGTCCGAGACAGATTCTCCTGGTCCAGAGTCACCGATCTCCTCATCAAGGCCTATCGAGGAGAAGATCATCGAAGCGATCCTCTTCGCCACTCCGGAGCCGATTAGCCTTAAGCGAATTGCCGCAATCGCTGAGGTCCCCCCGGAGCGGGTGAGGGCGGTGATCGATGAACTGAACCGGTTCTACAAGGAGACCGATCGCCCCTATCGGGTCCGATTCATCGCCCGTGGTTATCAGCTCTATACCGTCCCCTCCCTTGCCCGGTGGGTCGATCCGGTAAGGTCGGGAAAGAGGCTTCAGCTCTCCAGGGCCGCCCTTGAGACCTTGGCGATCATCGCCTACCATCAGCCGATCACCAGGATCGAGATCGAGAAGCGGCGCGGGGTCGACTCCTCCGGTGTCATCCATACCCTGCTTGAGGCCGGGATGATCACCACGGCGGGAAGGGAGCACCGGCCCGGACGCCCTTTCCGCTATCGGACGACCAGGCTCTTCCTCAAGTGTTTCGGTCTTAAGGACCTTTCTGAACTACCACCCTTAGAAGATGATCAGGAAGATCGAAGAGCTACTTAAAAGGAGCGGGATCCCCGTCTTCGGCTATGCGAAGACCGAAGGGATAAAGATCTATGGCGAGATCGAACCGCTCCCCTTCGCCATCTCATTCGGGATGGTGCTATCCCGGTCGATTCTGATGACCATCACCGACCGCCCCTCCCTCATCTATAAACACCACTACCGGACGGTCAACAACTATCTCGATCAGGTCGGTCTCCGGCTCACCGAATTGCTTGAGGTCTCTGGTTATCAGGCCCTACCCATCCCCGCCTCCCAGATCATCGACTGGGAGAATCAGTTCGGCCATCTCTCCCATCGGGAGATCGCAAGGAGGGCAGGTCTGGGCTGGATCGGGAGATCCGGTCTCCTCATCCATCCAAAGTATCGGGCCGCAGTCAGGTTTGCCACGGTCCTGACCGATTTAGAACTCCCGGGTGGAAAGGAACTCCCTTTCGGGTGCGGTGACTGCTTTCGGTGTCTCGAGGCCTGTCCGGCCCAGGCGATTACCGAAGATGGGGTCGATCTTAGAAAGTGCTATCAGAAGCTGAGGGAGTTTGCCAAGATCCGGGGGATCGGTCAGTATATCTGCGGTGTCTGTATCAAGGCCTGTCTTTAGCCTTTATCCTCTCCCAGATCTCCTGGATCGATTTCTGCTGACACCAGAAGTCGATGTGGCGGATATCCAGCTTTTCTTTCTGGATTCGATAGATCCCAAGGGCATCGAAATAGTGCTTATCAATCTCTGACCTCTTAAACCACTCTAATTTCTCGATTATCATATCCTCTGGCGTGGCAAGGCATATTTCTGTTCCCTGATAGGGATACCATCCCCGCCTCCTGAAGGCTTCTTGAGAGTAATCATCATTTTTCCTTATCCAGAAGTCGACCTTAAGGCCGGTCTCTTTATGGATGATATTGAACATACTGTTCTCTTTTAGTGCCGCAAATATCGACTCCTCATCGATGAAGAAATCCTCATCGAAGATCTTCTTAAGCTGCGGGACATTCTCTTTCCGGAGCAGAACAACAACATCAATGTCATGGGTCATCCTCGGTTTGCCATGGTAATTTACGGCAAGTGCCCCAGTAAACATATAGGGAATATCCTGTGCTTTTAGTATTTCCGCAACCCTTAGAGCGATCTGCTCAAAGTTCACGGTATCTTTCTTTGATCTTCTCCTTAAGCTCCTCTTCTGAGATATCAGGGTATTGATAACGGATCCCTGATATTACGAGCTTCCGCACAAAATCGCAGATCTCAAAGCCGATGCGCATCCGTTCCTCTCCGCTCATTCTTCTCAATATCGCTTCCTGCTTCTCAGAGGGTGGTTCGATGAACCTCTCCTTTCCCATCCTCCTCAATTATGTTACATAATCTCACCATAGTCAATACTGATCCGTTCGAAGCTTTTAAAATTATAAAATGGGGTTGATCCTGCTTCAGAAGGAGAAACTCTGGGGAAAATCGCTGGTCCATCCTTCTGGTTTTGATGATAGGATGCCTGCCCCTTCCCTCTCAGAACACCGAATTCCAGCTTGAGAGATTTAAGGGTGGAAATAAAATTAAGTGTTGAGAAGGAATTGCCCGATGCTGGCGGTCATCTTGATCTGGCCGGTGTTCGGGTGATGTTTCGATCTTATGCCTGTCTTTACAGCAGGGGCACCCTTTCCGCCGTGGGCACCGAGACCGACAGTATCAGATTCATGCCCCACATCAAGGAGGGGGATCACCAAAAAATCCGGTTGAAAGGAATAGGTCGGTGGCTGAAATGTTGAAGTATGATGTTATTAAATCCTCGATTGAAGGAGAGAGCAGTGCACCTCTCTCGAGAGTGAAGTTTGTTCTGAGTTCCAGGAAGAGAGATATGTGGAAAATAAGAGAAGGTTAGAGAGGTGAAGGATGAGATTGATCGCCTTGGTTGCGATCCTAAGCCAGCTTGCCTTA
>QNBE01000015.1 GCA_003645615.1 Caldifarciminota bacterium
CTCTCCACTTCCAAGGGGGTGAGCCTCAGGGTGGCCAGAAGTGCTAAGGCATCGGGTATCCCTATCGAATTGAGGTCCGTGTTGATGCGATGTGCTTCTATTTTTGTTTGGATCTTCTGGTGATCCAATCGGAGTTCACGATCACTACCGAGGAGGAGGTAGTCGGTTGTTCCAGGAACCATCCAGACATAAACATGCTTAAATACTCTGTGGAATGTTCTCACTACCATCTGGAAGTCCCGGGGTGAGATGCAATAACTCTGAAGCCATTGACAGAAGATACCGTTTTCCTTCATCCTCTTTTTACATAACTCATAATAATCCTTAGAGAAAAGATTCGCCATACCTGCAATCCACGGATTAGAAGGTTCGTTAATGATCACATCATATCTTTTGTCTGTGGCGAGGAGATAGTTTCTTCCGTCTGCTACGATGATTTTTAATTTACTATTGCCGAGCACACCCTTATTCTCCCGAGAGAAAAATTTGGCTGCTTCGACGACTGCCGCCTCAATTTCTGCGCAGTCTGCCGAATTCACACCATAATGAACACAGGCTCCAGCAGTAATCCCGCTTCCTAAGCCGAGGATAAAAACATTCTTGGGATCAGGATGTAAGAGCAGGGGAAGATAAGCGGAGAGAACCTGAGTGGGCATGTCAGGAGAGTTAGAAGCTTCAACCTTACCGTTTATAGTGAGGAAGACTGTTTCACCATCGCTTAAGACGGCGACGTTACAATTTATCCCTTCTCTATAAAAAAGCAGTTTAAAACGGCGAAGGTAATCTTCAACGGAAATTAGATTTCTCACTTTTAAGTATTGAGCGGGCCTTAAGGTGATGGCGTAACTAAAGGACATCTTGTTCCATCCCCGAGGAGAGATGACCAGGGGGAGGGTTAAAGCCAGAGAGAGGAGAGAGATGGAGACTCTTCTGGTCAAGCCCAATTCCGGTGCAACGAGAAATACGGTAATGGCAATAGCAACATTAACTAACGCTGCAATTGTGATAGTCCATTGCGCACCGATTTTAGGTATGAGAACGAAACCGGCTAAGAAGGCACCTATAACACAGCCAGCAGTGTTAATTGCATAAATCTGACCAATTCTGTGGCCGAGGATTCTAACATCAGGAATAAATATCTTCGCAACCATAGGAAAAGTGATGCCGAAAAGTAGAGCAGGGAATATCATCACTAAAAAAGAGAGAAAGAATTGGGAGAAGATTAGAAAGGTGTAGTTTCTGGAGATAGCGAATAGGGAAAGCATGTAAGAAGGGAGGTGACTGAAAGTTGGTAGGAGAATTAAGACACCGATACCTATCAGGGCTTCTACAATCCCAAAGCCGTAGTAAGGGACAACTTTCTTCTTCCAAAAGAGGGAGAAGAGAAGACTTCCTAAGGCGATACCGATAATGAAGGTAAGAAGCATGGTGCTGAATGCATAGATAGAGCTGCCGAGGCTAAGGGAGAGTGCACGTGTCCAAGAGACTTCATAGATCATGGAGGTCATACCGGAGAGGCCAATTCCAGCTAAGATGATCCAGCCCAGATAGGTTATTCTTTCCGGATGCAATCTTTCTATCTTTACCTCTTCTTCGGAAACGGGAGTAACCCGAGGGAGGCGGCGGTCAAATAACCAGCAGAGGATGCCGATCCCGATACTTAATACACCGGCGCCGAGATTGAGAAGCCTCATTCCTAAGATGGGGAGAAGAAAATATCCCGAGAGGATAATTCCCAAGACTGCGCCAAAAGTGTTGAGGGCATACAGTTTGCCCACATACTCTCCCAAGATATCCTTCCTGCGAATATAGAATTTGCTCAACATCGGGAAGGTTCCACCCATCAATGTGGCCGGAACGATCATAATCAATGCGGGTAAAAGGAAGAGAATAAGATAATACCAACCGGAGAAACCCAATATTCGTGCCAGACCGAGATAAAGGGGGCGGATCAACCCGATAAAATAGGGGAGAAGGAAGGCATAGAGACCTATCCCCATCTGTAGGAAGGCATAACCGGCGAGGGGCCTTTTGAGGCGGTCTGAAAGCTTTCCGAATACAATACTACCCAAGGCGAGGCCACCCATAAATATGGCCAGAACCGCACTTGTCGAGTGAGTGGCGGAGCCGAAAATGAGGGTTAACATTCTCCGCCAGAGAATTTGATAAATCAGACCCGTGGCACCAGAAAGGAAATAACAAAAAAGAACCGCCACTACGATCTGTTTTGTCTCCTTTTCCATCACCCTCTTAGAAATTTTTCAAGATCAAACCGAGATTGCGACCATTACCTACAATACCATCACCAGCGTGAATAGCGTATTTCTGGGCGTCGGGGTTGCCACTGCCATCGCTATCATATTCAAATTCACCTTTGGGGAGGTCATTATTGGTCGGGATCTCAGGGTTGGCCTGATTTGGGACATAGAATATCTGAGTGAGATTACCAGTGAAAGGATTTACTGGCCACTTAAGGACAGGCAGTATATCCTTTAGGGTCTCTCCGGTCTCAAAGGTCTGGTCATTATCATCACTTGGATACAGGCCCATATTGAGGCAGGCAAACTCCTCGACCGCGGTCTGAAAGGTATGCATATTATTCTTAACCGAAGCTTCTTTCGCGCGGTTATGCATATGGACAAAATTAGCAACCCCAATTGCCGCCACAATACCAATGATAACGACAACCACCATTAATTCAATTAATGTGAAGCCCCTCAGGGAAAACCTGAGGGGCTTCACATTGGCTCTAATAGTTGCTGAGTATAAGCGCAAGGTTGCTACCGTTACCAAGTGTGGCGTCGCCACCATGAATAGCATATTTCTGAGCGTCTCCATTACCAGCGGTTCCATCATTTCCATATTCAAGCTCTCCAGGATTAAGGTCACCATTCACCGGGGTTTTGGGATTAGCTCCAGGGCCTTGGGGTTGCCAGTTTATTGTTGTGGGAGCTCCCGTGAAAGGATTATCAAACCATTTTGCAGCTGCGCCACCGGGTTTCAGATCTTCAAGCGTCTCACCGGTTTCGATCGTTGTCGCATTATTATCACCGGGATAGCTACCAGCATTAAGGGTAGCAAAGTCTTCCACGCATAGCTGAAGGGTATGCATATTACCCTTCACCGATGACTCCTTGGCCCTCTGCTGCATCCTCATAAAGTTGGGGATGGCGATTGCGGCCAGGATGCCGATGATCACGACCACGACCATCAGCTCGATCAGGGTAAATCCTCTGTTTCTCATACACACCTCCTTCCACAAAATTTTTTATGCAAACCCATGCCGACCTCTTCCGGGATAAAAATGGCGATTATTCAAAGCTTTTCTTCGGGAAAGCGTTGCGACAAACTGTTGCAAAATGCGACATCAGCTACCCCGGATGAGTTCAACTATCTCCCGGTGTCTCTGGTCGGCATTCTTCTCCATCTGTGCCACAAAGGTCTTGATCTCCTCCCTGGTCAGTTTCGCCTCCTCAACGATAACATCCTTGAGGCCCTCAACCATCTCGGCAAGTTTGCCGATCATCTCGGTCTGTTTGTCAAGCATCTGGGTCTGCTGGCCCATGGTCGCCTTCATCCACTTTCCATTGGTCCAGGCAAGGTATGCCAGGACGATCGAGAGGCCGGTTATTGCAAACCCAAATACCTCCATACTTCAACTTTAGCCGTTACCGGTTAAATGTCAAGATCTGCATCCCTTCCTTTTTCACCTTCTCCCCTGCCTCTTGAGTATCCGGTAGAGGGTGGAGCGGTGGATACCGAGCCTGGAAGCGGCGCGGGAGACATTCCCCCCCTCTTCCTTTAGGATCCTCTCCACCGTCTCTTTCTCAAGCTGTCTCAGAATACCCGATTTTCTTTTCGGCGAAGATCTTCTCGGGAGGTAAGAACTTGAGAGTTCGATATCATCCCGTTTGATCACCGGCCCCTTGGAGAGGATGACCGCACGCTCGATGATATTCTCCAGCTCCCGCACATTGCCCGGCCAGGGGTAGGAAGTAAGCAGTTCCTCGGCTTCCTTAGAGAGCCGTTTCAGTCCAACACCAACCCTTTCCGAGTATTTCTTTAAGAAATGCTCAGCCAGGATTATGATATCCTCTTTCCTCTCCCTTAAGGGTGGAATATGGATCGGGACGACATTCAAGCGGTAGAAGAGATCTTCCCGGAATCTTCCCCTTTTCACCTCTTCCTTCAGATTCTTATTAGTGGCGGCAATGATCCGGACATCCACCTTGATTGGACTAATATCACCGAGGGGAACGATCTCCTTCTCCTGGAGGAGGCGGAGTAGTTTCATCTGAATCACCGGAGGGGCATCACCGATCTCATCGAGGAAGAAGCTACCACCATCAGCGACCTTAAAGAGACCCACTTTATCCCGATGGGCACCGGTAAAGGCTCCCTTCTTATAACCGAATAGCTCGCTCTCAAGCAGTGTCTCAGGAAGGGCACCGCAGGAGACGGTGATGAAGGGCCCCTGGGCCCGGGGGGATCTTAAGTGTATCTCCCGGGCGACAAGTTCCTTACCAACCCCACTCTCGCCGGTAATGAGAACGGTGGCATCGGTGGGGGCGATCCGATCGATGAGTTCAAGGATCTTCTGGATCTCTTTACTTCTGCCGACGATCATCTTCGGTGGTTCCTTATACTCCTCTTTTCCCACCACCGCCTCGATCCTTTTATAAAGAGATTCGATACTGAAAGGCTTGAGGATGTAATCCTGAGCCCCGGAGCGGATTGCCTGAATTGCGGAATCTAAGGAACCATAAGCGGTAATAAAGATTAGGGGGAGACGGGGGGTGAATTTCCTCATCCGCTTAAGGAATTTTATCCCATCCATCTTGGGCATCCGGATATCACAGAGGATAAGGTCAAATGGTTCGGATTTGATAAGATCTAACCCCTGAGAGGGATCGGTTGTCCCGGTGGTCTCATAGCCTTTTTCCTCCAGAGCAACCTTGAGCCACTCAATCATTGACTGTTCGTCATCGATTATCAGTATCCTTTTTGCTCTCATACCTTCATCGAGGGCAAGGTGATTGTGAAGCAAGTCCCTTTCCCCACCTGGGATTTGACCGATATACTACCACCATGCTGGGTTATGATCGTCTCAACAATAGCAAGACCGAGCCCGGTCCCTTCCTCGCGGGTTGAGAAGAAGGGATCGAATATCTTGGAGAGGTTTCTCTTCGGGATACCGCAGCCGGTGTCAGAGATGCGGATTTCAAACCTCCCTTCAGCAGTGCTACCAGCTATCTTTATCTCCCCCTTTTTTCTTCCAATCGCCTGTTTGGCATTCTGGAGGAGATTCCTTAGAGCTCGGAAGAAGAGATGACGATCAACCCGGATCGTGAAATTGGGTGGGAAGTCCAATGCTAAGTCGATGTTTTTGGGTGGCGGATCAGAGGAGATCAGATCGTCAATAATCGACTTTAATTTGACTTTCCTTAATCGGAGCGGTCTCATGCGGGAGAACTCCAGAAAATCTTCAATGGTCCGTGTGGCGCGATCGACCTCACTAATTGCTATCCCTAACAATCGTTTCTCCTTTTCACTCAACTTCCCCTTTGATACCAACTCGAAGGTTCCACGGATTGAGGCCAGGGGATTACGGATCTCGTGGGCAAGCGATGCCCCGAGCTGGGCCAGGAGTTTTACCTTTTCCGAGATGCGTGTCTGCTCTGCCATTCGCTTCTGAAGGGTGATATCTTCGGCAAGGATGAGTCTCAGATTGGGATTGGTAAGTGAGTAAGAAGATAGACCGAAGATTCGATTATCGATTGATATCTCTTGATAACTGGCACCGGAGTGGTAAAAATCGAGCATGATCTTTTCGATGGCCTGATTAGAGACATTGGAATAATACAGGTTGCCATCGTTATCGATGGCAGCGATCTTTACCGGAAGAGAATTGATGATCTCGGCAGTAGTAACTTCGGTTCGTCTCAGTCTGGTCGCTAAGGTGCTGCCAAGATGGGCAACCAGGAAGAAGAGGATTCCATAAAGATAAGTCCGGGCATAAAAGTATTGAATCGGGAAGAACCCCCCCTTTAGCTCAAAATAGATCAGGATCGAGTAGAGGGAGAATGATATCGCGGCGACCAGATAGGCACCACCGAATAGATAGATGGCCGAGATGAGAATAATGATCGGATAAAGCAAAGGGAAAAGGCTTTCCGATCCTCCCGTAAATAGAATGATTGCGGTGACGAGAAGGGTGTCGGTTATGAAGATCAGGTAATAGAAAGGCCTTGCCGATAAAATCCGGGCAAGAAAAAGGAAGCAGGGGACGAGGACTGAGGAGATGAGGAGGATCGAGATAAAAGATCGGGGGATATCGAAGAGGATGGGGTAGGAGAGGAAGATTAGCAGTGAGATTACAAGCGGTCTGAGTGAAAGGAAAAGGAGTAGATTCTTCTCTTTCCCGAGTGCCCTATCGGATGGTGGAGGCAATTTTGAAGATCGGCAGATACATAGATATCACCAAGAATCCGATGATACCACCAAGGACAACCATGACGATCGGTTCCATCGCCGAGGTGAGATTGGCCACCGCTTGATCGACCTCTCGGTCGTAGAAATCGGCCACCTTATTGAGCATCTCATCAAGACCACCAGATGCCTCTCCGATCGCAACCATCTGGGTAACCATGGGAGGGAAGACACCGGTCTTGGAGAGGGGATCGGAGATATTCTCACCGCCCTTGATCGATGCCCGGGCCGACATGATCGCATCTTCAATCACCCAGTTACCAGAGGTCTTGGCGGTGATCTCCATGGCGTCGATAATGGGAACACCGGAGGAGAGGAGGGTGGATAGGGTTCGTGCAAAGCGGGCGATCGCGGTCTTCCGGATCAGATCGCCAAAGATGGGTAGCTTGAGAAGACCCGGATCCATCATCTTTCTACCCGCTTCGGTTTTGTGAAATCGATTAATCGCGGTGAAGAGGATGATCAGGATAATAAGTGCTGGGATGGCAATGACCTTGAAGAGCTTACTGAGGGCGATCACAAATCTCGTCATCGCCGGAAGTTCGGCACCAACACCGTGGAACATCTTGGCAAAAGTCGGGATAACGAAGGTGAGCAGGATCGCGGTAGCGATGACTGCAACCGCAAGGATTGCCGCCGGATAGATCATCGCGCCTCTGATCTTACTCCTCAGCTCCATCGTCTTCTCCTGATAGGTGGCAAGACGGAGGAGAATGACATCAAGTGCACCACCCGATTCTCCAGCCTCGACCATATTCACATAGAGGTCGCTGAAGACCTTCCGCTGTTTTCGGAGGGCATCAGCCAGGGAGAGTCCACCTTCAACATCACTCATCACATCGAGGATCACCTTGCGGAAGGCGGGATTTTCCGCCTGCTTGGCCAGGATCTCAAGACAGTTAAGTAGCGGGAGACCGGCATTGAGCATGGTGGAGAATTGTCGGGTGAAGATGGCGAGATCACGAAGTCGAACTCGACCAAAGAGGAAAGGCAGTCCTCTCTCTTTCGCCTTTGTTTTGATCGATATCGGAATAATCTTCTTCTGTCTCAGTGCAGCAACAACCTCGGCCTGAGTATTTGCAAACATCTCTCCGCTGGTGGTGGCACCAGCAGCAGTCCTTCCTTTCCAGACAAACATCGGCATATTATCACCCCCCTTAGGTTGTGAGGACCGGTGATTTCTGTTCGATCATCCGCTCCAGTTCCTCAATGTTGGGGGAGTAGTCGAAGGCGGTTTCGAGCGTGATCTGTTTTCTCATGTAGAGAGAATAGAGGGCCTGATTCATGGTCTGCATCCCATATTTCTGACCGGCCTGGATGAGGGAGTAGATCTGGTGTTCCTTCTGATCCCGGATCAGAGCCCTAATAGCAGGTGTGGCGACCATCACCTCAGCGGCAAGGACTCTACCACCACCGATTCGGGGGAGGAGCTGTTGGGTACATACCCCCTCAATCACAAAGGCAAGCTGGGCCCGGACCTGCCTCTGTTGATGGGGAGGGAAGATGTCGATGATTCGGTGGATCGACTCTGCCGCCGAATTGGTGTGGAGGGTGGCAAGGGTAAGGTGGCCGGTTTCGGCGATGGTTAAGGCCGCGGCGATCGTCTCTAGATCCCGCATCTCTCCGATCATTACAACATCGGGATCTTCTCGCAGCACATATTTCAAGGCATTGGCAAAGGATTTGGTATCGGCACCAACCTGACGCTGATTGACAATACACTTCTGATGGCGGAAGAGATATTCGATCGGATCCTCAACCGTAATAATATGGGCCTGACGCTCGCGATTGACCTTATCGATTATTGCCGCCAAGGTGGTCGACTTTCCACATCCAGTGGGACCAGTAACAAGAATCAACCCCTTTGGTCGGCTCGCCATCTCCGACATCACCGGTGGTATTCCCAGTTCCTTGAACCCCCTTATTTCAAAAGGTATCGTCCTGATCGCACCGGCAATAGTCCCTCGCTGCAGGAACATATTACCCCGAAATCGAGAAAGGCCGGGAATTCCAAACGAGAAGTCGAGTTCCCATTCCATCTCAAACTTCTTCTTCTGCTGATCGTTGAGAAGCGAGTATAAAAGCTGCTGGATCTTCTCCGGAGTTAAGATTTCATAATTGGTGGGCACCAAGGCACCATCGATCCGGAGCATCGGTGGCGCGGCCGCAGTTAAATGGAGATCGGTGGCATTGCGGTGCACCATCTCTTCCAAAAGTTGTTTCATGGTTAAAGCCATAGGCACCTCACATCATAATGAAGAGGTCTCCCTCATGGCCTCCTCAATAGTGGTGATACCCTTCCTGATCTTGATGATCGCATCCTCTCGCAGCGTCTTCATCCCCTCCTTCTTCGCCTGTTCGGCAATCTCGTCCGAGGTGGCACGATTGAGAATCATCTCCCGGATGGTTGGTGAAATTGGCATCACCTCGAAGAGTGCG
The DNA here is from genome assembly GCA_003645615.1 of Caldifarciminota bacterium. Taxonomy (GTDB): domain Bacteria; phylum Hydrothermota; class Tepidihabitantia; order B36-G15; family B36-G15; genus B36-G15. Next base: position 8,929 of record QNBE01000015.1, read on the forward strand.
ATACGGCCCTTATACCCGGTATAGCCACATCGGGGACAACCCTGACCCTTATAAACCTTTCCATCGGGGAAGGCATCGATCGGGATCCCCGCCTCTTCTAAGAGGGCCGGATCGGCCTCGACTTCAACTTTGCAACTTTTGCAGATCTTCCGCACCAGCCGCTGGGCCTGGATCAGGACCACTGAGGCGGAGACGAGATAGGGCGGGATGCCGATATCGACCAAGCGGTCGATCGTAGAGGGGGCATCATTGGTGTGGATGGTGGAGAAGACAAGGTGGCCGGTAAGGGCGGCACGAATTGCAATTTCGGCGGTTTCCGTATCACGGATCTCACCAACCAGGATGATATTGGGTGATTGGCGCAGGAATGCCCTCAATGCTGCTGCGAAGGTGAGGCCGATCTCCTCATGGATCTGGACCTGGTTGAGACCGTCGATATTATACTCGACCGGATCCTCAACCGTAAGGATCTGCCGCTCCGGGGAATTGAGCCGGGCCAGGGTTGAATACAAGGTAGTAGTTTTACCGCTCCCGGTCGGACCGGTGATCAGGATAATGCCGTAAGGCGACTCGATCGCCTTAAGGTATTTCTTCAGATCCTCCTCCTCAAAACCGAGGACGCTGAGGTCGAGCATGAGTGAGGACTTATCCAGAATCCTCATCACCACCTTCTCGCCATAGAGGGTGGGAATTACCGAGACCCGGATATCGATCTTCTTATTATCCACTTTGATGTTGATCCGGCCGTCCTGGGGTCGCCTCCTTTCCGCAATATCCATATTTGACATCAACTTGATCCGGGTGACGATGCCCGATTTTAAATTGTAAGGTGGTGGTGGCTGTTCCCGAAGGACACCATCGATACGGAATCTCACCCGCACCTCTTTCTCGAACGGTTCGATGTGGATATCAGATGCACCCTTCCGGACCGCATCCGCGATGTAAAAGTTTACCAGTTTGATGACCGGTCCACCACTGGCTGAGGCCTCCAGTTCGGCAACCGACTCCTCTTCCTCTTCACCCCATGCCTCAAGGATCTCGAGGTCCTCAATCCCCAACTCCCTGGCCACCTCTTCCTCCTCCTTCACCTCGCTCACATCCTTCCTCATACCATAATAACGATCGAGTGCCTCACGAACAGCCCTTTCCGAAGCAAGAAGCGGTTTCACCTCAAGACCGGTGGCGAATCTCATATCCTCGATGGCGACCAGATCACCGGGATCGACCATGGCCACCATCAATATCTTTCCCCTTCTCTCTACCGGAATAGCCTCATACCGATAGGCCATCTCGGCCGGGATGATCTTCAGCACCTCCTCGGGGATGATGGTGGTGTCGAGGTCGATCACCTCGATCCGATAGAGATTGGACAGGAAGGCGAGGAGCTTATTTTCCGGGATATAGCCGAGTCTGGAGATGATCGTAACCAGACGATCGTTGGTATACTTCTTCTCCTCCTGAATCTCCTTCAACTGCTCCTCATTAATCAGTTTCCTTTCCAGGAGCGCTTTGGTAATCCTCTCCTCCATCACTCCACCTTCGTCTCTCTGATCACCTCTTCAACGGTGGTGATCCCCTCCCTGAGTTTCCTCAGACCAGCCTCCCTAAGGGGGATCATCCCCTCCTCGATGCCCGCCTTCTCAATCTCATAGGTGGGTGCCTTCTTGACGATCAACTCCCTGATCCTTTTGGTGATCAGCATCACCTCGAAGATCCCGGTACGGCCAAAGTATCCTGTCCCACGGCACTTCTTGCATCCAGCACCACGATAGAGAGGAAAATCGATCTTCTCCGGATCGATACCGGCATCGATCAGGATCTCCTTGGGGACCTCAACCTCTTCCTTACACTCGGGGCAGATCTTACGGACCAATCTTTGGGACTCAACGGCAAGGAGTGAGGAGGCGATGAGAAATGGTTCAACATCCATGTTCACCAGTCTGGTGATGGTTGCTGCCGCTGAGTTGGTATGAACCGATGAGAGGACTAAGTGTCCGGTTAGGGAGGCCCGAATCGCTATCTCAGCGGTTTCGGTATCCCGGATCTCACCGACCATGATAATATTGGGATCCTGACGGAGATAGGACCTCAAGGCGGAGGCAAAGGTGAGACCCACCTGTTCTTTCATCTGGACCTGATTGATGCCATGGAGACTATATTCGATCGGATCCTCGGCGGTAGTGATATTAACACCGGGATCATTCAATTCTAAGAGGGCAGAATAGAGGGTTGTGGTTTTACCACATCCGGTTGGGCCGGTAACCAGGACGATGCCGAAGGGGGTTCGAATCGCCTTACGGAATCTTCTTAGTGATTCCTCATCAAAACCGAGGGTATCGAGATCGAGACTGACAGTGGTCCGGTCCAGAATTCGAAAAGCAATCTTCTCCCCGAAGATTGTGGGGATGGTTGAGACCCGGAGGTCGACAATCCGATTACCGACCCGGGCTTTGATCCGACCATCCTGGGGGAGTCGTTTCTCTTCCACCTTCAATTTGGCCATTACCTTATAAACCGTCACCAAGGCATTCTTTATCTTGTGGGGCAACTTCTTATACTCGTGGAGAATACCATCGATTCTGAATCTGACCCGGAGTGACTTTTCATAAGGTTCGATATGGAGGTCGGAGGCATTCATCCTTACCGCATCCGTGATAATCTGGGAGGCGAGTTTCATCACCGGGCTCGATTCCGCACTCTCAAATATTCTGCTCATATCCTCTTCTTCATCCTCGGTCTTGTCCTGGATGACCTCTACCGCCCCTTCCATCCCCTCCGATATCTCAATCTCATGCATCACATCGGAGAGCATCTTCTGGGTCTGGTATTTCTCCTGGATGAATTCAAGGAGAGAGTCCTCCGAGGCGACCACCGGTTTGATCTCAAGCCCGGTGGCGAACTGGAGGTCTTCGATCGCGGCGAGATCGCCGGGGTTGGCCATTGCTACCGTCAACACCTTCCCCTTCTTCTTCACCGGAACGACCAGATATCTCGTTGCCAGCTCCGGAGGAACGAGCTTGAGCACCTCCTCATCGATCGAGTCCTCACTTAAGTCGTAAGCGGGGACATTGAACTGTTGGGACAGAAAATCCAATAACTCTTTATGGGTGAGATAGCCCAGTTTCACCAAGGTGGAACCGAGTCTGGTCCCCTCCTTCTTCTGAACCTCGATGGCCTCATTGAGCATCTCCTCATTAATGAGGCCGGCCTTTACCAGCATCTCACCGAGTTTCATATGTTAAAGTATAGGGGAGGTCTTATAAATGTCAATAATTATTTTTTGAGAAAACCACAGTTGATGCATCTCTCCCAACCGACACCTCTGGCAATCACGAAGTCGGGTAGCTCGTTCATTGGCAAAAGGGGTGAGATCATCGGTTCTCCTTTGATGAATAGCAGAAGACGATCCGGGTGGTAGGGGCTGGGGGCAATGATCATGAAGTTGTCCGCCGATGGCACCGGACTCAAGAGTTTGCGAACCAGAAGATTGGAGCCCTTGCTTCCGATCAGGACAAGATTCTTGGTATGGAGATCTTCGGGTCTGATGTCCGAGTCCTTTATAATTCGCACCCGACCATTCCCCCTTAACCACCACTCCATTGCCAATAATCTCGCAATCTCTAAGTCAGAATCATCACCATAGACGAGGAGGAAAGGCTTAAAGAAGGCCTTCTTGATTGGACCTGAAGGGGATCGGCTCAACCTGTTGCTGATATGAAAATGATCACCCTCTTTAACCAATAATACCGAATCGGACTCACCAATATCGAATCTTCTCCCATCCACGGTTAGCCATTGCCTACCCTCTGGATAGACACAGATAGCAGTGGCATTTTCGGTCTTGATCAGGATGCGATCCTTCTTTCTCACCGCCTCAATCCGTGTGAGATCGGAGGGCCTCTCCTTGGTGATAACTCTTATCCAGAAGCACCGATCATTCACCTCGGGATCTGGTGTGATGAAAAGGAATGAATCGGGGATGGTCCTGGTCTGGTCTTTAAAAAATTTAAAGAGGCGATCATCATCAACACAACCTTTCCACCAGTGTGGGCGATCGGGCACCTCTCGGTAGTGATAGTCAATATCGTATTGCCTCAGTATCGTGGTGAGGATGTGGGATTGGAGGGGCGGAACACACCGGTCCTTACCTCCATGAATGATATAGATCGGGAGCAGCCTGAGATTTTCTACTCGACTGAGGGGGGATTCGAGCCACCTCATTCTCAATCGGATCGCCATAATCTCAGGATTTGATAGCCCCACTCTTATCCCATCCGGGATATAGAGGCCTTTGCTCACCCATCCGGCCAGCGGGCCGATGGCGGCAAACCGATCCGGATAGAGGGAGCCGATGTGCCAGACCCCATGTCCTCCCATCGAATGGCCGGTAAGATAGATCCTTGTGCTATCGATTGGATATCTCTTCAGGACCGTCTCCATCACCTCCAAGAGGTCGATCCGACCAAAATCTTCCCAGTCATAGCCATAACGTCTCCGATTGGTGGGGGCAACGATGAAGCACCAATCTTTCGGTTGGTAGCATCGGATCAACCGTTCTGCCCTCACTCCAGCACCATGGAGGGCAAGGACGAGTCCGTATCGCTTCGATGGGTCGTAGTCCTTGGGTGGGAGTAGGGCATAGTACTGGCAGGAGGAATCGATCCGGGAGATGAAGGTCTCGATCCGATGCTGCCGGGGAGATTTCCGATTGAGGATGATTATTTTTCTCTCTTCCTTATTATGGAAAGTAACCTTGATCTCGATGGTATCACCTGAGAGAGGTATCATCAGAGGAAACTTATAGACGGATAGCGGGGGCAGAGGGGGGAGGGAGAGGGAGGTATGATTTGCATCTATGGAGACACCTGTTGCCCACTCATCGGTTGTGTTGGCAAGAGCCACCCCGATCAGGATTGAATCGGTTTGAATCCAGAGATCGGGGACGATATAGTCGTCGAGGATCTCCACTGGGGCTCGTGCCGGGAGAATCTGGAATCGGAATCTCTTTTCTCCAAACCCGATGATTCGGAGCAGGATCTCATTTTCACCGTCCTTAAGCTGGACCGGAATCCTCAGGGCCTTATCTCCATAGTAGTTACCGACATAGTGGCGGCCATTAATCCAGAACTCGGCAACCCCTTTCATCTCGGCCATCCCCTCGGTGAAGGATGAGTTGAATCTCGTGTAGGCAAAGTCATAGCTCATGAGGCCGGAACAGCCCAGGTAGTCCTCGACCGCCTCCACCCCCGGATATCGGGTTTGGAAATATCCACTCGAATCTATCTCAACCGAATACCATCGGGCCAACCCGGAAGGGGAGAGAAGGGAGGGGATCGGTTTTCCCGGGGATAGCTCACACCACTCCTTCCGGAGGAGGAAGGGTCCACAGACCTGGAAGGACTTGAAGACGATGGTAGAGATAACAACTATCGATGCCATCGGAGGATCCGGCGGAGGTAGCTTCGGGCGCCGAAGCCCTCCTTAAATCGCAAGAGGCCGAAGTTTATCTCTCCATCAAGGATCGAGGTGCCGAAATCATAGTATTGAAACCCCTCCCGCTGGGCCCAGAGCAGGGACTTGAGGATGAGATAGTTGGCAATCCGGTACTCCTTCGCTTCCTCATTCTGGGCCAGATAGAAGTTCAGCACAACCCTCGGGTTGATGATGAAGAGGAGGACACCACCCAATACAAATTTTTCCCTTCGCGCGAGAAAAAGAACCAGCCGATCGGGAAAGAGGAGTTGCAGTTTACGCAGTTCCTCCAAGGTGTGGGTTGGGGTCTTCCCCAGGCCCTCCCGATCTCTTTTCAGAATCGGATAGAAGGTGGTGATCGCATCGGAACGGATTACCTCGATCCCGCTCCGTTCCGCTTTTCTTGCCCCCCTTCGGGTTGGGCTCTTAAGACTCCCAACGAGGTCTCCATCCCTTAAGTCAACCACCGAGGTGACAATGGTTCGCTCCAATTGAAAGTTATGATAATACAAAGCTAATAGGAGCTCCTCTGATTCGGTATCAAAATAGATGATCGGAGGCAGTCTTACCTCTATCTCCTGAAACCCTCTAAGTTTGAGATAATCGATGATCCGGTCAACAATTACAATGAGATTATTGGTGGAGAGGTTGGGCCGGTAGAGGATCCCACCGAACGAAGCCCCGGGCTGGGAGACGAAGCGATTGTCAACTACGGCACCCACCATCCCCGCAACCGGTTCTGCTCCTTTGAAGACGAGGAGATGATGCCAATCGAACCTGTGCTCGATATGGTAGGTATGAAAGTTGAGGTCGTAGAATAGGCCATCGAGGACAGAATTCTCTCTCAGCCGATTCCAGTCCTCGAGGCTTCTAACTTTTCTTACCGACCAACGCCTCATAGGTGAGTCGAAGACCCCGAGCGAGACCGACCTTCGGAGTAAAGTTGAAGGTCCGCTTGGCTTTGGTCGTTATCCCCACCATCTCCCCCTTATCTACGCCTCGGCGCATCTTCACCTTCTTTTTTGTAATTCTGCCGATCTGATCGACCAGATCACTCAACATGATCTCCTCCTCTCCAGCCAGATTGTAAACTCCTCCTTCGGTAGAACGGATGAGACGTTTCATATACTCTACCAGATCGTCGATATAGATGGGGTTGATAATGAGACGGTCGACGACGATCTCCTCCCCTCTCATGATCTTAACAAAAAGGTGGTTGATGAGACCCCTCTTTGCCCCGGGACCGTAGCAGAAGAAGATCCGGGCAATCTTGACCTTCTTTATCGACGACCAGAGGAGGATCTCTTCGGCCTGGCGTTTGGTCAAAGAATAGAGATCGACCGGGTTGGGGGGGTCGGTCTCGCGATGTCGTCCAGGGCCGTAGATACCACCGGTGGAGGCGAGTATGAACTCACCAACACCCTTCTCGCTCGCCCATTGGCTGAGGAGATAGGTGGAGTAAGTGTTGGCAAAATAGAGTTTGGAGAAGTCCTTTTTCTTCTCGAACTCTCCGGCGAGATGTATTATCTTTTCCACCGGGATCTCCAGGTCGACGAGGTTGAAGCGGGTTCCAAAATCGAGACTGAAGATCCTCTCGGTCTTTCCGGTCGGATGGGAGTTTCTCACCTGGAGGTAGAGCTGATAGTGCCCTTCAAGAGCTCTGGTCAGATTCTGGCCGATAAATCCCGAGGCACCGGTTATTAGGACCGATTTAGCCATGTTTTCGATACCACTCGATCGTGAGTTTTAGTCCGGTCTCGAGATCGAACTTCGGCTTAAAGCCGAGGAGTTTCTTCGCCTTCTCAATCGATGGAATCCGGAGTTCAACATCGGTATAATCGGGCCAGGTGAAGGTGATCTCAGATTCCGATTCGGCAAGGTTGATGATCATCTTGGCCAGATTGAGGATGGTAATTGCGGTCTGGGGATTGCCGATGTTGAAGACATGGCCGATCGCCTCCTCCCGCTCTAAACAGAGAATAATGCCCTCAATCATGTCATCGATATAGCACCAGGCTCGAATCTGGGTCCCATCGCCATGGATCTCAATCGTTTCATTCTTGATCGCCCTCCTGATAAATTCGTGGATAGCACCGATACCGACCTGATAAGGTCCATAGACATTGAAGGGTCTGATGGTGAGGCAGGGCATATTATAGATCTTGTAATAGTTGTAGACCAGGTGCTCAGCCGCCAGTTTGCTCACCGCATAGGTCCATCTCGATTCCCCCACCGCACCGAGAACGACCTCGGAGTGCTCCTCGGCAAGATAGACATGGGACCCGAAGACCTCGGAAGAGGAGAAGTTGATCAACCGCTTCAGCCCCTTTATTTTCTGAGCGGTTTCGAGGATATTCATTGTGCCGAGGAAGTTGATCTTTAAAGTCTCAATCGGCATCGACCGGACCGTATCGACACCAGCAATGGCGGCAAGATGGACGATATAGTCGACATCCTGGATTGACTCCTTAAGAAGATCGATGTTCAGCACATCACCCTCAATCAAGCGAAAATTGGGGTGCTGGAGGAGGTCGGAATATCTCAGGGCATCGCGGTGGAGATTATCGTAGACGATGATCTCATTCTCATCGATGAGCCTTTTGGCAAGCTGGGTCCCAATGAATCCAGCCCCTCCCGAGATGAAGATCCGTCTGCCTGCAATCGCCATGGCCAATTATAGTGAGGATTCGGGAGAAAGACAAGGTTGACGGATGGGAGGGGTTCACTATAATTCTGCCGACTGGAGGTCGTGTGAGCAGTGAGATGAGAATCGGGGTTTTCGTCTGCGAGTGCGGGACGAATATAGCCGGTGTTGTCGATGTTGATAAGGTCGTGGAGGCAGCGAAGGGTCTGCCCGATGTCGCCTTTGTCACCAAGAATCGCTATTTCTGTTCCGAGCCGGGCCAGGCCGAGATCAGAAGGGCGATCGTGGAGGAGAAGCTCAATCGGGTAGTTGTTGCCTCCTGCACCCCACGGATGCATCTGCCCACCTTCCGGAAGTGTGTTCAGAGTGCTGGCCTCAACCCCTATCTCGTTACGATGGCCAACATCCGGGAGCACTGTTCCTGGGTCCATCAGAGGGAGCCGGATCGGGCGACGATCAAGGCGATCGATCTGGTGAAGATGGCGGTAGCCCGGGCCCGATTCTTGGAACCATTGGAGGAGGCCGAGATTCCGGTCACCCCCGCGGCCTTGGTGATCGGTGGCGGCATTGCGGGCATCCAGGCCTCCCTCGACCTTGCCGACGCCGGCTATCAGGTCTATCTGGTCGAGAAGGAGCCCTCGATCGGTGGCCTCATGTCCCAGCTCGCCAAGACCTACCCCACCATGGACTGTGCGATATGAATCCTCGGTCCGAAGATGATGGATGTCGGTCGACATCCGAAAATCAAGCTCCTGAGCTATTCTGAGATCGAGGAGCTCTCCGGTTTTGCCGGAAACTTCCATGTGAGGGTGAGGAAGAAGGCACGTTATGTTAAGGAGGAGGAGTGCACCGCCTGTAATGAGTGCGCCGAGGTCTGCCCGGTAACGGTTCCCGATGAGTATAACTATGGTCTATCAACTCGCAAGGCGATCTATATCCCCTTCCCTCAGGCGGTTCCTTCCGCCTACATCATCAATATGGAGGACTGCCTGGGTAATAATCCCATTGCGTGTGGTAAGTGCCTCGAGGCATGTGACAAGAAGTGTATCGATTACGATATGAAGGATGAGATCATCGAGTTCGATGTTGGGGTGATCATCGTCGCTACCGGGATGGATGTCTACGATCCTACCCCCCTCGATGAATTCGGTTACACCAGATACGAGAATGTCCTAACCAGTATGGAGATGGAACGACTCCTCGGTCCTGGTGGGCCTACCGATGGCCATCTCATCCGACCCTCGGATCGAAAGGAACCAAAATCGATCGGATTTATCCAGTGTGTTGGTTCCCGTTCTGAGAAACTGGGAAACCCCTATTGCAGTAACTACTGCTGCATGAATACGGTCAAAGAGGCATTACTCATCAAAGAACATGCCCCGGATACTGAGATTAAGGTCTTCTATATGGATATCCGGGCCTTCGGCAAGGGCTTTGAGGATCTCTTCATCCGGAGTAAGGAGAAGGGGGTGAAGTATATTCGGGGCATACCGGGGGAGATCGAAGAGGACCCGAGGACGAAGAGTCTAAGACTCTATGTTGAGGATACCACCAATGGCGGCGGTGTGAAGCATCACGACCTCGATATGGTCGTCTTGGCGGTGGGGGCGGTCCCCAGGATCGACCCCAAGCTCCATTCGTTGCTGGTTCTCTCTAAGACATCTGATGGCTTCCTCCTCGAGGCCCATCCCAAACTGAAACCGGTCGATGCCCCATCGACCGGGATCTTCTTCGCTGGCTGTGCCGAGTATCCCAAGGATGTGAAGGATACGGTCACTCAGGCGAGTGCGGCGGCAGCTCGGGCCGAGACCATCCTCTCGGCGGGCAAGATCACGATCGAGGCGATCACCTCCAAGGTCAACCCCGATCTCTGCAAGTTCTGTGGGATCTGTGCCCGGGTCTGTCCGTATAATGCGATCACGGTCGATCCGAAGAAGAAGACTCCGGCTGTAGTAATCGAAGCGATGTGTAAAGGTTGCGGTACCTGCGGTGCGGAGTGTCGTTTTGACGCTATTAAGATGCAGCACTTTACCGATGAGCAGATTATGGCCCAGATTGAGGCTGCGCTTGAGGAGCGACCGATGGAGAAGATCATCGTCTTCGCCTGTAACTGGTGCTCATTTGCTGGTGGTGATACCTGTGGTCTCTCCCGCCTCCAGTATCCCACCTCACCCCTTCTTATCCGGACGATGTGCTCGGGTCGGGTTGATGAGAAATTTGTCCTTAAGGCCTTTGAGCTCGGTGCCCCGATTGTGGTCGTTTCCGGCTGCCACTTTGTCGATTGTCATTATATCGATGCCAACCGCTGGACCCAGAAAAGGGTTGAGAGACTCTGGGACAAGCTGGAAGGGATGGGAATCAGACCGGAACGGCTTCAGCTCGAGTGGATATCAGCAGCCGAAGGGACCAGGTTTGCCGAGGTGATGCGAGCGATTGAGGAGCTACGGAAGAAGGTAACCAAAGAGGAGGTCGAGGAGACAAAGAGGATTCTTTCTGAAGCCAAGAAGGGGAGGAGATGATCGTTACCTTCCGCTGTCTCCGGTGTGGTTATGAGTATCAGGGGGAGTATGATCGGAATCGTCCGGTGGAGCGGGAGTGTCCCAAGTGTGGTTCCAATTCGATCCGTCCGATCGTTCCCAAGGATAAGCCGAAGTGAGGACCCTCCTCTTTATCAAACCGGATGGTTACCGTCGCCGATTGATCGGTGCGGTGCTCAAGAGGGTCGAGGATGGGGGACTTAAGATAGTAGAGATCAAGACCGTGAGACTGGATCGGGCTCGGGCAGAGGAGTTCTATAAGATCCATAAGGATAAACCGTTCTTTTCCAGTCTGGTTGAGTTTATCACCTCGGGTCCGATTGTTGCCTGCCTGATCGAAGGGGATGATGCTGCGCCCCGGCTCAGAGAGATCGTTGGTGCCACCGATCCCAAGAAGGCAAAGGAGGGGACGATCCGCCACCTCTACGGCACATCGATCCAGAACAATGTTGTCCATGCCTCAGCCCCGGATGAAGATCCGGAGCGGGAGGTGAGGTTCTTTTTTGGTTCTCAAAGGGATCGTTGAGGGCTTTTATGGACCACCATATCGGTGGTCGGAGCGGTTTCTTCTATTAGAATACTTCGGGGAGTTTGGCTTCAACTATTATCTCTACGGACCTAAGGAGGATCCATATCACCGCAAAAGATGGGATCGGTTCTATCCCCCCTCTCTCTTGAAAGATTTCCAGCGGTTACACACCGAGGCAAAGAGGCAGGGGATTACGCTAAATTATGCCCTCACCCCAGGTGATGATCTGAAACGGGTAGTAGCGAAGCTCGGTCAGCTCAAGAAGATCGGGATAGAAGAATTTTCCCTATTCTTTGACGATATCGAAGAGTTGCCTTCAATCGAACTGGCCAAAAATCAGGCTGCCCTGGCCAACTCTGTCTACAAAGCCCTCCGCCCCCGACGGCTACTCTTCTGCCCAACCCAGTATTCGGGAAAGCGTTCCCCTTATCTTGAAGCATTGAGCGCTTATCTCGATCCCGAGATCATGATCCTCTGGACCGGTCCCGAGGTTGTCTCAAGGAGAATCGTGGTTAGAGATATCCTTCCGATCCACCAGCTATTCCCAAAGAGGGTCATCCTCTGGGATAACTATCCGGTTAACGATTATGATCGGAGCCGGATCTTCCTTGGACCATTTCGGGGGCGGGAGGCAAGGATCTTGCGCTACCTCTCCGGTTATCTGGCCAATCCCATGAACCAGCCGAGGCTCTCCCTAATCCCGCTCAGTACGCTCGCTTCTTGGCTAAGAGGAAAAGGGGGCTATCAACCGACTAAGGCGATAAGGCTCGCCCTCAAACGGTTTGGTCTTATGAAACACTACCCATTGCTTCGCCAGTTCTTCCCCTCTAAACTTTATCAGCGGATGAGTCCAGAAACGGTCCTTTTGCTAAGGAGGGATTGGGATCGTCTCCTCCCAAGGATAAGATCCTGGCCTTCGGTCGATCTCTGGGAAGGGGATTGGGCGGTAAATAATCTCCTCCAGGCCCGGGATCTCCTGATCAGGTATCTAGATGAGAAGAGGGTGGATGGGAAGGAACTGGACCGGATCGTAATCAGCCGGAGAGGAGAGGGGGGGCTCTATTTTGAGAATCAGGTCTATAATTTTCTGTTGACGGTATCTGATCGAGGTCTAAGATAGGAGCATGAGGATCAGTGAGTTTCGGGCCCAGGCCAAGGTAATGCTTGCTATCGTGGTGGTGGCATTTGTTGGACTCATCTTCTTCCAGTGGGGGATGAATATCACTGCCAAGATCAGGGGGGTCGTGCCAAAGGATGTCATCGCCAGGGTGGGGGATGAGGAGATCAAGATCAGTGACTATCTGGCGCAGATCGGGGAGATTGGTCAACAACTGCCCGGCTCATATGGTATGGAGCTGGCCGATTCGATCCATGATCTCGCCTGGCAGAATCTGGTGACATATAGTATCTATAATCAGCTTATGGCCAAGGAAGGGCTCAGGATAACTACCGCCGAGATCAAGGAGATCATTAAGAGTAATCCACCACCCGAGATCGCCTCGCTTCCCGAGATGAGAAATGAGCAGGGTGAGTTCGATTTTACTAAATATCATCAGCTCTTAAAGGATCCCAGGAATGTCGACTGGGTCTATCGCTACGAGCTCCAGATTCGGAGGGAGTATCCGAGGCGAAAGATCAATGTCGCTTTGGCAACTGCCGGATGGCTCACCCCGGTTGAGATTGAAATTCTCACCCGTCTCTTCTCCACCCGATTCAGTGGGATAATAATCCAGTTTCCAGTTGCCAACTATCTCTCCCTGGTCGATACCGCCCGGGAGAGGATCGTGGATTACTACCATCGGACACTAAGAGATTGGCAAACACCTCCCAGGAGACAGTGTCAATATGTCTTCTTTCCCAGGGTTCCTTCCCGTAGAGATTCTGAGGATCTGAATCGCCGTAAGGAGGAACTTGAGGAGGACCTTAAGGCGGGTATCGACTTTCTTACCTTAGCCCAACAATATTCCAACGATCCCAAGATCGCCCTCAAGATTGGGGAGCTACCAGAAGATGTGAGAAAGCGTGTAGTTCGAAGTCGGATCGGGGCGGTGGTTAGGACCGAGGATGGGGAGTTCAGATTCTTTAAGCGTATTGGAAGGGATTCGGTCTTGAGGATAGTTTTAAAGGTTATCACCTCCTATGAGACCGTGATGGATTTGAAGGATCGGATCGAATCTTTCCTCTCTTTGGCCAAGGAGATCGGTTTTGATGAGGCCTGTCGGGAGTATAATCTGGAGCCGAAACTGACCTACCCCTTTGAGGAAGAAAAGGTTGCATTTCCACTTCTGAAGGATCCGAGACAACTCTCTGAGTTCGCCTTTAAGGCGAAGGAGGGGGATCTCAGCCCTCCCCTCCTCGCTCGGGGCGGTTATCTCATCTTCCGCTTGGTCTCGATCTTCCCTGCTCAGACCATCCCCCTAAGGAAAGCGTATCAGTGGGTGAAGGGGAGATATATAAAGGAGGAGGCGGTTAAATTAGCCAGTAACGATGCCCATCTCTTCTATCAGAAGCTCAGATCGGGGAAGAAGCTGGAAGAGCTTTGGAAGGGATTCCCTCGAGCGGAAAGGATGAGAGTCAACAATCAGCCCCTCTACACCCTGAAAAGGACTTATGGTCCCAAGGTGGTGGGGGCAATCCTGGCCTTGAGGCCGGATGAACCCTCCCAACCGATTACAACCGAGTATGCGGTCTTTATCCCGATTCCGAAAGAGATGAGTGAAGAGAAAGGGGAGGTCATCAACTACACCACCCGGTTACGCCAGCTTCGAACCGAATTTTTGGTTCAGAAGATGATCAACTCCTTCGAGATCAAGGACTACCGCAGTTTTGAGATTGAGTAGCTTGACATCCCCAATTATCCCGGTATAATTAGCATATGATAACTCCGGAGCTAAAGGCGATTCAGCTTTTCAAATACCTGAATAAGGGAGAGCTGGAGAAGGTAATCAGTCAGTGTAAAGAGAAGCGGGTTCCCAAGGATACCCTCCTATTCAAGGAAGGATCGGTAAGTGATGATGTCTATCTCATTGCGGAGGGCAGGGTCGAGGTCTTCCTCACTCGTGGGGATGTGATTGTTCTTCTGGCTGAACTTGGCCCTTCTTCTTTCTTCGGTGAGATGGCCCTTCTGACCGAACGGACCCGTTCGGCATCGGTCAAGACCATCACCGACTGCCGGTTCTATGTGATGACGAAGGCCCGCTTTAAGAGCATCATTAAGAAGGAGCCGACCATCGGGGTAAAACTCCTTCTGGCGCTCTCCGAGATCCTCTCCCAGCGAATCGCCATGACCAATCGCAACCTGGAGACCTACTTTTTGATCTCAAAGGCGATTGTCGATAATGAGGAGTTCCGCCGCCTATATATCCTCGCCCATAAGGGAGAATCGGCCCCATCGTCTAATGGATAGGACATCACTCTTTCAAGGTGAAGGCACGGGTTCGACTCCCGTTGGGGCCACTACCAATCTGGAGGTAAAATGAGGATAGTTTTAATTTTGACCGTAGCGATCGTCCCAATCGCAGCCCAGCATATCTCCTTCTGGGGAAATAATGGGATGATCCGGGTTCTGAATGCGAAGTGTAAGGATATGGGCTGGTTGTCATTTGGCCTCCATCCCGAGTGGTACTACCTCAATCGGGATAGCGTCTGGGTTAATACACCAGAGTTTACCGGCTATGTGACCGACCGTCAGCACTACCCAAAATTGGGATTCTCAATCAACTATGCTATCGTCGATTATCTCGAAACCAGGGCCAGACTCGACCTCTTTGGGAAGTGGTACGAGCAGGTAGATGACCAGGTGCACCGGGGCGATCCCTATCCGGTGATCGGCATCCAGGCGATCGAGTGGGGATTGAAAGGTGGTTATCCCTTCGTCTTCAATCCGGAGATGCCATCGGAATTCTCCTTGGGACTCGACTCCTATGTCCGATTTGGCCCCGGTCTGTGGGATTATTTCCGCGATGCCTTCGAACGGGATTCGATCTTCACTGATTCATTTGAATTTGTTCCTTATGTCCCCCATGATCCCGATTTTGGTGTCCGTTTCCTCACCAGCTATCGACTCGGCCCAATGGCCCTCCATCTCAACTATGAGCATCTCCTCACCGGGAGAGACAAACCACCTTCCTATGTTCCCCAGGGCTATAGCCGACCCAACTACAGTTTTGTCCGCGGTGGGGTGGAGCTGATCGGGGGTCCGGTCTTCCGGCTCCTCTTTGAGATGGCCCACCAGTTCCACTTCGAGGGTGGCGATTATAAGAAGGATGCCACGATAATCACCCCGGCCTTAAGGCTCTCTACTTCTGATTTCAGCTTCACCGCCGGTATCGATTATGATGTTACTAAGGAAGAGGGAGAGTGGAATGTCTTTGCCGGTTTCTCGGTTGGTGGCGATCTGGTGGTTGAGAAGCGGCCACCGATCGCCAAGCTTACCGGTCGAATCTCCGATGCCGAGACCGATGCCGCGGTGATGGCAACGATCTCCTTCCCGGGAACCGAGATCGAGCCGATAAAGTCGAATCCCGGTAATGGTTATTACAAGATCTCGATACCACCAGGAACCTATCGGATGAGAGTTGAGGCGAAGGGCTACCGTTGGCAGGAGAAAGGACTTGTGCTCAAGGATGGGGATGAGCTGATCTTGGATTTTGCCCTCCATAAGAAGGTGGCGACAAGACTGAGTGGTAAGGTCTATGATGCTGAGGATGGTAAACCCTTGGCCGCAACGATCTCCTTCCCGGGGACGAAGAAGAACCCCGTCCAGACCGATCCGGCTACCGGTCTCTATAAGGTTGTGCTTAAGGCCGGAACCTATCGGGTGAAGGCAGAGGCACCGGATTACAGGTTCAAAGAGAAGATTGTTACTCTTAAGGAAGGTCAGGAGTTGATCCTCGACTTCGATCTGATCAAGGTCGGAAAACCGATTGCGATTCTGACCGGTAAGGTGACCAGCAAAGAGAAGGGCGAACCCTTAGAAGCGGTGATCAGCTTTGTTGGGACGAAACTGCCCCAGATCAAGACCGATCCCACTACCGGTATCTATAAGGCGACCATCCCGCCGGGCACCTATTCGGTGAAGGTCGATGCTACCGGCCATAAGTCCCAGTCACTACCGGTTGTCCTCACCCAGGGTGACACCAAGATCGTCAACTTCGAACTGGAACCCGCGATCAAGGTCGGTCAGCGGATCGTGCTGAAAGGGATCTACTTCGACTTCAACTCGGCGGTGATCAAGCCCTCTTCCTATCCGGTCCTCGATGAGGCGGCCAAGATCCTTAAGGAGAATCCGACACTCGTGGTTGAGATTGGTGGCCATACCGATTCTGTCGGTTCTGATGCCTACAACCTGAAGCTCTCGACAATGAGGGCGAATGCGGTCCGCAACTATCTCATTACTCACCACAACATCGATCCCTCACGCTTGATCGCCCGCGGCTACGGAGAGTCGATGCCGATCGCTGACAACCGGACCAGGGCCGGAAGGGAACTCAACCGGCGGATCGAGTTCAAGATCCTGAGGAAGTAGGAACCGAGTTGAGGCCCGTCCGCCACAGGCGGACGGGCCTTTTTATGTTTATCAAGCGTATAAAGGTAAAGAGGATTCTATCTCGATCGGGAATCGGTGGGTGCCGATATGCTCTAAACCCTTATCTCGGTTGTAGCAATGGTTGCTACTACTGTTATGCCCCCCATATCCTCCGCTCTTTAAACTTCAATCGGGAATGGGGCTCATTTGTCTATCCGAAAGAGAATGGCCCACTTCTCTTGCGGAAGGAGTTGAAGCGTCTAAAAAGGGGGAAGATCTGTATCGGGACGGTATGCGACCCTTACCTTAAATGGGAGGAGGATTTTCATATTACCCGGAACTGCCTGGAGGAATTGAGGTTTGTGCGCAACCCGCTCTCGCTTCAGACCAAAAACGGTCTCATCCTCAGGGATATCGATCTCCTCATCCAGCTTAATGCACAGATCCTGATTACCATAACCACAACCGATGATAGACTGAGGGAGATCTTCGAACCGGGTGCCAGTCCAGTGGGGGAGAGGATGAGAACGATCAGAGAGTTGAGGGGGGCCGGACTTTCGGTGACGGTTTTCGCTGGACCGCTTTTACCAGGACTCTCCGATCAGTATTCTGCCCTGACCGAGCTCGTGGCCATGGTTCAGGAATCGGGTGCGGAGAGGATCATCTTCGATCTTCTCAACCCCTACCCCGTAGTGCGAAGGAGGATGGGAAAGCTTTATCGAAGGTATTTCCCCGA
Organism: Caldifarciminota bacterium; assembly: GCA_003645615.1. Lineage (GTDB taxonomy): Bacteria > Hydrothermota > Tepidihabitantia > B36-G15 > B36-G15 > B36-G15. Next base: position 26,374 of record QNBE01000015.1, read on the forward strand.
TCTTGGATCAGAGCTCGATCTCGCCATTAAAAATCGAAAGGGGTATCGGAGAAAGGTTAAGGATAGAATCGAAAAAGTAAAAAAAGATCTTATTATTGAGACGATCTTTTGAGGAGGTCGATGACCTCCTCGCTGAGCAGGAACTTTCTAATCTTGGGTTCAAGATCACTACCCGGCCGATGGGTAAACCCCTTCAGATATTCGGCCAGCTCCTCTCTCTGGATCGAATATTCCAGGGGGGTGAGGCTGCGCGTCCTGTCGAATATTTTACCGATCTCCCGCTTCAGGAGCTTCTGATCAAGTTTCTGCCAGGGCGGGGCATGGAGGACGATCCTTTCGGCAACTCTTTCGATGATCCGATCCCGGTTCCTTTGGTAGACCGGTTCGGGCATCTTCCGGATCCGATCGAGGAGGTGGTAGATTCCGAGCGGCTTCTCACTCTGACCGATCTTCGCCTCACCAGGGGGCGGGATGAGGCAGGGCTGATAGGTTTCAATCACATAGATCTGCTCCGGTCTTAAGCACTCGGTGAGGAGCTGGGCGAGGGAGTCGAGCCGGGAGTGATACTCGGCCCTGAGACGGATCAGTTTTTCTTCAACCCTATGGATCGATTTCCTCAGGTGGGATGGTATCGGATCGTGTTCTATAAGTACCTCTTTTAGCTCCTGGAGGAGGGGCTCGATCTCGGCCTCGAGCCCCTCCTTCTCACTCTCATACTCCCGATGCAGCTTCTGGGCTGAGGTTGCTAAGGCAATAATCCTCTCTTTCTGGGCTCGATCGAGTTCTAAACCATTAAGGAGATTTATGATCCTTATCTCATTCGAGAGGGAGAGGAAGATGAGCAACCCGATCATCTCATCCACCGGTGCTTTGGGGGGCGGGGTCGGTGTTTATGGCGTTCCTTCCTTAGCTTTTCCCATTTCTCCGGTCCGACGATATCTCTGATCTTGAGCATACTCTCCACTTTGAGAA
>QNBE01000016.1 GCA_003645615.1 Caldifarciminota bacterium
AAGTGATAATGCCGGCATGAGTAGCGATAAATCCGGTGAGAAACCGGATCGCCGAAAGCCCAAGGTTTCCTGGGGAAGGTTAATCCGCCCAGGGTTAGTCGGGACCTAAGCTGAGGCCGAAAGGCGTAGGCGATGGAAAACGGGTTAATATTCCCGTACCATCTAAGGGTCGTTACGAGCTATGGGGTGACGCTGGGAGTAGGGATGAGCCCTGTGTTGGCATACGGGGTCTAAGCCGGTAGGAGGGGAGGTTAGGCAAATCCGCCTCCCAACTCCGAGAGGTGATGGGGAATCTGCCTACGGGCAGAGTAACTCGTCCCGAGGACCAGCCCGGAAAAACCTCTATGCCAGACCCTTAGGTGCCCGTACCGGAAACGGACACACGTGGGCGCGGTGAGGATCCTAAGGCGCTCGGGTGATCCCTCGTCAAGGAACTCGGCAAGTTGACCCCGTAACTTCGGGAGATGGGGTGCCTCTTCCGGTGAAGGGACTCGCTCCTGGAGCTGGAGGAGGTCGCAGTGAAATGGCCCTGGCGACTGTTTACCAAAAACACAGGTCTCTGCTCAAGCCGTAAGGCGAGGTATAGGGACTGACACCTGCCCGGTGCTGGAAGGTTAAGGAAGGGGGTTATCCTGCCCTTTCTTTGAAAGAGCGGGAGAAGCTCCCGACCGAAGCCCCAGCAAACGGCGGCCGTAACTCTAACGGTCCTAAGGTAGCCTTAGCTGCCTGCCCTGATGGCAACATCAGGGGCAATACCTGGCTGTATGCGGGAAACCCCTTAGAGCCTCACCTACCTACTAGGAACGGGTAAAAATGGTGAGGATTGGGCAACCCGCAGGAAATCCGCTTCCGGCGGAGATCCTCAGAGACTATACGCCGGGTATCCAGCGAAGGAGGAGTAATGGATCTCGATCCCAAATGGGTCGTCGGCTTTGTCGACGGTGAAGGATGCTTTTACATCGGAGTCAATCGTCATCCGGAAATGGCGACTGGTTATCAGGTGCTGCCTGAATTTCGGGTTGTCCAGCACCAGCGTGACATCCAGATCCTCTATGGACTCAAGAGATTCTTCCGTTTCGGTGTGGTTCGAAGAAATCACGGTGATCGATACGAATTTCGGGTTCGGAAGCTGAAATCATTGGTGAAACTCTGCGAGTTCTTTACTAAAAACCCTTTGAAGACGAAGAAGGCGATCGAATTCAAGCGGTTCCAGCGCGTTATCAATCTGATGAAAGAGGGAAAGCATCTGACTCTCTCCGGTCTACTGAGGATTGTTACCATTGCAGAGAAGATGAATCGGAGTAACAGCCATCTTCTTGGTCAGATAAGAAAGGAGTTAAAGGCAAAGCTGGATAAAGATATAGTCCACACCTGACCGAAAGGTCGGGAGAGATGTGAGCGAAATTCCTTGGCGGGTAAGTTCCGTCCTGCACGAATGGTGTAACGACTGGGGCGCTGTCTCGACGAGGAGCCCGGCGAAATTGAAGTGGCGGTGAAGATGCCGCCTACCCGCGGTAGGACAAAAAGACCCCGTGAACCTTTACTGCAGCTTGCCATTGGATTTTGGCCAGGCATGTGTAGGATAGGTGGGAGGCTGTGAAGTTCCGACGCCAGTCGGGATGGAGCCACCGGTGAAATACCACCCTTGTCTTGCTGGGGTCCTAACCCCGACCCTTGAACCAGGGCGGGGGACAGTGGCAGGTGGGCAGTTTGACTGGGGCGGTTTTCTCCTAAACGGTAACGGAGAAGCCCAAAGGTTCCCTCAGCACGGTCGGTAATCGTGCGTGGAGTGCAAGGGCATAAGGGAGCCTGACTGTGAGGCCGACAGGCCGAGCAGACGCGAAAGCGGGGCCTAGTGATCCGGCGGTTCCGTGTGGAAGGGCCGTCGCTCAGCGGATAAAAGGTACTCCGGGGATAACAGGCTTATCGGGCCCGAGAGTTCACATCGACGGCCCGGTTTGGCACCTCGATGTCGGCTCATCGCATCCTGGGGCTGAAGCAGGTCCCAAGGGTTGGTCTGTTCGCCCATTAAAGCGGTACGTGAGCTGGGTTCAGAGCGTCGTGAGACAGCTCGGACTCTATCCGCCGCGGGCGGAGGAGACTTGAGGGGAGCTGTCCCTAGTACGAGAGTACCGGGATGGACGAACCTCTGGTCCACCAGTTGTCGCGCCAGCGGCACAGCTGGGTAGCCAGGTTCGGAAGGGATAACCGCTGAAGGCATCTAAGCGGGAAGCCCACCCCAAGATAAGGTCTCCCGTCCCCGCATTTCCTCGGAAGTGCGGGGCCTGAAGACCCCTCGTAGACTACGAGGTTGATAGGCCGCAGGTGTAAGTGCAGCAATGCATTGAGCCGAGCGGTACTAATCGGTCGTGCGGCTTGATTCTCCTTTCCATCAACGGAATTTCAGAATTATCCCGGCAGTTATACCGAGGGGGAAACACCTCTTCCCATTCCGAACAGAGTCGTTAAGCCCCTCAGGGCCGATGGTACTGTGCTGGTGACGGCACGGGAGAGTAGGTCACTGCCGGGTTTTTTTATTGATCTTTGGTCTAATTGCGATAACCTTATCGGGATATGGATGATCGAAAACCGGCCATTATCTTCTCACTAACCGGTTTTGGTCTGGCGCTCATAATCGCGATCTTCATCTTCGACCGGATACCCCATGTCCAGGATTCGATCGCTCAGCTCTTCCAGGCCAAGATCTTCCTCAAAGGCCGCCTCTACTATCCTTCTCATCCACTAAGACAGTTCTTCAACTATACCCATCTGATCAACAATGGCCGGTGGTACTGCCAGTATCCTCCGGGCCATCCCCTTATCCTGGCCTTGGGGCTTCTGATCGGACTCCCATTTATAGTTAATCCGATTCTGGCCGGGATTGGCATCCTCTTTACGATCTTGATCGCGCGAAGGTATTTTTCGCCTCGGGTTTCCCTCCTCTCCGGGATCCTTATCATCCTCTCCCCATTCTATATGTTCATGGCGGGAAGCCATATGTCCCATGTCAGCGCAATGGCCTTCCTCACCATCTTCCTCTATGCCGTTCTCACCCAGCGTTACCTCCTTGCTGGAATCACCTTAGGGATAGCATTCCTGATCCGTCCCTATACCGCCTTTCTCTACTCCCTGCCGGTCTTTGCTCTATTACGGCCAAAACGGCTCCACTTGACCGCCCTCTCCTTTGCCCCATTCGTCTTCCTCCTTCTTCTCTATAACTATCTCACCAATGGCGACCCCTTCACTTTCGGCTATACCGCCCTCTATGGTAAGAATGTTGGCCTCGGCTTTGGTAAAGCGGCCTGGGGTGAACCCCATACCCTCTCCCGGGGGCTCTCTGATGCCTGGGAGAAGATAAAGTCTCTCTCGGGTAATCTTTTCGAATGGCCGATCCCCTCCACCATCCCCTTTCTCATCCCTCTCTTCTTCTTCAAGAGGAGATATCTCCTCTTCTACCTCATCCCCTTAGCCCTCTTGATCGGCCATATCTTCTACTGGTTCCACGATCTCTGCCTTGGTCCCAGATATCTCTATGAAGCCCTACCTCCCATCATCATCCTCTCTGCGGTTGGGATTGAGATAATGATCAGGAAGTTAAAACGGCCCACCATTGTCTACCTAATAGTGGCCGGACTCTTCCTCTGGTCGCTCACGGTCCGGGTCCCCTTTCTCATCACCAAGGCCTCACCCGGCCGGGCCTTCCCTTATGGTAGATCCTTCTGGGGGGTCGACCCCTATCTGGGTCGGCTGGTAGAAAAACACGGGCTCCATCATGCGATTGTGTTCGTGAAGATGCTCTACCCCATTCCCCATCGCGATCCCTATCTCTGGTTCGGCTCCGCCTTCCTTTATAATGATCCCGATCTGAGTGGTGATATCATCTATGCCCACCATCTCGGGATGGATGATACCCTGCTTATGAACTACTACCCGGATCGGAAATATTACCTCTACCAGGGGTATCTCAGAAAGGGTCGGCTCTACCAGCTGAAGCGGTGAGATACGGGATTGATCGTGTCGATCTACAACCGTTAAAAGGAAGAAGGCTCGGTATCTTGGCTCATCAGGCCTCGGTCACTACCGATCTTGAGTATAGTTTTGTTAAACTGAAAAAGGCCGGCCTTGATCTCCGGGTGATCTTTGCTCCGGAGCACGGCCTCTACTCGACTGCTCAGGATCAGGTTGCGATCGAAGGCGGCATCGAACCGATAACCGGAATCCCGATTGTGAGCCTCTACCCTCCAAACCGATGGGAAAAAAGTATCTTGGCTGAACTCGATCTTCTGATCATCGACATCTTCGATATCGGTGCCAGATATTACACCTATCTCTGGTCGGCAACCGAGCTGATCGAGGCGGCAGCGAATCAGAAGATCCTGATCTTAGATCGTCCCAATCCGATCGGGAGGAAGGTCGAAGGGCCGATAATTGAACCCGATCTCTTCTCCTTCGTCGGCCCCTATCCAATCCCGATCCGCCATGGTATGACCCCTGGTGAGCTGCTTTCGTTTCTTAACGAGAGGTATCTGAAGAAGAATCTGGAAGTTGTCCCACTTGAAGGATGGGATGGCGGCTATTTCCAGGGGATCTGGATTCCACCCTCACCCAACATCCCATCTCTCTCCACCGCAATCGTCTATCCTGGTGCCTGTCTGATCGAGGGGACCAACCTCTCGGAGGGGAGGGGGACGACCCGCCCTTTCGAACAGATCGGTGCCCCCTGGCTTGATCCCATGGGGGTGATCGAGGCGGTGGGCACGATCGATGGGGCACGACTCCGGCCGGTCGAGTTCCAGCCCCAGTTCTCAAAATACGAGGGTGAGGTCTGTCGAGGCATCTTCATCCATCTCCTCGACCGGGAGGAGTTCCATCCGGTCTTCACCTATCTCAAGATAATCCAGGCTATCAGGAAGATCCATCCGGAAAAATTCGCCTGGCGCAGCCCCCCTTATGAAGGGGTCTTGGACCGACTGCCCTTTGACCTCCTGATCGGGAGAAAGGAGATAAGAGAAATGATTGAGCAGGGGGTCGAAGTTGGAGAAATCCTTAACCGGTTTCAAGGAGAAGAGTTCTTAAAACTGCGGAGGGACTATCTCATCTATTAGAATCTGCGGTGTCATCCTTGCTGCTGGTTATGGGAAGCGGATGAGGCCGATCACCAACCTCCTTCCCAAACCGCTCTTTCCGGTGGGAGAAAAGACCAATATCGATCTCATTATTGAGCAGATGCTTAAGACCGGAATCGGAAGGATCGGGGTGAACCTCTGCCACCTAAGGGAAAAATTGAAAAGCCATCTTTCCCCCTACGTCAATAAAATCCTTCTCTCGGAAGAGGAGGAGATCCTCGGCACCGGTGGTGGGATAAGGAGGATTGCTGAAAAGGCTGAGGCCGATTGCTATCTCATTCATAATGGTGATGTCTATGCCGAAGTCGATCTGGAGAGGTTGATCGAGCATCACACCAGCCATCAATTTCCCATCACCCTTGTTATCCGGGCCGGCGGATCTGATCTCGGTATAAGGGGCGGTCGGGTCGATTTTGATGGGACCGGCTACACCTATACCGGTATCGGGATGATCGACCAGAGGATCGCCTTAAACCTGGGAAGGGATCTGATACCTTCAATTCAGGATATCGTGATCTCAGGACTCATCTATGATGGCCCCTGGTTCGATCTCGGCTCACCGGAGGGTTATCTTAACTGCATCGATCATACCCGTGGTTTCATCTCCCCCGATGCCGAGCTCACCGGGACGAGAATTGAGGGGTCCTGCTATATCGGAGCCCGGGTCCGGATCAGAAACGGCCTCATCAGGAATTCGGTCATCCTTCCAGAGACAACCCTCCCGGATGGGGCAAAGATTGAAAATGCGATCATCGCTGAAGGGTCTTTTATCAACCGCTGAGCCCCTACCATCGGCCTCAACCCGAAGATTCTACCGGACTAAGGAGGGGATCGTCCTACTGGGGACCAGATCCCAGATCAGCGAGTATCTCAGATATCATCGACTCCTCTCCGACCTCGATCTCCCCCAGATTATTGAATCCCACGACAGGTATCTCCTGATTGAGGATCTTGGCCCTGATCGGCTCGACTCCCTTGAGCATCCACCTTATGAGCTGGTGATCGATGAGCTGATCAGGTGGCAGGAAGCAACCGAAAGGAAGAGGGCCGGACTTCCCACCTTCAACTACACCCATCTCATCTGGGAGCAGAACTATTTTTTCCAGTATGTCCTGATCCGATATCTGAAAAAAGAGCCGACCCCTCGCCTAAAGTCCGATCTCGAAAAACTTGCCCAGGCTATCGACCGGTTGCCCAAGGTTCTGATGCATCGCGATTTCCAGTCGAGGAACATCTTCATTAAGGACGGCCGGGTCCGGATCATCGATTTCCAGAATGCGATGATCGGTCCGGTAAGCTATGATCTCGCCTCCCTCCTCTTCGATCCCTACCATCCGATCGGAATGGAGCAGATCCAGGAACTACTCAAGTATTACAACCAGAACTCGCCCTGGTCGATCTCCCCTCCCGATCTCTTTAAGACCGGAATCCAGCGACTCCTCCAGGCGACCGGTGCCTATGTCTTTCTCACCCTCATCCGTGGTCTCGATTATAGCGAATATCTTAAAATTGGGCTTGAGATGATTCGTCGCTTGGAGAAAGAGATCGGTATCGATATCCTATGTGGTACGAAGAGCTAGTCCGAAAGGTCAGATCCGGGGGGATCCGCGGTTTTGCCCTCTATACCTACGATCGGGGAAAGGAGGAGACCGCCATCTATGGCCAGGCCCAGATCGTCCCCACCCCCCGGCCCCTCTCCCGCAATCACCGGTTCGACATCGCCTCGCTTACCAAGGTGATCGCTACCGGCCCCGCGGTGATGAAACTTTATGAAACCGGAAGGCTGTCACTTGAGGATAAAGTCGGAAGGTTTCTTAAGGAGTTTGTGGGGAGAAGAAATCGGGATCTCACCATCCGCCAGTTGCTCAACCACTCCACCGGCCTGACCCCCTGGTATCCACTGTATCTGCTGGAGGAGAAGGAGAGGTTACCATTTCTGGCCAATCTGAAGCCCGATTTCAAACCGGGAACCGCAACCAGGTATTCCTGCCTCAACTATATCATTCTGGAGAGAATAATCGAAAGGCTTACCGGCTCATTTAAGGACTTTGTTACCGATCAGATCTTTTCCCCATTGGGTATGGAGAAAACCGGATTTGGGCCAATCGAAAAGAACCTTGCCGTCACTACCGAGGTTGGTGACCATCACGAAAGGAAAATGGTCCAGCCCTATCTTAAAAAAAAGTTCCACTGGCGGGACTATCCGATTACCGGTGAGGTCCATGACGGCAACTCTTTCTACGCCTTCGGCGGCATCAGTGGCAATGCCGGGATCTTCTCAACCATCGATGATCTGGTGATCTTCATCCGGACCTATCTCGATTTCGATCTTCCTCTTAAAAGAGAGACGATCCTGATGATGGAGCAGCCATTCAATGAGAGAGGTCTGGGATGGATCGTCAAAGAGGATGGGACCATCTTCCATGCCGGATTCACCGGATGCGGGATCTGGATCAATCGGAGAGAGAGATGGGCAATCGTCTTCCTCACCAATCTCATCCATCCGAGGGTTATTCCCGGTCTTGGGGATCGGGTCCGTCAGGAGGTGATCAGAACCTTCCTCTCAGCTCGTAGTTAGGTGCCTCCCGGGTAATGGTGATATCATGGGGATGGCTCTCCCTGATCCCCGCATTGGTGATCTTTATAAACTTTGCTCGTTTCCTCAACCGCTTCAGGTCTCTCGCCCCGCAGTAACCCATTCCAGATTTGATTCCCCCGATGATCTGGAAGATCAACTCTGAAACCGGACCCCGGTAAGGGACCTGACCTTCAACCCCTTCTGGAACGAACTTCACCGCCTCTTCCTGGAAGTACCGATCAGCCGAGCCCCGCCTCATTGCTGCCACCGATCCCATCGCCCGATAGGTCTTATACCTCCTCCCTTCTAAGATGATCGTCTCCCCTGGACTCTCATCGGTTCCGGCAAAGAGGTTGCCGATCATCACCGAATCCGCTCCAGCAGCCAGTGCCTTGACGACATCCCCGGAGTAACGGATCCCACCATCGGCGATAATCGGGATCTTCGCCTTACGTGCCACCCGGGCGGCCGAGATGATGGCAGTGAGCTGGGGGACACCGATCCCGGCAATCACCCTTGTAGTGCAGATCGAGCCTGGACCGATCCCGACCTTGATCCCATCGACATCAAGATCGACCAGAACCTTAGCTGCCTCAGCAGTTCCGATATTACCAACAACCAGTTGAACATCGAGCTTCTTCAGTCGCTTTGTGGTCTCGATCACATTCTTGGAATGGGCATGGGCGGTATCGATCACGATCACATCAACCCCTTCATCGAGGAGGAGTTCGGCCCGGGTGAAGGCATCCCTTCCAACTCCAACTGCAGCCCCACAGCGGAGTCTTCCCAGATCATCGACCGTGGCATAAGGATGCTCCAGCTTCTTGGTGATGTCTTTGAAGGTGATGAGCCCTTTGAGGTTACCTCTTTTATCAACCACCGGTAGCTTCTCAAACCGGTGCCGTTTCAGCAGTTCCTTGGCCTGGTCGATTGTGATCCCCTCCTTCGCAGTAACCAGCTTCCGATCTCCCCAGACCTCAGCCACCCTCTTACTCCCATCGGCCTCAAAGATGACATCCCGTTTGGTAATTATGCCACAGAGACGACCCTCATCGTCCATAATGAGTAGTCCTGAGATGCCGTGCTCATCCATCATCCGCCGCGCCTCATTCACGGTCTGATCCTTCCTAATCGTAACCGGGTTGATCACCATCCCACTCTCAGCCCGCTTCACCCTCCGCACCTCTTTCGCCTGCTCCCTGGGTGGGAGGTTCTTGTGGATGATCCCGATGCCGCCATTCTCGGCCATGGCGATCGCCATCCTCGATCCCGTGACCGTATCCATTGCCGCTGAGACTAAGGGGATGTAAAGATCGATACCCCGGGAGAACTTTGTCCTCAGATCAACATCTTTGGGCAGGACCTCGGAATACTGAGGAATAAGCAGAACATCATCAAAGGTGAGCCCCTCGGGAATCTGATTTTTCTTCCTCGTATCCATCTTAAACTATACTGATTTTTCTCAATCCGTCAACCGATCGATTTCAATCAAAAATAATCTTACAGAGATGAGAATGAAGGCTGGAAAGATAAGTAAACACGGTCTCCATGAGTTTGAAGTGCGTCGTAACGATCTAACGGAGGTAGATCACCGGGAGGGTCTTTAGCTTATCATCCTCCCTGATCGTGAGGATGTAGACCCCGGAAGGGAGACCGATCGGCTGCCAGGTCTTCTTGCCGGTGAGATCGGCGATGAACCGACCGGTGATGTCATAGACCGAAATCCTGCCTTTCTTGTGGATCCTCAAGACATCGTTGAAAGGGTTAGGATAGAACGACGGGGGGGAGATGGTCGCCTTTGGCTTTTCTTCGATGTCGATGAATGGGTCTCCGTATTTGTAATAAACCGCTATCGGTGACTGGGTGACATCCTGCCAGACCAAGTGGACCCGATTGTGCTTGTCCACCGCAATCCGGGGCATGGATGATTTTAAGATGTGCAGGGTATCGACCACCGTCATTGGTTCGATGAGGAAATGGGCCGCAGTGTCCAGGACGGTATATGTTAGCCAGGACCGTGAGACAATGTTATGAGTCTGATCCCAGATGAGATGAAGTCTCTGCTTCAAATCAATGGTGATGTCAGGGGAACCAGTTAAGTGTGGGTCAGGATAAAGATCGGTCTCAGGAATCAGATAGTTGGCCATCGAGTCGAGTTTGAAATAATAGGGATCACTGGTGAGCTGAGAGCCCTCCACAAGACCTCGGGAGTAGACACAATGGACATTGCCAGCACCATCGGTAACAGCAGCGGGATGGAGATCCTTGCGGTCGCCGTGGGAGACCCTCCTGCCCAGGACCTCGGGGTTGCCCTGGTCATCAAGTCGACTGTAGAAGATGTTATAGATGATGCTCGGGGGGAGAAAACTCCTGAAGAAAATGTGATTCTTCATTGTCTGGAAGGTATCGACTCCGATTTCCTGATTGGAGGCATCAAGTCCAGGACTTACATTAACACTGTCGATACTAAGATTACCTCCGGTGTCGGCTTCAGAGTAGAAAACTCTATAATCGTCAGTATAACCATCCCAGACGATGGCCAAGTGACCTTCCCGATCGACCTCAATCTCATCCCGGAGCCAGCTAAAAGTAGCAGTGGGCGCATCAATCAGCATCTTCGGTCCGATTTCGATCTTCCCTTGCTCATCAAGCCGGGCATAGTAGACCGCATAACCATGGGGACCGGGCTCCCGCCAGATGATGTGGACCCGGTTTCTTTGATCAACCGCAATCCTGGAGAACCAGGATTTTATATTCGGACTCTGGGTAAGATCGGTCGGTGGGATGAGGAAATTGCCACAGGAATCCAGCTTGGCATAGTAGATATCAGCGGGATAGGGATAGGGTGGGTGGTAGACATGCCAGACGATCCAGATATTACAGGATGAGTCGATTGCAATATCAGGTGTGCTGCAGTCCTGTCCGGGCAGGCTGACCCGGATATCATCAGACCAGCCCGGGGGGTAAGAGTAGAGGAGCAGCGAGTAGACCGTGGTGAGCAGAAAGCAGGGGAGGATATGTCCGAACCGGTCTCTCATGGCCTCACTCAACCTGGAACAGCTTCACCGCCCAGAAACCCCTGATCTTCAGCACCGCAAGGTAGAGCCCGGGGGCAAACCGACCCTTCCAGTCAACCCTGTATTTGCCTTTATCCAGCTCCGGATAGGAGTGGGTCATGACCGATTTACCTCTATGATCATAGACCGTGATAGAAACTTCCCTCACCTTCCCGGTAATTTCAAACTCTCCGGCTTCATCGGTCGCATTCAGCAACCCCCCGGATGGGGTCCAGTTATACCTCCCGGTCCGCTGATAGTCGTGGTGGAACATCGGCCAGGGGAGGATGGACGCCGGGACCACTCCGAGTGGTCCCCCGCCGTAGGGTTTCAAGGTCCAGACATGGACATAGCCATCGGTGGTCCTCAAGACCAGCTCTAAGAAACTGTCCCCATCAAGATCGCCGATCATAACATCGGATGGAGTCGTGCCTTTCGGCACCCAGAACGGCCAGTACCCGGGCTCAAGGTGACCCTCAAATCCATCAAGACCATAGATCCAGTTATCACTGGATGGGCAGATGACCTCAAGACGATCGTCTTGGTCGATATTGGCCAAGGATGGGGGATAACCGACTGCGCCGTTAGTCTGAAAATCCCAGAGGGGCTCACCATTCTGTTTAACCGCATAGATCATCTTATCATCGCAGCCGGCAACGACATCAAAGTAAGGGGCTTGACTGTTGATATCCCCGACCGCCGGGGATGAATTGATCGGGCCGTTGACCGGGACATTCCAGATGGGGTTTGACTGGCCGTAGTGGAAGGCATAGAGGTGATTTCCTGCAGGACCATTACCGCCCACCGAGAGTTCACAACCATCCGGGAAGGGATCAAAGTCGGCCAGAGCGGGGGTCGAGCCGATCCGATAGTCCCAGTGCTGTAGTTCATTACCCTGCCGATCAAAGACATATATCCCATCGAGACCCGCAGCAACCAGCTCGGTGCCTGGATTGCCGGGATCGATCTCCTCGGCCGAGAGGTGAGGAAGATTGAGGTCGTCGATTGTCCAGAGATGAGTACCATCATGTCGCCAGGCATCGATTCTGGGTGGAGAGGAGCTCCGGAGTAGAGACAAAGGGGTCGCCGAGACGATCTCAAGTCCGGGCGATGTTCCAGCGATCTCCATGAGCATCACCCGACAATCGGAGATCAACTCAGCACTTGTAATCTCCCACTTGTTGAGCAGGGTGCCGTCATGATCATAGACATATATCGAATCCGCGCAGAGATCGGTCTCCGTTCCCTTACCTATGGCGCCAACGACAATCTCATCCGGCCACAGCCCATCAACATCACCGACCACGACATCGGTAATGCGACTCCCGCATTCCGCTTCCCAGAGCAAGGTTCCGTCGCAGTTGAGGACGACGAGGATCTTATCATCCGAGACCAAGATCTCGTTCTTCCCATCGCCATTGATATCCCAGAGCACCGGGGTTACCGAAACACCGCCGAATTTCACCGGCCAGTTGTCCGTCAGATAGGGATAGAAGTAGAAAAACTTTACCCTCTCACCCTGATTGTTCTCTTCACACACCTCAGGGATATGATGTTCGGGATCAGCCTCCACCCTGATGATCCGATCACCAAGTCTGCCAACATGGCTCTTTATCCAGGTAACTTGAGCGGTCTCACAACTCCGCTTCTTGATAAGATCAATCGTCGTCTCCAGGGTCGCCTCAACGACCTGATTCTCAGGATCGATGATCTGAAAACGGATCAGGACATCAGTCGCATCCTGAAAGCCTAAGTTCCAGATTTTGCAGGCGATCGGGATTTGAGCATCGATCCGGGGATATGGATCAAGAAGCTCGATCTCACCACCGTCAGGTCGGATGAAGAGATCCGGTCCCCGGGTGATCCCCTCACCGCCAAGATCAACCGCCGGATCACCAAGCAGGTTGTAGTCCCAGTTCAGGCAGGGGTTGGCCAACTCACCCCAGGCGACCGCATCACCGATGAACCACCGGCCATAAAGGGTGGCATAACGGACGATCTCATAACCGGTCGGAAGGGACGCCCAGCTTGTTGCACAGCCCGCACCATAGAACCCGATTCCAGCCTGATCGTCAAAGAGCCAGACCTCACCAAAACACCGATGACCCGATGCACTCTTGTCCCAGTGAAACTCGGCAGTGGCACAGGCCATACTGACCACAAACGGGAGCCGGAGCGCATTCGTTAGATCATGAACATCGGTGGTATCGAAGGTCGGTTCAGTCGGTCTTACCCAGGCTTGACGAACACCATGACTGAAATAACTGGTGATCAGGACACCTTCATTTACCCTATAATGAACATTATTAATCCACTCTTGAGCCGGCTCTTCATCCCACCTGTGGATATAAACCTCGAACCCAGCATCTTCAAAGATCGCTTTACACACTTCAGCACATTCATCCGCATTGCCCTCATCCTGCCCCTCAACACCAATCCCCGCCTCCGCCAATCCTCGGGCTGGATCACGGTTTCATAGTCGATCGTCTTCTTAACGATGGTCGTGAGCTCATCAACCTCTTTGGCCGGCCACCGGCCCAGCGCGATGTCGGAAATGTTATCATCCCCCTTCAAACACTTGAACCAGTAGTCCATGACCCGTTCTAATTTCCGCCCCTGCACCTCATACTCCTCAAAATAACTCGGCACCAGATCCCAGCCCCCAATCAGAATCACATAGATCAATTTTCGATCCGGGGAATGTGGAGCAGACCAGTATTCGTAGGCATATTCTAAGAAGCTATGGAGCCCAGCGGAATCAGGACCAAACTCCTCAACTACTTCCTCCATCGCTACAATCCCAATATCCCAGAAGTTCCTGCTGCACCGGTGATTGGCAAAATCAAGCACCTTAGTATAACCGGTAGGGTCATTAAAGAGATCATCGCCAACGACAATTATATAGTCGGCCTCATTGCCGGGAACCTTGAGCTCGGTATAGATGTGGACCTCAGGAGGGTTGTTGTGATCGCCCTCCCGATCAGTCCCGGGATAGTTTAACAGGAGATCACGACCGAGATGTTCAAACGGTCCAAGGCCAAGGGTACAGGGCTGAATTTTACCGGAATACCGGACCACCAAGGAGAGATCATAGTGATAGATGATCTCGTGCCTTCCGGGATTGCACTGGATTGGATAGAGGAAGACCTCCAGGACCCGCTGCTCCCGGAGATATCCATCCTGATTGACCCTGGCCAAAACCCCGGGATAGAGGGTGTCCATCTGATAGAAGGTGGTGTCATAGGTGAAGACCTCGACCTCTTTGATATAGCCCCCGGAATCCCTCTCAAAAACCCGTCTCGGGATCGGGTAGACCTTACCGGTACCGGAAAGACTGCGGCTGGAGAAGACCTCAAGGTCCAAGGAACAGGAGTCCGGCACCGCAATCAGGATCCGAAGATAGGGGAGCTCCGGTCTGCCGGCCCTGGTAGTGCCAAAATCAAAGGGATGACCCGGAATCCTCAGTCTCCTGAATGATGAATCCATGACCACTGTGTCGGTGTATTCAATACCCGAGAGCCAGGAATGAACCGAGACCATGGTGGAATCAGAGAAGATGACCCTGTTTATTGGAGATAAAGTATCATTACCGGACAACTGGAGCCAGGCTGAGAAGAGGACCGGAATCATCTCCGCTTCCTTACGCTATAAAAACCTGATCCAGGTATCAGTCAAGATTTCGATTTCAATCACTTCTTGAGGATCACCTTTTTTATCACATATCTCTGATCCACCTCAATGACTAAGAAGTAGATACCGGATGAGATCCTCTCAGGAAGGGCCACGGTGAAACTGTGTTCTCCCATAGAAACCCTCCGGTGGAAAAGGTCGGTAACCTCCCTTCCGGCGAGGTCAAAAAGAGTGATTATTACCGGTGCAGACCGACTCAGGGTGAAGTTAAATGTTAGTCTCCCCCGGGTTGGGTTGGGCCCAACCCAGATTTCTCGATATGGTCCAGAAGGTGGTTTTTCGACAACTGCTGGCCACATTGTGTCATACTGTTCGATCGCGTGACGACAGTTCTCAAGATAATGGTCATTCGAGACGCCACCAACGATCGCAAAGGCAACATGTTGACTCTCTTCCGGAGCGAGCTTAAATGGTCCCACTGAAACGACAACCTGCCAGTCATATTGACGATTGGATTGAGGATAATGGTAGGTCCCATCCATATAAAGAAACATGACCGAGTCATTCCAGACAGTATGTTGAGAACGATCAATGACCGACAGATTGGCAACTGGCAATTGTGCCTGTGGTTTTGAACCTAAGTAGACAATACCAACCGTAGGATACTCATCACCTATTGAACTCTGCATATAAGCGGTTCGTAATTGCTGGTTAGTCTTACCGTAATTATCGGAAAAAGATCTGATGTCAAAATCGCAAAAGATGGCGGAGTGGAGACTATCGAGTGTTGAGGCTCCTCTATTCGTGTAGATGAATTCAATAATCACAAAATCATCACAGTCAGGAGCTGCATCGGCAACCGAATATTGGAAACATTCCAGATCCTGGGGATTCGGATTACCAGGGCCATGATCATCATAGAGACAATCGACTTCCTGAAGTCCAAACTCTGGTGGGATATGATAATACAGGGAATCTTCAAGAATCCGGCAATCATTACCGGCCTGACCATAATATGCATCAACCACATACCGAATCGAATTACCTACCGCCATTGAGCCATAATATAGAGTCTGGTTTACCCATTTGGGATACCAGAAGCCACTACCCTGGGATTGACTCGGATCAGGGAATCCAAGGGCAGCAGTTTCCCTCCTCATGGTAGACAACCCATTAAGAGAATTATATCTCTGCTTCTCCAAAAGGTCAAGGCTTGACCCGATCAGTCCGATGGTTAAAATGCAGGCGTGAAGAAGACGCTTGAGAAGATTCTGGCCCGGTATGCCGGCGAGGAGCCGGATCTGATCCCGATCCTCCAGGATATCCAGGAGAAGTTCAACTACCTACCCGAACCGCTCATCAGATATCTGAGCCGGAGACTGAACATCCCTTTGAGCCGGATCTATAGCCTGGCCACCTTCTACACCGCCTTCAGCCTCAAACCGAGAGGCAAGAATTTGATCACCGTCTGTCTCGGCACCGCCTGCCATGTCCGTGGGGCACCTGCGATTCTTGCGGAGCTCGAGCGAAGATTGGGGATAAGTGCCGGTGAGACGACTAAGGACCGGAAATATACCTTGGAGACGGTAAACTGCCTCGGCTGTTGTGCCATCGGACCGATTGTGGTCATCAATGGAAAGTATTTCGGTGAGATGTCGGTGAAGAAGGTGGGGGAGATCTTAAGATGAGACCGGTGATGGCGATATCGGCCGGGACCTGTGGTCTGGCCCGTGGCGCTGGTGATCTCGTCAGGAAAGCAAGGGCGATCCTCAAACAGAACCCCAAGACATTCCAGCTCCGGATCACCGGCTGTCACGGTTTCTGTGAGACCGAACCGAACTGCATCATCTTTCTCGATGGTCAGAAGATCTACTATCAGAAATTGAGACCGGAGGATCTCGATGAGATCTTCCAGAAGACGATCCAGAGGGGGGAGATAATCAAACGCCTCACCTATTATGATCCGGTGACCGGAAAATATTATCCCGAGTATGATGAGATCCCATTTTTTAAGAAACAGAAACGGCTCCTGCTCAGCACCAACCCCCTGATCGATCCCACCCGGATCAGCGACTATCTTAAGATCGGTGGCTATCAGGCCCTTCGTAAGGTCCTAAGTGGGATGGCACCTGAAGCGGTGATCGAGGAGATTACCGCATCGGGATTGAGGGGAAGGGGTGGGGCCGGTTTTCCCACCGGCCGGAAATGGAAGTTCTGCCGGATGTCGCGGGGCAGGCCGAAGTATATCATCTGCAACGCCGATGAGGGGGATCCCGGCGCCTATATGGACCGGAGCCTCTTGGAAGGCAACCCCCATTCGGTGATCGAGGGGATGATTATCGGTGCCTATGCGATCGGAGCATCTGAGGGGATCATCTATGTCCGGAATGAGTATCCCTTGGCGGTGAGGAATGTCAGGATCGCCCTTGCTCAGGCGCGCAAGAAGGGGTTTCTGGGCCGCCGGATCCTGGATAAGAATTTCGATTTCGACATCAGAATCGTCCGGGGTGCTGGCGCCTTTGTCTGTGGAGAGGAGACCGCACTCATTGCCTCAATCGAGGGGAGGCCGGGAAGACCGAGACCCCGTCCACCCTATCCAGCTGAGAAAGGGCTTTTCGGCAAGCCGACCAACATCAATAATGTTGAGACCTGGGCCAATGTCCCACTCATTATTAATAATGGTGCGGCCTGGTATCGCAGGATCGGAACGAGAAAGAGTAAAGGGACGAAGATCTTCTCCTTAGTCGGCAAGATCCGGAATACCGGGCTGGTCGAGGTGCCGATGGGGATGACTCTCAAGGAGATCATCTATGAGATCGGGGGTGGAGTGCCTGACGGGAGATTCAAGGCGGTCCAGACCGGTGGCCCATCCGGTGGCTGTATCCCGAAAGAGAAGCTGGATCTCAGGATCGACTACGAAGGTCTGACCCGGGCCGGATCAATGATGGGATCCGGGGGGATGATCGTGATGGATGAGCGGACCTGTATGGTCGATGTCGCCCGTTACTTCCTCACCTTTACCCAGAAGGAGTCCTGCGGTAAATGCCCCCCCTGCCGGATCGGGACCAAGGAGATGGTAGCGATCCTGGAACGGATCACGCGAGGAGAGGGGGAGGAGGGAGATCTCGACCGCTTGAAGGAGCTGGGAGAGAAGATCAAACTGACCGCCCTCTGCGGGTTGGGCCAGACCGCCCCCAACCCCGTTTTGACCACGATCCGCTATTTTGAGGCTGAATACCTCGCCCATATCCGGGACAAACGATGTCCGGCTCTGGTATGCAAGGATCTGATCTCCTATGTCATCGATCCGGAAAGGTGCACTGGTTGCCAATTATGTCTCAAGAATTGTCCGGAGCAGGCAATCGTCGGTGATCCGAAGGGCGTGCATAGAATCATCCAGGATAAATGCATCCGGTGCGGAATCTGTCAATCCGTCTGTCCCCCTAAATTCTCAGCGATCAAGAAGGTTTCACCGAGGATCGATGGTTAACCTCGTCATCGATAATCAGAGGATCGAGGTGAAGAAAGGGACGACGGTTCTCGAGGCTGCCCGAAAGAACGGGATCTACATCCCCACCCTCTGCTATGATGAGGATCTCCTGCCCTACGGTGGTTGCCGTCTCTGTATCGTTGAGGTCGAAGGGATGGACCGGCCCCAGCCCTCCTGCACCCTTCCGGTCCAGAACGGGATGAGGGTGAAGACCAATACCAGAAAGCTCAACCAGCTGAGAAGATTCATCCTCTCCCTGATCCTTACCGAACATCCGATAGGCTGTCTTGTC
Source organism: Caldifarciminota bacterium (assembly GCA_003645615.1). Taxonomy (GTDB): domain Bacteria; phylum Hydrothermota; class Tepidihabitantia; order B36-G15; family B36-G15; genus B36-G15. The sequence goes on from QNBE01000016.1 coordinate 18,173, forward strand.
TGCGAAAAGCGGGAGGGGTGCGGGGGGTATCAGGATTGTATCCAGAAGACCCCGATCACCGCCGGCTGCGTCTTCTGTCCCAAGAATGGGTCCTGCGAGCTTCAGAAGGTCTTCGACTATCTCAAGTTGAAATCGATCCCTCATCCCAATCGGTACCGTAATTTAGAAAAGGAGGTGGAGGATCCCTTCTTCGAGCGGGACTACAATCTCTGTATCCTCTGTGGTCGCTGTGTTCGGGCCTGTGAGGAGCGAAGCGGGGCCAGGGTATTGACCTTCTACCACCGCGGTCCAGAGACCAGGGTCGGAACCGGTTATCACCTCTCCCATCTCGAGGCCGGCTGCCTCTTCTGCGGCGCCTGTGTCGACGCCTGTCCGACCGGTGCCTTGAGCGAACGCTTCTCTCGCTGGCAGAGCCCGGAGGAGGAGATAAACTCAACCTGCCTCCTCTGCAGTCTCGGCTGCGCAATTACGCTGAAGGTGAAAGAGAAACAGATAGTTTCGGTCTCACCTCGAAAGGAACTCCTCTGTGTTAGAGGGAGGTTTGCCCTCCCCCAGTTTGTCCACAGTCCGAAACGGACCCTATATCCGATGGTGAAAAGAGACACCCGGATGGTGATCGTCTCCTGGCCAGAGGCGATCGAGCAGGCGGTCTCGATCCTGGAGGCGAACCGAAACAGGAGTGCCCTCGTCCTCGGGAGTGATCTCACCGATGAGGCGATAAGGAGCGGCTTAAAGGTGGCAAGACGGTTCGGGATGATTGTGGCGACCCCAGATCCTCTACGCTGCCGTCCGATCCGAATCGACGCCCCTCTCATCCTTGTAGTCAATCTCGACCTGATCTCCGATTTCTTCCCCCTCTATCAGCGGATCGGGGGAAGACCGGTCATTCTCATCGACCCCTTCCCAAATCGCCTTGGTGAGAAGGCCCAGATCTGGATCAGACCAAGACCGGGTAGAGAATTGTCGGTGCTTGAGAAGCTCTTCAAAGGTAGGTCGAAGGATCCAGCCCTGAGCGAGGCCCAGGAGCTAATCCGGAATTATGAGCGCGGGGTCATCCTCCACCCACCCGAGCTCAAACCTCCTAAATTTAAATCCTTCACCCCATTTCCGATTTTCCGTGGTGCCAATCTTCTCGGTCTTCAGAAGATCAGGGGGCTGGTTGACTATCAATCGGTTTTGAAAAACAGAGGGATCCGCTGCCTCTATCTGATCGGGGTGAAGCCGGAGGCGATCAATCGGACGATCATCTACCAGAACCCATTCCTTCTCGATCAGAAACCGGACCTCTTCCTTCCCGCAACAACCTTTGCTGAAACGGGGGGAACCGTTACCGACATCTTTGGAAAGAGACATCGGTTAAAACCGGCGATCCCGCCTCTGGGTCAGGCCCGTGCCGATGTATCAATACTGGATGAGATCTATGAGAGGTAAGAACTTCACCCTCATCATCAAACCGAGCTGGCAGAGCCGTGGGGTTCGGCTTGGCGATCTGATTAAGGGGATCGATCGAATCGAAGGGGATATCATCTATATGAATCCGGAGGATGCTAAATCGTTGAGGCTAAAGGATGGTAACCTGATCCTGATTGCCGAACTGGGGATCAAACGGAAGGTAAAGCTTGATACCATCCCGAAGGGTTTTCTCTTCTCTTATGGGGAGAAGAGCGGTCGCTATCGAGTTGAGGTGAGATGTATGAGATCCTGAAGAGTGAACGGCTCGTTCCCAATATCCATCTGCTGAAGATTGAGTCGGAGTTCATTCCCAAGAAGGCAAGACCCGGTCAGTTCGTCATCCTTCAGGCTGATGAGCGTGGGGAAAGGATCCCACTCACTCTTGCCGATTGGGATGAAGAAGGGATCACCGTTATCTTTCTCACCATTGGGACATCAACCAGGAAGCTGGCCGCCTTGAAAGAAGGTGATAGCCTTTATACCCTGGTCGGTCCCTTGGGCCGACCAACCGAGATCTCTTCCCACAGGGAGGTGCTCGGTATCGGCGGCTGCTATGGCATCGGCGCCATCTATCCCGCGCTTAAGGCATTTCAAGAGGCGGGCAGTAGTGTCCGCACCATCATCGAGGCGAGGAGTGCCAACCTCTTCTACTGGACCGATAGGTTGAGCCGGGTGAGTGGTGAGATCCTCTATGTCACCAGGGATGGTAGTAAGGGCTTCACCGGTCATATCGACCAGTTCTTGAAGGATTATCTTAAAGAAAATCACCCCGATCTTGTCTATGTGGTCGGCTGCACCTTCCTCCTCTATCTGGTTGCTGAGGCGACCAGACCATTCGGGATCAAGACGATTGTCAGCCTCAATCCGATCATGATCGACGGGACCGGGATGTGTGGGGTCTGCCGGGTTATTGTCGGTGGTAAGACGAAGTTTGCCTGCGTCGATGGCCCCGAGTTTGACGGCCATGAAGTCGACTGGAATGTCCTCTTCGCCCGGAAGCACAGCTACTTCGATGAGGAGCTAAGGTCTTTGAGCTTCTTTGAGTGTGAGCGCTATGGCTAAGCTCGATCTCAACCGGAGGCCGATGCCCAAACAGGACCCTAAGGAGAGGATCAAGAATTTTAATGAAGTAGCACTGGGTTATACACCGGAACTTGCTATCGCAGAGGCAAAACGGTGCTTGGAATGCAAGCGTCCTCTCTGTGTCAAGGGCTGTCCGGTCGAGATCGACATTCCCGGATTCATCAAGCTCGTTGCCGCAGGAAGGTTTCTCGATGCGGTCCGGCTCATCAAGAAGAAAAACACCCTGCCGGCAATCTGTGGACGGGTCTGCCCTCAGGAGGTTCAGTGTGAGAAGACCTGCATCCTGAATAAGAAGGGGGCACCAATCGCCATCGGCCGACTGGAGCGGTTCGTCGCCGATTACGAAGCCGAGGTCGGCAAGGTAACAATACCTAAGATCGAGAAGAAGACCGGAAAGAAGGTTGCGGTGGTCGGTTCTGGTCCGGCCGGTCTCACCGTTGCCTCCGATCTCATCCAGCTCGGCCATGATGTGACGATCTTTGAGGCCCTCCACAAACCGGGTGGAGTCCTGGTTTACGGCATCCCGGAGTTCCGACTACCCAAACGGATCGTCGATCGTGAGGTCGATTACATCAAAAAACTCGGCGTCAGGGTCGTCTTAAACTTTGTCGTTGGTATGACGATGACGGTTGATGAGATCCTGAAGGAGTATGATGCCGTCTTCATCGGCAGTGGTGCCGGACTGCCCTGGTTCATGTCGATACCGGGTGAGACCTTGAATGGTGTTTATTCTGCCAATGAGTATCTCACCAGAACCAATCTGATGAAGGCCTACCTCTTTCCCGAGTATGATACCCCGATTAAGATCGGCAGGAGGGTTGCGGTGATCGGGGGCGGCAATGTGGCCATGGATGCAGCCCGAACCGCACTCAGGCTTGGCGCCGACGAGGTAATTGTCATCTATCGTAGGTCGAGGGCTGAGATGCCGGCACGGGTGGAAGAGGTGGAGAATGCCGAAGAGGAGGGGGTAAAATTCCAGTTCCTCACCAATCCGGTCCGCTACATCTCCGATGATCACAATCAACTGGTCGCAGTAGAATGTCTGAGGATGAGGTTGGGAGAACCTGATGCCTCGGGACGGCGAAGGCCGATACCGATCGAAGGATCCGAATTTGTTATCCCGATCGACGTCTGTGTTGTGGCGATCGGTAACAGTCCCAATCCGCTCATCCCCAAGACGACCCCTGGTCTGGAAACGGGGAAGTGGGGAAATATCATTATCGATGAGGCGACCGGAAAAACCAAAAAAGAGCGGGTCTGGGCTGGAGGTGATGTCGTCACCGGTGCCGCAACGGTTATTCTGGCCATGGGGGCGGGAAGAATTGCCGCCCGTTCGATCGATGAGTTCTTAAGGACGGGAAAGTGGTAAAAGATCTCTTTCTTACCCTGGAGGAGCTGAAGGAATTGGATAGTTATAGTGAAGATTTCGACTCTGAGACAATCGGTCTTGATGAAATCCCCATCACTGGTGGTCGGATCACTCTTACGATAACCAAGGGTGAACTCTTCATCTTCCAGGGTAGGATCTCCTTTACCGCCCGGCTTGTCTGTGCCCGTTGTGGTGAGGAGTTTGAGCAGGAGTTTGATGAGGAGTTTCACCGGGAGTACATCTTCGGCCGCGATCCTTACGACTCGCTGCCTCAGGTGGAACTTAGGCGTCAGGATCTCGATCGGGTCTATTTTCAGGATATCGGGATCGACCTGAAGGGAGCAATAAGGGAGGCGGTGATTACCGCAATCCCGATGGCACCACACTGCCGTGAGGACTGCCGAGGGGTCTGCCCCATCTGTGGTAAGAATCTCAATTATGGAGACTGTTCCTGTCCCAAAGAGGGAGGGGGTGGCTGGCTTGAAGAGTTTCTCAAGAATAAACGGTCTGATTGAACATACCATCCTTAAGCCCGATACTACAACCGATGATATCAAAAGATATTGTGATGAAACCGATCACTATGGATTCCATGGCGTCTGTGTCCCACCTTGTTATGTGAGGCTGGCCAAGAGACTGATTAGAAAAGGTAAGGTTATCTCGGTTGCCGGTTTCCCACTCGGCCTGGAAAAGACAGAGGCGAAGGTATTCCAGATTGAAAGTCTGGCAAAGGATGGGGTCGATGAGATCGATGTCGTCTTTAATATCGGTTTTATCCGAGAGCGGAGATTTGAGAAGCTTGAAGATGAGATAAGGGAGCTTATCAAGGTGAAAGGTGATAGGCCATTGAAGGTTATCATCGAGACACCACTTCTTTCTGAAGAGCTCATCCGTAGGGTATCGAAGCTCCTCATGGATCATGGGGTTGACTTCATCAAAACCGGAACCGGATTTCATGGATCGGTGAAGATTAAAGATGTTCGAATCATCGCCCAGGTTACCAAAGGAAAGGTTGGAATCAAGGCCGCCGGTGGAATAAGAACCTATGAGCAAGCAAAAAAATTGATCCAGGCTGGAGCCACCAGAATCGGGACTTCAACCGGAAAGGCGATCGTTAATGCCGGCCAATCTTCCTCCTGAATACTATCGAAAGGAGAAGGAACTCCAGAAAGAAAAGGATCCCAATCGGAAGATTGAGATCCTCACCGAAATGCTGGCGGTGATGCCCAAGCACAAAGGGACTGATAAACTCCAGGCTCTGCTCCGTGCCAAGATTGCCAAGCTGAGGAAAGAATTGAAGAAGAAGAAAAAAGTTGGCGCTCGTTACTACGAGTATTCGATCCCGAAGGAAGGGGCCGGTCAGGCAGCCTTGGTTGGCTTTCCCAATTCTGGTAAGTCATCGATCCTCAAGGCCCTCACCAATGCTTCCCCCAGGATCGGCTCTTATCCTTTCACCACCACCAAGCCCGAGGTTGGGATGATCGAGTATGAGGATGTGAGGATCCAGCTCGTCGATCTCCCCCCGATTACCGAGGACACGCCAGGTTGGATCTTTGGTATCATCCGTAACTCCGATTTGATCATCATTGTTATCGACCTGGCCCAGCCCAGAGCTCAAGAACTTATGAGTATTCTCCGGGAGCGAAATATCACTCCGGAAAACCACCGCTTTCTGGCCATCGCCAATAAGTCCGATCTAGTCCCCAACTACCCAGATCTACTTCCTCAGATACCTACATTCAAATTTTCGACCCTCGATCCGGATCCAGAAATCAAGGGTTGGATCTTCCACCACTTGGGGGTCATCAGAATCTATACCAAGAAACCGAGAGAAAAGTTTATCCCCTCCGAGCCACTCATAATGAAAGAAGGGGCTACGGTAATGGATGCTGCCTGCCATCTGAAGCGGGATTTCAAAGATAGGTTAAAATATGCCCGGATCTGGCGAGAGGGTATGAAAGGAATGCGGGTGGAACGAACCTTCCCCCTCCAGGATAAAGATATTGTTGAACTCCATTTTTAGTTACTCTAACCAATAGATAATTCGACCACAGTTGGGACAGCTCTGGACCTCATCCCTTCTGGTGCTCATCTCCGAGGGGAGCCTGATGAAGCAACCATAGCATATCCCTCCAATGACTGGTGCCAAAGCCCGCTCATAACGTTGCCTGATCCGCTCATACCGCGCCAGGAGCGGCTTTGGGATCTTACGGGCCAGTTTTTCCCTGGCCTGGGCAAGTTTCTTGGTTGGATCCTTAATCTTAAATCCGATCGATTGGAAGGATTTCCTCCGTTCCGGACTACCCAATTCTTTCAAAAGAAGGTCAAGGTCATGGAGTCTAATGAGCAGCTCGATCTCCTTCATCTACTTCCTCCGATCGATAAGTTTCTCGATCCGGGCGATCAGCTTGATGAAATCCTTAGGCGATTGGGGCTCCATGAACAGCTTCTTCTTGACCAGCTCCTTGGAGAGCTGGACGATGCGACCCAAGGTGAGAAGATACTGATTTCCCGGATCCTGGGGCGGCGCAATGACCAGAAAAACCAGATAGACCGGTTTCTTATCGATGGCATCGAACTCAATGCCTCCGGCCGATCGTCCGACCGCAATCTCCAAGCGGTTGACCAGGAGGGAACGACAGTGGGGGATTGCAATTCCTTTACCGATCCCGGTAGAGCCAAGCTGCTCCCTTTTGATCAAGGTTGAGATAATCACATCGGCATCCTTTCCCGATTTGATCATACCGACCAGTTCCTTTATTACCGACTCTTTCTTCTTCGACCGGAGGGAAAGGTTTACACGCTCCGGAACCAACAAAGAAGAGAGATTCATGACACCTCCTTACATCTCCTGAGGGGCACTAACCCCGAGCAAATCCAACCCTTTACTTATTACCTTCCTTAGGGTATCAACTAAGTAGAGCCGAGCCCGGCTCATCGCCCGATCCTCGCTGACCACTCGGTGACGTTCGTAAAAGTGATGGAAGGTGGTGGCAAGATCAATCAAATAATAGACAAGTTTTTGAGGCTCAAGTTTATTAACCACCGCCAAAATTATATCGGGAAATTTTAGAAGCTCAATCATCAGATCCCGTTCCTCCGGTTTGTTGAGCAGACCAAGATCAGCATCATCCCAGCCGTAATGCCCCTCTTGCTTGGCAAATCTCAGGATGCTGCAAATCCGGGCGTGGGCATATTGTACATAATATACTGGATTCTTCTGAGATCTCTCCTTGGCCAGATCGAGATCGAAGTCGAGTGGTTGGCTCGGCGATCTCATCAGGAAGAAAAACCGGATCGCATCCAGCGGGATATCATCCAGGAGTGCATCCAGGGTGATAAACTTTCCTCCCCGTTTTGACATCGCCACCTTCCCATCCCTCGACTTCAAATTTACCTGCTGGACGATAAGAATCGTCAGCTTTTTCACTTCAGCGCCGAGGGCCTTAAGGCCGGCTTTGATCTTACTGATATAGCCATGATGGTCGGGTCCCCAGATGTTTATAATCAGATCATAACCACGTTCAAACTTGTAGAGGTGATAGGCGAGATCTGGAACCAAGTAGGTATAACGGCCATCCGATGTCTTTAAAACCCGGGGTTTCTCATCGCCAAATTTATCCGCCCGAAACCAGATTGCTCCATCTTTTTCAAAGAGATAGGGCTTGAGTCGCTCTACCACCTCCGCAACTCTACCTTCCCTATAGAAGAACCGTTCACTAATCCAGTGGTCAAAGATAACATTGAATCTGGATAGGGTCGCCTTTTGCATCTTAACCATCTCTGTCACACCAAAATCCCGAGCAGTGGTCAGATCCCTCTTTCGGTAAAGCTCCCAATATTTCTGCGCCACCGGGATGAGATACTCCCCCGGATAACCATCCTCCGGAATCTTGAACTCCTTTCCCTCCAGTTGATCGACCCGAGCTAATATCGAAAGTCCCAACAGTTCCGCCTGTCTCCCCGCATCATTAATATAATATTCGGATTCGGCCTGATAGCCAACGAAGTTGAAGGTCCTCTTCAGGACATCACCAAGGGCTGCGGCACGGCCGTTAACAATATTTATTGGCCCGGTAGGATTAACCGAAACAAACTCGATCAGCACTCGGCCCGATTTCGGCTTCGTTCCAAAATTGGATTGATAATATGATCTCAATTCTCGATAGATGAAATCAGACTTGAGCTTAAAGTTGAGATAACC
>QNBE01000017.1 GCA_003645615.1 Caldifarciminota bacterium
CATTGCCCGGGTCTCCGGTGAATCTCTCTCCTGGGGCCTGGATACCCTCCTCTTCTTCCTCGCCTTCATTATGATCAACCTCGGCATCATCAACCTCCTCCCCCTGCCGATCCTGGATGGTGGGAGCATTGTGCTCTCCCTCTATGAGATGCTGAGACGGAGGAGGGTCTCAAGAAACTTCCTCCTCGTCTGGCAGCAGATCGGTTTTTCCATTTTTATTGTCCTGGCAATACTGGTGACCTTCAACGATCTCACCCGATGAGGATCCGCTACCTTGCGGTCTTCCCTTCCTGGGCCCGGAAGCAGAAACGTCGCCCCTATAAAGGGAGCATCTTCTTCCGCCGACCGGACTATGACTACCTCAGGTTGAAGGCGATGATCCCGGAGCTGGAATATCTTGATGAGCGGGTCGAGCCGTTTTACTATCGGGATGCGGATCTGGTACTCCTTAAGGTATTACCCCATCTTTTGACCCGGGCCTCAGAGGTCTCGCTCCTCTACCGGAAGAACGATATTCCGGTCGTCTTCTTCGGCCCTCTGGCAACGGTCGGTCCGGAGTTCTGCCTCAGGTTCTCCGATGCGGTGGTGGTCGGGGATATCACCGCATCAATCGGTCAGATAGTTGGGGATCTTAAGAAAGCCAAGTTGAGGAAGATCTACCGGGCCCGGGGGCGGATAAGCTTCGATGTTGATCGGGAGATGGAAGAGCACGCCGGTTTTGTCCCTGACTACTCTCAGCTCCGCCTCTTCTTTGGTTGTGGCTGTGAGAGGTTTAAGGAGCTATGTCCGGAGCATTATCTCTACCCCAGACCGCTCTTCTGCAACCGTAAGGAGGCGATCAGGCTGGTTGGTGAGATTACACGGAAGCGGATCATCCTCCTCGATGATGGTATCGACTATAACCCCCAATACTATATTCAGCTCTTCAAGGACTGCTGGCATCTCCATAAGGAGTGGATCGTTACCGCCACCGGCCGAATCTTCGACCATCCCGATCTCCTCCTGGCGATGAAACGGGGGGGAGTGAGGGTGGTCATCATCAAACCGGACTACTTCCACAGCCATCCTTACGAAGAGATGAGGCGTGATCTTTCCAGGATCCATCAGTTGAAGATGATCCCCGGGGTTATGGTTATGCTCCTACCCGATCTCTCCCCCAATGTGATCGAGACGGTGATGAGGCTTCCAGCCGATTTTGCCCTCTTCCCAACCCTCACCCCCCTCCCATTCACCCCATCATTCCCCCAGGACAGGATCGATATCACCGATCTCGATTTCTATGATCAGGGCCATCCAGTCCTTAAGGGGTATCAGGGAGGATTGATCGAATTGATCAAAGACCGCTACTACTCGTGGGATAGGATCTGGCTCCGCCTGGCCAATTCCATCTCATCGATCGGGATCTATAATGCCTTTACCTATCTCCTCCCAATCAACCTTGCCCTCCGTCAGAACTTCTTAGAGGGTATCCCCTATCCCCCTTAGCGGATAACGACAAACTTCTCCGGTCTTGCCATCACCTCCTCGATCTGGATAAAGTAGATCCCACCGGGGAGATCGAACCGATTCCCGGTCGCAATCCTGCGACCGGAGATATCGAAGACCGAACCAGAGAGGCCATCGGAGAGAACAAGCGGTCCCGAGACAAGACCGGGCAGGTGATAGGCCGCTTCACTGGTCACCTCTTCCTGTACCTCCGGACCAAGAGGTTCAGCAAGACTGGCTAAGGCCGCAACACCAAGTTTCACCGTCTTCCAGCAGAAGGTGAGATCGTTGAAGCCGGCCCCGATCGTATCCCCACGGGTATGGTAATACGGGTTCCAGTTGTTGGGATATTCGATATGGCAGAGGGCGGCGACACCGATATCCCAGAAGCTGGCATGATCACTATATCGGGAACTGGGATCAACCTTCGGCCGGACATCAAAACCGGGCAGATAGTAAGCCGCGCAGGAGTCGACAAAATTCATCAGCCACTGGGATTGATAGTCACTGATGATGTGGAGCCGATCAGGTCGGTCCATATAGGCGATCATATCGAAGTTGAGGGCACCAAACATCGGATCGTTCTGATGCTGTCGACACCAGTAGTAACTGCCTACCAACCCCTGCTCTTCTCCGGTAAAGCAGATGAAGACGAGGCGGTGTTTGAACTCGTAACCGGCCATGACCCGGGCCGCCTCCATAACGCAGGAGGAACCAGATCCGTTGTCATCGGCCCCGTAGGCGATCGGTCCTGAAGAGATTACCGCATCGATATGTCCACAGATGACATAGGTCGAATCGTCCCATTTGCCAGGTTTCACCGCGATGACCTGGGGTGAATAATTGGAGAGATACTTATGGTAGTAGACCGAGTCATAACCCAGATTTATGAAATGCTGGGCCGCATAGGCAACCGCAAGACTGCAACCGGTGGTCCGCGAATGTCGGGAGAAGAAGTCATTCTGAAGTGTCCGGACATGGTCGAGGATTACCATCGAGTCGACCGCATCAACCATCTCCTGGACTAAGGGGTCGAGGCTGGGGAATTTCCTGATCTCCGTTTTCGGTCTTGGCACCACCGGTCTCTCTGGAAGCCGGGCGATCATGAGTCTGGTGAGATCCAGGCGGTCGATGGTTGAATCATCGGTCTCGATCAGGTAGTCATCCCCCTTCTGGAAGATGATCTTCCCGATCTTCGATAACCGGACCAAAGGGAAGCCGGCCAGTGGCCTCACCCAGAGATAGATCTTCTCCGGCTGATAGGTGGTTAAGATCTCAACCCCGGGTCGGGGCTGATCGACCAGGCCGATGGCAAAGTCCTCGCCCCGACTCAAGATCCCAATACCTTCCTCCCCGATGAGATCGGGATCGATCCGGGCCAGGAAGGTGGTGGTCATTATCATCAGGATCAACATTCCTCACCTCCTCACAATCTAAAACCAGGCCAGGGCCTTCCGGTTGACATAGTAGATGTTGCCGAGGATATACATCTGGATGGAGGTAAAATAGATGGTAGATGCCCAGAAGAGGAAGAGGCCAAGAACGGGGATGCCGCCAAGGATGGACTTGACAGTTGCCTCGATTACAACAAAGATGGCCATGGCGATGAGGGCGATAATATAGTCCCTCTTAATCTTTACCATCGCCTCAATGAGGAAGTGGAAGTTGAGGGCGGCCAGACCGCTATCGTGGAAGGCGACCGCAATCAGGGCCATCGGGAAGTAGATGAATCCGAAGATTATCGAGAGGAAGAAGATGATGTTGAAGAAGCCGAACCGGAGGCCGAAGATGAGGATGATAACTGCGGGAAGGAAGGAGATGGCAGAGGCGAGCAGGACATGGAGGTAAGGGCGGAGGATCGAATCCCAGTAGTCGCTGATCTCCGGCCAGTCCGGCATCTCCTTCTTCCCCTGCGATACCGCCCTCAGGATCCGGATCATATAGGCGGTGAGATAGGGATAGGCAAAGATCAGGGCAAGCAGCCAACCGAAGAGGGGAACGAGGTTGAGGATGGTGAAGATCAAGGCCCCACCCAGGATGATATATCTTCCTCCACCCTGAATCGGGTAGCGAAACAGGGTGTTGAGATCCCGCCAGAAGGGGAGGATCTTCTTGGGGAATTGGACATCTCTCAGTTCCTCTGGAGTGAACTCCTTTCTAAGTTTTTCAGCCACCTCATCGCGCTCCGGATTTAATTCCAAGGCCTTCTTATAAAAATTCTTGGCCTCATCCCTCCGACCCAATTTGAGGCAGACATCACCCAAGGTCTCATTTAAGAATGGGGAGTTGGGACGTTCGGCCAGTTTGTTGGAGAGGATCTGATATTTCTTCTCCAGACGAACTAACTCATCATCCTTCTCTTCCATTATCCCTCCTTGGCTTTTCTCGCCCTGAGATCATAGTAGAGCAGGAGGTTGCCGATGGTGAGGATGGGAAGGGCGATCCCCAAGAGGACCGCAAAGAGGCCGATCATCGGGATGAGTTCAAAGGCATAGGTGACTCCAAAATAGAGGAACCAGAGGAGAGAGAGGATACCGAAGGTGCGCCACCAGTTACCCCTGACCAACTCGGTGGATCGCTGGAAGGCATCACCGATACCGGTGTCCTCGACAATTATGAGATAAGGGAGGAAGAGCCACCGCACGAAGAAGTAGAGGGCAAATGGGATCCCGATGATGGTGATGGAGAGGAGGGTGATTACCAGTCCGTAAAGGATATTGGCACCAACCAGTCTGCCATAGCGTCTACCGGCAGACCGGTAGGCCTCGAGGATCCTGAAGGGCTGATTATTGTTGGCCTGGACTGCGGCATAGATCAAGGATCCATTCATTAAGGGGTAGACGAAGATGGCAAAGAGGGTCTCAACCACAAGTATGATGATAAACCAGTGCCACCATCCGGATGGGAAAGGCATCTCCTCTTCGAATCCGGCTGGAATAAGTGGTGGTTTCATCTGGTGCAGAAATACCGAGAAGATGGTGGTGAGAATCCAGAGGAAGATGAGGACCGCTGGTATCGCATTGGCGAGGGCGACAATACCGGAAAGCTTAAAAAAATCCTTCACATAGATCCGGAAGGTATCACCAACCAGATCACCAAGGGCTCTCGTCCTTATCACATCACTCATTATAAAATGATACTGACATTTTTAAGGATGTCGAGGGTTCGGTTTCCGTCAAACCAACCTTAAGAAAGTTCAGCACGATCTTTATTAATTGCGCATAACTATCATGATCAATATTCAGCAAAGTTTATGGATGGAGAGCCACCCGAGAAGTTTTTTAGCGGTTAGATAATCACCTCGAGCTGAAGCGGTGGAAGTGAAATGTTTTATTTCAGACCTCAATTTGTTCAAAATCGCCCTTTGCAGTTCATCAGACCACTGATCAAACATTTTTTCTAATGGCAGGCCGCGGAATAAGCGTATCGCTCTTAAAAATTCTGCCTTTGCGCTTTTCCATTCCCCAGCTCTTAACAAGCCTTTTGATCGAATGATTGTTTCTTCAAAGAGTTGGTAGTCACTTGTGACGACGGGCTTTAGAACTAATTTCTTAAAGCGGGAAGAGATGTAAAGCTCTGCAGAGGTCAACCTTAAATTTCTTCTGATAAAAACCAGAAGATGTGAAAGGGTCCTCCTTGGATTTTTGCTCCCAGGCCAGAAATTGGCGTAAAGATCCTGAAGCGGTAGCGATCCGCCTCTCAAAGTAAGATGTATAATAAGTGCAGCACCCTTAGGAGGGAGTCCCCTTCTAATCAGCTTACCATTCCGGTAGATACGAATGGGTCCCAACAATTTTATGTGGTAAACGGGGGATTCGGTTCTGAAAATGGGGAGTTTTAGAAACGACCGAGATAAGCCGGGATTTTTTCCCTTCTTAAGAAGATTACGTATTACCTCCGGGAAAAAAAGTAGGAAGATGTGAAAATGCGAAACTATTCCCTTGGAAAAGGCATACTGTTTTGCTCGCCTATAACAGTTAATAGATAGGGTTTGTCTTGCCTTTTTAATTAACAGACACAGCTCCATTGGTGGTGTGAGATTTCCAGTTTTGAGTGAAGTTGGAGGGCTTCCCATTATCAAATATCTCAAGAACAAATCCCTTTTGTTCCCCAACCTTCTGAGAATGGGATTGTAGCTTCTTATGAGCATTCGGGCATACTTTTCCTTTCGCAATGCGGCATAACAGGAGGCTAATAATAAGGTACTTGTATGAATGATGTTTAGTAGTCTTTCTCCCTTTGCCATTTCCAGAGAGAGGAGTAAGTTTTGTTTCGCTATATCTGGTTTCCCTTTACCAATATAACACAAAGCTCTAATAATCAGAAGCTGGGCCATTATGAAGTGGTTATTCACCACCTCTATCGATGAAAGGTTCTTCAGCGCCCTATCATAGTTACCAACAAGTGCTTCCATATTTATCAGACGAAATCTTACCTCAGGTGAAGTCCCAACCATTTGATACCATTTCCGGGCTTCCTTAAACATTTGCACAGTTGTATATAGTGCTGCCAGATTTTCCATTGCCATATCAGATTCTGGAAAACGGGTGCGGACTATCTTCTGACATATTTTCAAATTCTCCTTAGCCTTCCCAATTTCCATAAGTCCGGCATATGCAGATCCTTCCAGGAGAAGTATTGACAGTTGAAGAGAGGGGTCCAAACTCCTCATCCAATCTGAATCCATCCTTAAGATTTTCCGCAGATGTCTGATCAATTTTAATAACTGTTGATATAGACCAAGCCTATCCAGTGCAATCGCTTCTACCAACCCTATCCGAGCAGCCAGAATAAATAAACTTTGTTGCTCAGCCTCAGCTCGTAGTTTCCTACATTTGATTGCTAAAGCGTTGAGAGGAATTTTCTCAAAGCTAAGGGCTGTCTTTTCTATCCTTCGTCTAAGGTTAAGAAGACGATCTGGAAATTTGAGTAGGATTTCCTTAGATGTACAGATGGGTAATTGATTTAAAATTCTGGTTGCGTAGCGGACCTTCCCCTCCTTTAAAAGTCTCTCCGCTATCTCCAGTCCATATGAAACTTCTTTACCGGGAGAGAGATAATCTAAGAAGCAGAAGGAAAATTTGCCTTTAATATAACCGGCAAGTCCAAACCGCTTCCAGACAGACCAGATTCCCCTTTTGGTGATACCGAATATCTTTTCTGCCTCTTCCAAATTCATCCAGGGTTGAGCCTCCTTTTGTGCCACTATCACATCCTCAACTTCCCTATCGAATCTGTTCCAGGGCCTCCGATACCAATTGTTACTTAGAGATCGAAAACTTCGTATCCACCTTCGAAGGGTTCTCGTAGAAATTTTAAATTTTTCTGCCAGGTCCGATTGGGTTATTTTTCTGTTTAGACGCTGCCATTCTACTACTGCTGCGATTCTCTTCCTATAGGACAACACGCAGTAAAATTTTAACAAAATTTTTTAAATTTGACAAGCTTTCCTTTAAAGATGTATAGTTACTCTCTATTAGACAATCTGTAATTTCTCAATATACAAAATAGTAAACAATTTCATCTATAATAAAAAGGAGGTATTATGAGAATATGCAGTATCCTTGGAATATGGGTGAGTCTGTTGATGGCTCACCCCCAAATAAGATGGACGAAATCTTATGGAGGGGACGATGACGATGTTGGGTGCGCGATCCAGACCACTTCAGATGGCGGATTCATCGTTGCCGGATATACCTACTCCTTCGGACCAACCTGGGGTAATGTCTGGCTTTTGAAACTCGACTCAGGAGGGGATACGGTCTGGACAAAGGTTTATGACAGTGGAAAGGATTTTGATGATGCCAAATCGGTCGAGCAGACCAAAGACGGTGGCTACCTCCTCGTCGGAAATGCCGGTTTAGGGACGACCGATGGGGAGATCTGGGTGATTAAGACCGACGCCAACGGTGATACAATCTGGACGAGGAGATATGGAGGTGGGCAGGGAGACTTTGGCCACTGCGGTCGTGAGACCTCGGATGGAGGATATATCATTGTTGGCTCCACTTATCGAAACTACGAGTATCGGATATGGGTCCTCAAATTGAATAGTGCTGGAGACACCATCTGGAGTAAAATTGCCCCTCATGCCTCGGCAGGCCTCTCGGTCCGGGAGACCTCGGATGGGGGATATATTATCGGTGGAGCCTACAACACCTCAATGAGCGAGGATAAACTCTGGTTGATTAAGCTGAACTCAGATGGAGGATTGGTGTGGGAGAGAACATATGATGATCTAAGTGGGGGAAGATGTATTGAGGTGCTCTCAGACGGCTTCATAGTTACTGGCAGCACCATGTGGGGCGGTTTTGGTGATATGTATCTCCTGAGGGTGGATCCCCAGGGTAACGAAATCTGGAGAAAGACTTATGATCGGGGTGAAGAGGAGTGTGGAAGATGCGTCCGGCAAACACCGGATGGCGGATACATTGTGGTTGGATATTCCGGCCGTATTCCACCCTATCTGATTTACATTCTTAGGGCGGATAACTCAGGAGATACTCTTTGGACTTGGCTATATGAAGGATCGGGAGATTGGGATGATGGTTGGGCGGTTGATATCTGCAACGATGGTGGATATATTATATCGGGGGCAATAGGTCCTGGAGATTGGGACTTACATCTCATAAGGACCTATCCGGAGCCAAAAGTCGAATCTGGGGATAATATGTTCCCCATCACCAAACCGAAGGTCTTCCCCAATCCCTTCGGTGAGAAGACAAATATTTACTTCCAACTGAGTCAACCGACCTCTGTAAAGATCTCTCTTTATAATAGCTTGGGTGAAAGACTAAGGGAGAGAATACTCAGCCTAAGTAAGCCGGGAGCATATCTAATACCCTTCGATGGAAGGAATCTTCGTAGCGGTGTTTATTTCCTGAGAGCAGAATTTGCCTCTACCCGAGTCACATTTAAGATAATAAAGAGGTAGCCGTGAAATGGATGAAATTTTTATCGGGCGTGGTTTTCCTATCCCTTAGTTATGTCCAGGGTGGGGAGTGGATCAATCTCAGGCCCAATCTTATAAAGAGCCATCTTTACGACGTTCATTTTGTCGGTGATTATGGTTGGTCCGTTGGTCTCTACCCAGGTGGTGGCTCCAAGATTCTTTTCACTTCCGATGGAGGAAAGACATGGGTCGGTAAATACTTCGGCTCGATCGATAATCTGAACGGCGTGTTTTTCATAAATCAGAGCTTGGGATGGGCTATCGCTAAGGGGGGTGTCATCATCCATACCACGGATGGTGGAAAGAGCTGGAGCCAGCAAAACAGTAATACCAATGCCGATCTGTTCGATCTCTACTTTATAGATGACAGGAAAGGCTGGGTCTGTGGTTGGGGGGTTATTCTGAGGACAACCGATGGCGGCGCCACTTGGCTTCCGTATAATACCTCCTATGTCCTCCAATCGATTTTCTTCACCAACGAGAGCTTGGGATACACCGTGGGATGGAAAGGGAAGATTTTACGAACCACCGATGGAGGGATGACGTGGCAGTCACTTCCTTCCGGACCGGCCAGCCCCTATGATCTGGAGGATGTCTATTTTGTGACTGAGGTGCAGGGATGGATCGTTGGTTCCAAAGATTTCAACGAAGGGGCAATTTTTTATACTTCTGATGGGGGAAATAGCTGGCAGGTTCAACTTATAACAGATGAAGGTTATCTCTTTAGCATCTGCTTTGTAGACGATAAACACGGGTGGTCCACGGGAGGGAATGGCCTTATTTTCTATACTCAGGATGGTTCCACCTGGAAACGACAAAACTCAAATACATACAATGATCTGAAAAAGATCTTTTTCAATGAGGTAGGGAAAGGCTGGATTGTTGGAAAGTTTGGCTCGGTTTTAAATTCGATCTCGGGTGACCGATGGAAGTTCCAGGCTGGCGGCCCTTCCAACAATCTTGCGAGTATATGTTTTATTGATGACCAGAATGGATGGGCGGTGGGAGCTGAGGGATGTTTATTGAAAACTACTGATGGAGGGTTTAACTGGAATCCAGTCCGCGGTAGTAGTTATATTTGGCTCTGGGGTGTCCATTTTGAAGATGCCGACCACGGTTGGATCGTTGGTGGTTATGCGAATGAAGGTGTTATTTTGAGAACTACCGATGGTGGGAATTCCTGGGAGGAAAAAAATTTTCTTGGCAGTCTTAGTAGTCTGACATTTATTGATCCAAACCGGGGTTGGGTCTGTGGTAGTTATTTTGATGGGATAAGTGGCTGGCCGATAGTATTAAATACTACCGATGGAGGGGAGACCTGGTTAACCCAAATCTCTGGAGGGAGTGAGGACTGTCTTACAAGTATCTTCTTTGTCGATTCACAATACGGCTGGGCAGTGGGTGCAGAATTGGAAATAGGCGGAAGGAGCGTTGTGTATCGAACAACAAATGGTGGGGAGACATGGGTTCGGAAAGCATTGATTATCAGAAAGTGCCTCTACGATGTATGGTTTTTCGATAGAAATATAGGCTGGATTGTGGGTCAGGATGGCTTGATCCTCCATACCACTGATGGAGGTTCGAGCTGGATGAAGCAGGAAAGCGGAGTTAGCGAGAATCTCGAAGGGGTTTGTTTCCTCAACCAGAATGTGGGATGGGCTGTGGGAACCCATGGATTAGTAATTGCCACTACCGATGGCGGCGAGAGCTGGCGAAGAGAAGAAAGCAACACCCAAGAACATCTACTCGATGTCCATTTCAATATTAACTCAAAAGGATGGGCTGCTGGTGAGTATGGAGCCATTATACATTATACGCACTCAGAGAACACGGCTAAGGAGGCAAAAGTGAAGACCGATAAATTACTCTTTTGCTCACCCAATCCCACCCCTAACTCCGTAACGGTAACTTATTTGGTAAGGGAAGATGGTGATGTTGAACTTAGCCTGATTGATCCTGCCGGGAGGAGGTTAGAGACCCTCGTCAAAAGTCATCTTCAGAGAGGAAAGTATACCCTTGAGTTGTCGAAAAAATATCTAAAATCAGGGGTGTATTTTCTCGTCTACAAAAGTTCTGATATTCTAATCCGCTATAAAATGATTGTCGCTAAATGAGAGGTTGAATGGGTTCCATTATGAAAAGGGCATCCTTCTTGGTGGTGGTTATTCTCCTCGGAGAAGGGGATCTGTATGCTCAAGCTCCGGATACCCTCTGGACGAAGACCTACGGCGGAATAAACGATGATATAGGTCTTTCGGTCGAGCAGACTTCCGATGAAGGATTCATCATTACCGGGTGGACATATTCGTTTGGCGCCGGTGGCTCAGATGCGTTTCTTATTAAGACAGACGCTGAGGGTGATATCCTTTGGTACAAAACCTACGGAGGACCAGCAGATGATAACGGTTTTTCCGTCCAGCAGACAAGCGATAATGGATATATCATCGCTGGAGGTACATACTCCTTCGGTGCTGGTGATAAAGATGTTTACCTGATCAAGACAGATTCGCTGGGCGAAGTCATCTGGGTGAAGACGTATGGGGGTGGTTTGGCCGATTGGGCAACTTCAGTTCAACAGACAGCGGATGGGGGATATATTATTTGCGGCACAACGGGTTCCTTTGGTGCGGGTCAACTCGACGTTTATGTAATTAAGATAGATTCCCTCGGTGATACCATTTGGACAAAAGCCTATGGTGGAATGAATGCTGATGGGGGTAATTATATTCGACAAACATCCGATGGGGGATACATCATCGTGGGATCGACGGGCTCCTATGGTGCTGGACTTTATGATGTTTATCTTATTAAAACTGATTCCTCCGGCGACACAGTATGGACGAAGACTTATGGTGGGGTAGAAAATGATGGTGGATATTGTGTTCTACAGACCGCGGATAGGGGATACATTATCGCGGCAGGCACATATTCATTTGGCGCAGGTAGAGAAGATCTCTGGTTGCTCAAAACAGATACCTTAGGCGATACACTTTGGACAAGACTCTACGGCGGCACAGAAGGTGAAAGGGGCTATTCTGTTTGTCAAACCAGCGATGGAGGGTATATCATTGCTGGGTATACCTGCTCGTTCGGTTCTGGTAATTTTGATTTCTATCTTATCAGGACAGATTCTCTTGGGGACACTTTGTGGACAAGGACCTATGGGGGAACGACCAGCGATTTCAGCTATTCGGTTAGGCAAACATCTGATCAGGGGTATGTTATAGTGGGTTGGACGGGCTCTTATGGATCAGGGGGTGACGATGTCTATCTTATAAGGTTGGGGCCCGAAACCGATGTTGAGGAGCAGCTTTCTCACCCCGGAAACCCTCTCCCATTCTTAGAGATCCTACCGAATCCATCTAAGGGAATGGCCAGGATTCTCCTTAAGCCTGGAAGCGATGCTGATTATGTCGAATTGAAGATCTTCAATGTTGCGGGAGAACTGGTAAGATCATTCTCCCCGCTCTCCCCGGTCATCGTCTGGGATGGCAGAGATGATAAGGGGCGGAAGGTTTCTTCTGGTGTCTATTTCATTCGATTGAGCACCTCAAATTTACGGATAACCGAAAAGATGATTCTGTTGAGGTAGGAAGTGGGTGTCCAAAAATCGGTGTAGGGGGTAAAATGGCACATAGTTCGCTTATTATAATAATGGCGTTCGTTGCCGAGGTAATTAATTTACCCGAACTGACTTTAGTCGACAATTGGTGGCATTCTGCTATTTTTGATGACAGCGGTAGGGTGCTGGTTCTTAAAAGAACCTCAAGAAGAAATTTGCTCCACAGTCCTCGATCACCGAATTTGTTCGAGAAAGATCTCCCTCTTGACACCCTGCCCGGTTGGGAATACCGATCGGAGCCCGATCATAATGTGGTTAGCGATCTGGCGCTATATGATGTGAATGGTGACGGAAGACTCGATCTTTTCATCGGAGATGCGAACTACTCAGATCTCCATCTCAATACTGGTGATACAAGTATGATCATGGATACTATCCCCGTCTGGACAGATCCCTATTGTGGTATGACAGAAGCAGTCGATTTTGGAGACATCGACGGTGATGGAGATCTTGACCTGGCCGAAGCGAATTATCCCTTCGGTTCCGGGGATGGACATAATCGGGTGTATCGAGATGTCGGTCCAAATCTGGAGTCAACCCCTTTCTGGCAGTCGGATGAGACCGATTATAGCTGGGGGGTGGCCTGGGGCGATGTCGATAATGATGGCTATCCAGAACTTGCCATTGCCAACTGGATGGGGCAGTCGAACGCAGTCTACAAGAATAACAACGGCACACTGGAAACTACAGCGTCATGGCGGTCAACCGAGAGGGATTGGACCGCTGATGTAGAATGGGCAGATATAGATGGTGATGGATATCCGGACCTTGTGGTTGGTAACCATGGTGATTATGGACCAAGCCTCAGGGTATATCACAACGACGGTGGTGACTTAGAGACAACTGCCTCGTGGTCAGCTAATGCCTATTTTCTCACCTTTGCGATCGCATGTGGAGATGTGGATAATGATGGAGATATCGATGTGGCAGTTACAAATTATGACAAGCCGATAGCGGTGTTCTATAATCTCGGTGACAGCCTCGAATCATACCCCTCGTGGTTCTCAAATCCTCTCCCAACGCCCTACGCTTCTATCCTCGACTTGGTATGGGGTGATGTCGATAATGATGGAGATCTTGATCTGGCCGCTGCTAATCAGGGATCAGCTGCGAGTAATGCACAATATGTTTATGAGAATGTCGGAGATAGTTTAGAAAGTGATCCCTCGTGGTT
This sequence comes from Caldifarciminota bacterium, assembly GCA_003645615.1. Classification (GTDB taxonomy): domain Bacteria; phylum Hydrothermota; class Tepidihabitantia; order B36-G15; family B36-G15; genus B36-G15. The sequence continues at coordinate 13,234 of QNBE01000017.1, forward strand.
ATCCCATGGCAGAGAAATAAACTGCAATGCGATCGTCTGGGGAGATGTAACCGGGAACGGTAATCTCGATCTGGTTACCGGAGGAAGCTCTTGGGCAAGTTATACCTCGATTTACTTTAATCTTTTATCCCCCGGTATTGCTGAAAGTTATCAGACGGCCGAGCACATTGAGTTTCTCCAATGCTTTCCGAATCCCTTCGTGGAAAGGTTAAACATTAGATTTATAACCCCAAACAATAGTGGTAGATTGCAAATTCTCCCGATACTGAAAATCTGGGATATATCCGGTCGAGTAGTTAAGACATTTACAGAGGTTCATCATCAATCTACCAATCAAATCATGTGGAATGGTAGGGATGATCAAGGGAGAGAGCTGCCCGACGGCATCTATTTTGTGGGAGTGGAAAGATTAGATCACAAGGAGCTAAAGAAGGTGGTAAAGCATAGCGGTTAATGTGAGATGGTCAAAGTGATCGATAGTCTTGACAAGTGGCATAGGGGTCTAAACCTATATCGAGCTTTGGAAATCTTGCATTTCTTTGGATGCTCGGAGAGAACCAGGAACTTCTATGTGCGATGTTTTTAAAGAATTGAGAGAAAATGTTTCTTTGTATTTGGTTTTTGTCTCTGCCTTAGCTGTTGGAAATTTACTTGCTCTGCAGAAGGGGCTGACCAAAATAGATGTTGTTGACCTAAGGGGCAAAGACTACAAAACGAGATTGCTTGCTTTAAGTTTGCAGGGAATTGTAAATAGAGAAGAGCCAAGAATATATGTATTGTGGGAAAGTAAAGACAGGTTTGGGAATCCCTCCGAGGAATGGCTTGAATACTATGAGTCAAAGGGTTGGATTATCCATAGTAAAACCGATCTAAGATCTGCTCTGAGAAAATATAGGAGCGAGATAAAGGGGTTCGTAGTTTATGATCCAAAGCTCAGGCATACGATAAATATAGCCATCACAATGGCGGGGGTTTACGATTTTCTGGTAGCTCATCCAGACTTCGTTCCAATCCTTAAAAGACTCGGATTCGAGATGAGAGAAGATTTAAGGAGAAAATGGAGAAATAAATACGAAGCCTATGAGTGGCAGTTTAAAAACATCTTTCCTTACTGCAATAAAGATTTAATTGCTTCGGCGATGCCGGTGGAACATCCTAAAACACATGAGTTTGCTTATTATATGATAAGGCCAATAGCAGATTATGTAATTATGAGAAAAGTCTGTGCTCTGGATCTGATCCCAAGTGAGAGGATGCCACGGGATTACGAACTACTTAAGAAATACTATGATAAAATGAATCGTTATGCGGTTGTATTGGGTTATCCTTTTTCTAATATCTTAGAGAGACGCCATGTTGAGCTTGCGTCAAGACACGGCTTAAGAGTTTTGCTCGCCCATGCCACATCTGTTAATTTCTCTATCCATTCCCAGATGCCAGCAGAAAGAACATATAAACAGGATCATATAACAAATGTCTCCCTCGAAGACAAAATTTATATAGCATTTGCCATGAGCGATTTGGGTTTAAATACGATTCAAGACAGATATTATGGAGCTTGGGATGATCCAAGAAGGGGAAGCATTAAAGTAAGCTGGTGGCTTGATGGATTGGTGAAAGATTTCTGCCCTGGATTAGTTCAATACTATTATGAGACAAAAACTTCCAACGATTTCTTTTACGGGGCTCATGTTGGAGGAAGGATAAGGCCTTCAGATTTTCCCGATCTTGAAGGATATTTAGAGAGGGGAAAGAAATATCTGGAAGGATGCGACCTTAACACGGTAGGTTTCTCAAACCATGGAAAATACGATGAGAAGGTGTTTGAAACCTATTCAAAAATCCTGAATAACTGCACAGGTTTTTTCTACGGCTGGCCAGGATATGAGTGGGGGAGGGAAGGAGAGCTATTGGTATTTGAAGATAAGGTATGGGTTGTTACCGCTGTGAGGGCGGAAAAGGATGTTAAAGAGACGGTTCAAAAGATTTCTCTCTTTATAAGAGAGCATAAGGAAAGGCCACTCTTTTTGACAGTCCTCGTAGTTCTGGGCAACTATCCAGATATTGGATTTCTTGATCGAGTTAAGAAAGAAATTGATTTAATTCATCCCGGACAGGTAGAATGGGTCAGAGGGGACGAACTAATTCTTTTGGCGGGAAGACATATGAACGAGAAATGGAGGCAAAGGAGAAAATATGGAAGCACTGAGTGGATTCAAAATTGAGAAGGATGGGGAGAGCTGGCAGACCGAGACGACGGGAGAATTGTCGATAATCGGGAAAGAATTGGAACAGGGTGACCGAGCTGAAAGGGAGATGGGGCGGAAGGGCAACTCCAGTTTCAGTAAGGACGATGTACCTATCTCAACAGCACCAGCTTTTTGGTCTGCAGAATTTTATTGTCTTTTTCCAATTCGACCATATACACTCCTCATCGTCTGTTTTTCACCCTTGTAGTAAAGGGATTTGGATAGAATTCAAGTAAGGACGCATGATCGGATGTGAGTAGTGTGTCACCACAATAAAGATTTACAATGCAGAAATCTTCTCCATCTCGATCATATAAATTTGCCGTATCAGCATGAACCTTAGACCTCTCGGATGTGTATCTCCTGCCGAGATGGCAAAGAGGTATAACTCTAAGTTTGCATCATCGGTTGCATAGAATCTCAATTTGGATAAAGCAGAAAAGAGTTCGTGCCTCGTTAAACTGCAAGCGAGTATCGCCGTCCTTACCCCTGTCCTTCCCAATTTCCCATAGGTCCTATTTACCAGCCGTTAAATAGCGCTAAAAAATAGAATCTCTTAAAGAATCCATAAGAGTAACACAATGAATCAAATGTTCATTAAATACCTCTATCCCTATCATATGGATATCTGTGCCGATTCCTCCATAGGCTAAAATATCAAAAACGAAAGGACCCAATCGTATGCCCGGGTGTGCAAAGGATGCATAGATACTATCGGAATGATTTGAAAGCCACCCGTAAAAATCGGTGAGGAGGGGGATAGAGTCATAGTAACAATGTGTCCCCGTTGTATCTACGAGCTTGGTTTATGATATCCCTCCACTCGCTATCATTAAGAAGTTCTGCGTGAATGGTATAGGCCATTGCCGGGGTTCCTGCTCCATAGGAAAGACATTCTTTCTCCCATCCGCTGTTGGATGGTCGGTAACCCGTCTTCCTATTTAATGACGGAGACCTTCCCAACCTTTTTAAACCCTGCTGCCTTTATCAGATAAATATACACACCACTGCTGACATCGTTAATATTCCAGACCACCCTTCTGTTACGGGACTTAATCCTCTCCACCAGCTCTCCAGCAGCAGTATAGATCCATATTGCCGCATCCTCGGGTAGGTTTTCAAATACGATCTCTTCCTCCCAAGCCTGGTCGGCACGGTAGGGGTTGGGGTATACGAGTATCTCCTCTACTTCGGCAGGGCCTGGTGTTTTGGATGCCTCGGCGGTATTCCCATAAGCACCCATGTTTATCCTATCACCATTTGGTTCTGGCTCATTTGAGTAATCATCTTCCGGGTCTCCTGCGTCTATGCAGGGAGAGGTTACAGAGTCGTGAACCCATTTCTCTCCATCCCATCTTCCACCTTCTGATTTAAGATGAAAGTCACCATTTTCGGGATCTGCAAATAGGGGGTCGGCGAATATGTTGCCGATGTCAGACGTTGCATTATAAAAACTACCGGAATCATTTCCCCATACATCATTATATGAGATGACGCTGAACCCTCCTTCAATTCCCCAACCACCGTTCTCTGCTATTATGTTATTCTTCACTATAATATCCTGCTCGAACTCCTTTGGATTGTATAACCCGCCCTTACTGTTTTTATAAAAGACATTGTTTATGATTTCGCCGGTCCGCGCTTCCTCAAATCTGTCGGCCATATGGAAACCATATCCTTTATTATTATAGACTATATTGTTGCGAAAGATACACCCATTTGCCTCGTGATATCTAATCCCATGAGAATCATCAATATCTGACCTCCCGTTTTTCACGACATTATTGTATATTTCACAATTTCCGGATATTGAGACTTTGATCCCGCATCTCAAAAAGCCATCAATTATATTGTCGTGAACCAAGATGTCATTGGTTGAATATACATGGATGGCATCAACGCAATCGGTTATAATATTATTACTTATTTCGGGTGGGGGGTAATCGGGTAGTTCTTCATATTCTGAGTCCTTGCTTCCATTGGTGTGAACTGCGGGAATCCAGCCATGAGCATTTTTCACCGTGCAGTTTTTAATATAGCAGGAGCGTGATAACAAGGTAAGCCAGTAGGCAATCCGGTCATTTAACGATATGCAACTATCAATGAGGCAATTTATGCCGGGGTTATAACTTATCGCCCCGGTGGTTTTTTCCGTCCTTATCCTCTCGCAGACCACATCCCACACCTCCACTCCATAGATACCTCCATTAGACCCATCGCCATCTATTTTGAAATCGCTTAAGGTCACATCATGGACCAGAATCGTGGTGTCAAGGGGAATCTGGGGATAGTTGAACCAGAAGGTAAGGTCCTTGTGGGTATATATCCAATTTGCTCGATAATATGGGTCTTCGGCCTGGGTTACGAAGATGAGATGACCGTCAAATGAAACCCCGGGCATGAGCACCGTGCTATCCATACCCTGACCGAATATGGTAACATTGTTCATCCAGATCCGAATCGGCTCGGATATGGAAAATGTTCCGGATGAGAGCTCTATCGTCCCCCCTTCGGGTGGTAAGAGCTCGAGTGCCTCCTGGATGGTGAGGGTATCATCGGGGGTAAGGTAGATATAGGATTGGGCTTTTAATGTCCTGAATGATCTTGTCCGGCTTTCAACATAGTAGCTCGTATCCCAGGGGACAAAGGTATAGACCCGGAAATAGTAGGTGGTATCGGGAAGAAGATTCTTCAATTTTATCTCCACGCTGTCTTCATCTTCAACCCGGTATGACCATAGGGGGTCACTCAGGTCCGGTGAGAGGGAATACTTAATAGAATGGGTCCAGGTCCTGGGATAGGTGAATTTTATGAGAGCGGTCGTCGCACCAACATCAGAAACTTCGATATCTTCCTGCTGGGGAAGGTTGGAAACATCAACGCTATCATAAAAGTAACCGAGAATGGTCCCCTGACGGTTGCATCCCATATATAAAATCCACTTACCATCACCCCATACATTATACCCCATGGTCGGCTTCAATAGATTATCCTCGGGAAGTCCTTTAACTATGGAGGAGTCCTCAATCCATATATTACCATCCCAGTAAAAACCCCTCGGCTGAGCGATAGAATAGTTTGTAACAATCAGCACCCAGCGGTTATCTCTCCGCAGGTTAAACCCCGCAGTTACCGAGACATGGGAGCCGATATCGGGTATGCCGTTTACCCTTGACGGGTCCTCAATCCATTCATCGCCGTCCCAGTAGAATGCCCTCAGAATTCCTTCATCGGTTCCGGTGATAAGTGTCCATCTGCCATCGGGTAAAAGGGAGTCTATAAAGCAGTGCTTCACTTCACCGGAAACCTCGGGGAGTCCGTTAACTATCGACGGATCTTCAATCCACTCGTCACCATCCCAGTAATAGCCATAGAAATTTGAACCCTGGTGACCGATAAGAACCCATTTATTGTCTTGGCGGAGATTATAACACAAAGCCGGTGCCTCCTCCCAGCCATGTGCACCAAGTCCCTCTGTCAGGGACTCATCATAGACCCATCTCCTCTCCAAGGTATCGAGATAAAAACCGAAATATCCACCATAAGCCTCCCTTCCCGATATTATCACCCATTTACCATCCCCCCTCAGATTATAAGCAAGATATGGATACAGATAATACCAGGGTATATGCCAGTCCCCTTCACAGATTGCCTCTTCATACTCCCAACCCTTTATTATCTGGGCATTCAAAGGGCTTGAAAGGATTAGAATTATAAATGGTAAAAGCCTTTTCATTTTATCACCCCTATCTTACCTTTCTTTTTAAAATCCTTCGATTTTATGAGATAGATATAGATTCCACTGGCGATATCACTTATATCCCACTCCACGATCCCACCCGCGGTCTCCGCCTTATGCTCGATCTTCTCAACCAGTTCCCCTGCAATCGTATAAATCCATATCGTTGCCTCCTTGGGAAGGTTTGCAAATACAATCTTTTTCTCCCACCCCATATCAGCCCTGTAAGGGTTGGGATAGACGAGTATCTCTGGAGGCTGTTTCTGCTTTCCCAGGACAATAATGACCGTATAGGTCGGATCCATCGGATCTTCCCGATACCAGGCCTCATCGGGATCGACACCTTCTACCATCCCGGTCAAACCACCTTTTGATGCAATTACGGTATAGGTATAGTTGATGTTTCTGGGAATGACCTCCTGGGAAAAATTACTACCGAACCAGACCGATACCCACGGTCCATCCGCATCAAGGGTGGGGAATGCAATATCGAACTCCATGGTAAAACTTCTGCCCTGGGTAGAATTTGATAATCGGTAATATTCCCATCCATCATCGATGATGGGGATCAAGCCGGGATCATTTGAATAGTTATTATCCTCGATAAGACCGATCCCCTCGACATCTATTCGCATATTGTCTACCCATGCCTCTATTTCACCCCGATATACCTTAGAATAGAGCTTTATAAACCCCTCCGGTTCCCAGGATATCTCCTTCGTCGCATAGGGGTGCTTCCTAACCTCAAAACCGATCTGGTTAAACCCCAAGGGATAAATGTCGGTTCCGACCTTTTTCTTTCCGGAATCCCAGATCAGAGAATCCTTCTGATTCTTTATGATGAGCTGAAAAGTGCTGTCTTCTGATTCATAAATGAGTCTCACATGGTGGGTATCCCCCTGTGCAAACTCGGAATATGGAATCTTATATGTCTCATGAATGACCCTTCCATGGACCCGGTTATACATCTCCCATTCCAAGATCGCCCAGTAAGAATGGTGGAGTTTCCAGCTGATCTTAATCCCATCCAGGCTGTCATTCTCGGTCTTTTTATAATCGGTAATTATCAGTGTATTCTGAGGGTCGGAGGGAAGGGGGGTATGTCCATCAGGACCGGTCTGGACCGAATATACCGGCTTGCCCTGAACCACCCGATAGTGGTGATAGAAACAGTTGTATTCTCCAGTGCAGTAAGGTTTCTCTTCGGACATATTTTCTGCCGGATATCCCGCATCGACCTCATTTATGACAAAGACCTCTGCCCCTGGAACCGGTTTTCCAAGCGAGTCTATAACCAGAACATCGAGATAGTATTTAACAAGGGCATACTTCTCAATGGGGTTGCCCTCACAATCGGTAAACTTTCCGGGGTTGATGATGAGATTTTTGAACCTGCAGTTCACAAGACCTATCCCACTTGTTATATAGCTATTACTTCCATAAGGGGCACCGTTAGCATAACAGGAATGGGACTGACTCCCATTCTGAGCCATGGACTCTTTGATAAGGATATTATCATCCTTCGCATCAAGATTATAGACATTTAATTTATCCCGGTGAGCATTTATTGAAAACAGAATATTAACCGGCTTTTCGTTATCAGAAATCTTGACATCTTTCATCTCAAACCGGTTTATGTTCACATCGTCGGTGTAGATCCAGATCGACTTATCCCCTTTACAAAAATCCCTGGCTTTTTCATATCCAGAACCGATGGAGGGATATGTTCCAATGTCAAGTTCGTGGATATCTGTAAACTCGGTATTCTCTATACGGATTTCATAGGGGGAGTCTAAGAACAGGTGACCGAAGTTATCAATCTTTGAGTTTTTTATAATAAAGCTACCGTGATATGCAACATCTAAGGGGACATGCCCGCTCCATCCGGGAGGACCATAGGTCTGAAAGTCAAAATGCCACCAGTAGGTGCAGGATTCGTTCCCCCAGTGGGTGGTAGAGCCGGCATTGTTCCAGATCCAGTAATGTTCTGTATTTGAGGTGATGGTACTGTTTTCTACATATAGGCGAGAACCATAGTCAAGAACGAACGCAACTTCTCCGGGATAATTACAGTGGAATTTAAGGGTCTCATCCTTTACTATCAGTTCAGCCCCTTCATCGACGACCAGATCCTTGTAACAGATCGCGGTCCTTTCAGCCTCGTTGTAGGAGAATATCGCGGGATTGTTTATGGCATCGGCGATATCCTTTAAGGTTACCCCTCTTCCTTCAACGATTATACCGTCTTTATAGGCAAATCCATACTTACCATCGCCGGCGTTTACATGGTCATAGGCATACTCTCCCACATAAATTCTCCTTTCCGGGAATAGGTATTTCCCTTTAAAAACCATGATGTTATCAATGTGGGGCTTATTTGGCTCTCCCATATCTCTCATGTATATCGCTATCCAGTCCGGTATCACCTCAGAGATAAGGGGTTCATAGACATAATTTTCAAACATTATCTTTCCCTCTGGAAGCAGAGTTTCGTGGATGACCTCTTTATAGACATAGTAGTAATTCCCTTTGATTATAAGTATGACCTTCTGCCATTCCCCGTTTTCATACCATCCCGCACCATCATATTCCATGCTGAAGCTCACACTTTCACCATACATATCGGTGCCGATTCCGTAGTGATGATGGGCATCAGAATTTTTGTTCCATGTAACTGTGAAATAGTTGGTGCCGGTATATCCTCCCCAGGCATTTTTAGCAATGGGATAGAATGTCACATGATTTCCGGCCTGATGGGTCTCTTTAAAGGAATATTTATACCAGAATATCCATGTCCCCTGGGTTATATCCCATGGGGTTCTCAGGGATGTCCATGGATCTCCGACAAGATAGCAGTCTTCTGGATCTTTATCGCTCCCTCCTTCCCATTCCAGTAAAGGTCTTTCCCAGGGATCGGTCTCGGTCCTCTCTTTATATTTCCGGTCAGAAAAGCTCTCGAAGATGTCCGGCGCCTCCGACTCATCCAGGATAGAGATAACCCATTCGTGGTGAGCTTCACCATTCTGATTATATGCCTTTACATGGATTTCCCAGATGCATCTTGATGGATCGGGGTCATGGTGAGGAACCTCAAATGTAAAGAAAGATGAGGTGCCGGAGGAAGTAGATACAACTTTTTTGTTCACCTCCCAGGAGAAGTCGCAGGCTTCATTGGTTGTTACCGAGAAAGTAACCACCTCCCCAGGATTTACAAGATACATGATGTCCTTCGGGTCCGATGCACCAGAGCCGTTTGAACCCCAGTCAACGATCACCGGTTGGGCATAGATTATCCCAACCGCGAGGAGATAAAGCCCCAAGCCGGTGAGATCTGGTTTCATCTAACCCTCAAATCACTGCTCTCCCTTAAGAAGCCTGAGACTCTTCTTGATCCTTTCATTATCTGGATCCAGCTCGAGCGCTTTCTCATAGGCCATGATCGCGTCCTCCCTTCTCCCCAATTTATAGTAGCAGTAACCAAGCCACTGGTAGATTCGAGCATCACCTTTCCTCGATGATATCACCTTCTCATACGCTACCGCAGCGCTCGCCCAATCGCCCCGTTTCCGATAAGCTTCCGCCTCCTTCAGAGGATCAATCGGACGCTGTGAAGGGAATGTCTCCCGCCCGAGGGAAATCGAGAGCGAGATACGATGGGTATTCCCAAGTTCATTATAGGGGACGAAGGCATAATCAATGGAAAGCCTCTTCCAGACAACACCGACTCCCGCCGATGTTCCGGCAAGTATATCCATACCGGAACCGGTCCTCAAGTCTCGACCCGGAGATCGATAGCCCATCCGGATGGAAACAATTTCCATGAGGAGATATTCGACACCGAGCTCATAATAGAATTTGGTGTCGAGCGCATAGCCCAGATCCCCGCTGATGCTGAGCGAGTGGTTCAAAAGTTGCTGATTCACCCCGAATTCCCAGAGGAGCGGTAGTCGGGCCCGTTCTTCAATAAACGGCTTGTTCTGAAAGCCGAGGTTACGCATCGCCAATCCGAGCGACAACCCCCTCATCGGTCCCCCATATCTCATTCCGAAATCAACTGCCAGGGCCATCCCACTGTAGTCGTGAATCTTCTCATAGATAGTTTTAAGCGCACCACCAAGGTCTAAATCCTTCACCACTCTACGACCATATCCGAGAGCGACCAGAAAATCGGCGGCTGAATAGGTCCCATTACCTGCTCCGGTTGGGTTTTCGGGTGTCGTCTCCGGGATATTTCCGTAATTTAGATAAGAGACACCAAATCCCAGACCCTGAGCCTGCCTTATTGGGTAGACATATCCCAGAAAACCGGCGTGAATACCGACGATGTAATTGAGGTAAGTGGATGTTAGTTGGTGTGGTGACCTCACAATCCCCGCTGGATTTTCTAAAATCGAGGCGCCACCGGAAAATCCTCCAGTTCCCGCGCAACCTATGGCCGCAATTCTGGCATCGGCCCGGATCTTGAGCGATGCGAAACCACAGCTCCCCGGCCCACTGTATCCGGTCAGGAAAAGGGCAATCCCTAAGACCCACATCACTCGCACCCCCTACTTGAATAGAACCAGTTTTTCTACCGCCCAATCCATACCCTCAACATCTAATCTTACAAAATACAATCCCGATGGCAGTGTCGCAGTATCGAGTTCCAATGAGTGAAGGCCGGCTCCGGTGCCGGCATCGACCAGACTTTTGACGATCTGCCCCAGGGGATTGTAGAGGGTGAGCGAAACCCGTCCCGGTCTCGGAAGAAAATAGGTGATGGTGACCTGGGAACGCGCCGGATTGGGATGAAGGGTGAAGGAGGAGCGGTAATGCCGCTTACCCTCCCCAACGGCTACCGGATAATACTCGTAAGCGCCCATATCCGGTGCCGAACCGTAATAGGTGAGGCTCACCCCATCACCGCTATTCCAGGAGATGTTCCGGTCCACGGTGATTCTATTATTCTCATAATCGATATCCACTATCCTCAAAGAGTCATAGGCACCGACCCGGATCAGATCGCCGTCGCCAATATCAAAACCATCGGTGAAATAACCGGCATCCTCAACCGGTATCTCGTTACCACTACCAGATCCCACGGTCTTTGTGAGCGGTACTCCGGCATCTATGCAGGGTGAATTTGCCTGGAGCCGACAGACCTCGGCCCGACTGAAATCGGGGACGAAGTGGGGATTCTCACCCTGCAGGACCAGACTGTCAAAGGGTCCAACAAAAAGAGGATCCTCATAGATATTGGTGGGTCCTGCCCCAGACCAGTAGGGGTAGATGTCATTATACCGGAAGATGGCATATCGACCGGTGCCCTCACGAACCATACCGTGACGGTAATTGTAGAATATGTTGTGCTGAAAGAGAACGGTGTCCTCCTTCTCAAACCCCAACCCGTAGGCACAGTTGGCAAAGGCGTTATTGAAGACCCGGACATCGTGGCAGTCGTGATAAACCCTGATCCCGGGATTGGTGGTGGTGCCACCGATACGGCGCATCACATTGTTGTAGATGGTGATATGGGTGGGATTTGCCGGTTCGTAACCCGACTCATAATCACCCAGGGCGATCCCTTCACCCCATCCGCCATCAACGCTGTCCTTGCCCTCCATGAAGTTATTTCTCACCACCGCATACTCAACATTGGAGACCCAGATCGGCCTTTTTGCCCTGTATCCCAGCGCGGGGCGGAAGACATTACCCTCGGCGATGAGATAACGACACCGGTTGGTATCACCCGGGGCATCTAAGTTCTGACCCAGGTATAAGGCGGTATAACGAAAGCCCTCAAAGATATTATGCCTTGCGATTCCGTAGTGGACCCTCCTTTTGAATGAGAGCGCCTGATGGTGCCACCCGAAGAAGTAGTTGTTATTGGCAAGGACATTGGTCGCATAGCAGAAGTAGATCCCATAATCCTGTTTGTCGGTGTAGTCGGAAAACCAATTTTCAGTGGCGATAAGGTGGTGGCATTTAGAGATGTCGGATGATGTCCCCCAGGTCAAGAATCCTCCGGCATTATTTTCAATAAAGATACATCTTCTGACGGTGATGTAAGAACCCTCATGATAGATGAATATCCCTGAGGAGTAATTGGTAAATTTGATGTTTTCGATGATTATATGGCTATTACCCTCAATCCTTATTCCATTTCCGTCACCGTCACCCTCCATGATCACCTGATTATAGACATCTCCCCGGATGACGATTGGGTCCGATGGGGTTCCGCTGTGGGCGATCACCGCATTCTCATCTCCATAGTTGCCCGGCATGATTATCAAGCTATCACCGGCAAGGATCTTCTGCGTTCCATAGGCGATATGGCGCCAGGCCGAGTCCGGTGATGTCCCCGGCCAGTTATCATTGCCCCAGAGGGCAACATAGTAGGTGGTGGCATTGAGGGGAAAAAGCCAGATGGAGAAAAGCATGACCCCCAAAATAAGGTTTATCCGGCCGACTCTTTCCATCATTCCCCCTTTACCTCAAAAGCAGCAGTTTTCTGGTCTGAGAAGAATTGCCAGCCTTTAGTCTGCAAAAATAGACCCCGCTGGCGACCCTTTTGCCCGAATCGTCGGTCCCATCCCAGGAGATAACAGTAGGGACTGAGGAGTAAGCAGTAGGCAGTATAAATTC
>QNBE01000018.1 GCA_003645615.1 Caldifarciminota bacterium
CAGACAGATTAGCGAAGAGCTGACCGAGATCGTCCGATGAAAGGGAAGATCGTCAAAGTCGAGGAGATAAATCAGGGGATAAAGGAGATCATCCTCAAGCTGTTCGATCGGGGGATAATCGATGCGGTCCTGAGCCCACACCCTTTACCGAATGGCGAATCCTTTGCCCATCTGCTGATTAAGGATCGTGGGATCCTCACCCAGACCGTCCCCCTCCCTCCGATCATGCCCATCTCTGGAGCCAAGGCATTGAGGGATCTCACCCGCTTGGGGAAGATCGACTTCCGGCTCTTAGCGGTGATGAGGCCCTGTGAGCTGCGGGCCACCATCGAACTCAGCAAATTAAATCAGATCGTCCTGGAGAATATCTCCTTCCTCACACTCGACTGTCCTGGTGTGGTCCGGATCCGGGAATATCTCAACCATCCCAACCAGTATGCCCGGGATGATGCCCTCCGTTCCACCTGTCTTGCCTGTGTCCACTTCAGCTTTAAAAACCTCCCTTCTGATCTCCATATCGGGATCGGTAAGGGAGAGATCTATCTCTATCCCCAGAATGAGAAAGGGAGAGAGTTCCTCACCGGGATCGATCTATCTCCTACCGATGATCTCTCAAACTGGTTAGAGCAGATCGCCACGACCGAAAAGAAGCGGATGGCATATCGGGAGAAACTGTTCCAGGAGATAAGGAACAAGACAAAAGGGCTTGAGGCCCTTGATCGGTATTTTGAGCTCTGCATCAACTGCCACAACTGTATGAGGGTCTGCCCGATCTGTTACTGCCGTCAGTGCTTCTTCGAAAACCCGGATCAGACCCGGATCGAGGCCGGAGGCTATCTCAATTTAGCCCGGAAGAAGAAAGGGATCAGGTTCCCCACCGACCGGATCCTCTTCCATCTCGGCCGGATGTCCCATATGGCCCTCTCCTGTATCGGATGTGGTAACTGTGGGGATGGCTGTCCAATGGAGATTCCGGTCGGTGAGATCTTCTCCCTCATTGGAGCTGAGACCCAGAAGATGTTCGACTACCAGCCCGGTCGAGACCCTACCGAACCGATCCCGGTCCTCACCTATCGGGAAGATGAGCTCCATGAGTATGAGGATGTGAATCGATGAAGGCGATAAGGATCAACCAGCCATTCAATGAGTCGCTGAGAGAGCTATTGAGGTCACTGCTGGAAAAGGGGAAGGTGGGGGCGGTCTTCGCCCTGACCAGGATTGGCTCGGGTTACTCCTATACCCTTATCACCGATCCGAAATTGCTGGATCAGATCACCCCGATCGATCCCTATATGCCGGTTGGTGGTGGTAAGATGCTGTCACGTCTCACCATGATTGAGCCACTCACTCAGCCGATTGCTGCGGTGATCCGACCCTGTGAGCTGCGGTCACTCTATGAGCTGGTAAAGTTAGAACAGGCCAACCTCGATAACCTTCTGATTATCAGCCTCACCTGTCCTGGAGTGCGACCGATAAGGGGGCTGGCAACCGATCGGGGTGAGACCTTAAGGGAGTGCTGTCAGATCTGCGACCGGTTCATCCCGGAGAAGAGCGATCTTACCCTCTTATGTGCTGGTGAGGATGGTAATGTCAGCACCATCCTCATCAACACCGAACAGGGTGAGCGGTTCTTGGAAGGGCTCCCCTTCGACTATGTTGAGGCAGAACTTAAGGTTCCCGAGGGGTTGAAGGAGTCCAGAAAGAAGAAACGGCAGGAGACCTTCTCCCGGTTGAAACCCGAGGATCTTGGTATGGAAGGGCTGATCAACATCTTCGGTCGCTGTATCGGCTGTCATGCCTGTGGTCGGGCCTGCCCCATCTGCTACTGCAACCTCTGTTATTTTGATTCGGAAGAGAGCGAGAGCCATCCCAAGGAGCTTGCCACCGATCTCGAACTCAAGGGTGCATTGAGGCTGCCCACCAATACCATCTTCTACCATCTGGGTCGGATGATCCATGTGAGCTTGAGCTGCGTCGGATGTGGGATGTGCTCTGATGTCTGTCCGGTTGAGATCCCGGTCGGCACCATCTTTACCCGGATTGCCGAGTCCGGCCAGAAGCTCTTCGATTACATCCCGGGCCGTGACCTTGAGGAGAAGTTACCGACCTCAACCTTCAAGATTGAGGAGCTGAAGGATCTCGGGGAGGCGTGATGAGTGATTTTCTCCCGAGGATCGTCGGTTTCTTATGCAACTGGTGCTCCTACGCCGGTGCGGATCTGGCCGGGGTGTCGAGGCTGAAGATGCCCCCGGCCCTCATCCCGATCCGGGTGATGTGTTCCAGCCGGGTCGACCCCCTCTTTGTCCTCAGGGCATTCTTGGGCGGGGCAGATGCGGTATTGATTGCGGGTTGCCACCCCGGTGATTGCCATTACCAATCCGGTAACTACTACACGAGGAGGAGGTTTGCTCTCCTTCAGCGGATCTTTCAGGAGCTGGGCTTAGAGGTCGATCGGCTCCGGCTCGCCTGGATTGCCGCATCCGAAGGGGTCCGTTTTAAGAAGGTAGTTACCGAGTATACCGATCGGATCAAGAAACTGGGACCCAACCCGGTCAAAAAGGAGATCTTTCTCTAAGTCCTCCGGGCAATATTGAGCATGGCCAGGGTCTGCTCGGAGCGGAAACCGAGGTGATCTATTGCCCCGGAAGGACAGGCAACCGCGCAGTTACCACAACCTTTACAGAGGGCCTCATTCACCTGGGAGAACCTCCTTCCCTCCGATTCGATCAGCTCTGGGGCACCAAAAGAGCAGACCGAGACACATACTCCACAACCAGCGCACCGCTCCCGATCTACCTTGGCGGTTGTGGCAGATGCTCTCAAACCCTTCTGGCTCAGGATGATCACCGCTCGGGCCGCTGCTGCCTTGGCCTGGGCAATCGTCTCCTTGATATCCTTAGGGGAGTGGGCCAATCCACACATGAATACCCCATCGGTGGCGAAGTCGACCGGCCTCAGCTTGAGATGGGCCTCAAGGAAGAAACCATCTTCATTCAGCGGCACCTTTAATAGTTGAGAAAGCCTTGCGGACTCGGGGTCCGGGATGATGGGTGGGGCGAGGACAACAAGATCCGGATTGATGATTATCCTCTCTTTCAGGATCGGATCATAACCCTCAACCCTGAGATCATCACCATCCCTCTCAACCACCGGCCTTCTGTTCCGCTCATAACGGATAAAGATTATCCCAAGCTTTCGAGCCTTCCGGTAGTATCGCTCCAGTAATCCATAGGTCCTGATATCCCGGTAGAAGATATAGATAGCAACCTTGGGATTTATCTCTTTGAGTCGGATGGCATTCTTAATCGCCTCCTGACAGCAGACCCGGGAACAGTAGGGGCGTTCATCATCCCTCGAGCCAACACACTGGATCATAACAACCCTTTTAATCCGATCCACCTCTTTTTTCCAGATCATCGCCTCCAGCTCCCGTTGAGTAATCACCCGATTCTCTTCGGCATAGAGGTAACCATCCGGTTTCTCTTCCTTTGCGCCGGTGGCCAAGATCACAACCCCATGTTCCAGTTCGATCCCATTCTTGAGTCGGGTCCGATAATTTCCAACATATCCATCAATCTCATCGATTGTAACCCCTTTATAGACCTTTATCCTGGGATGAGATTCAACCTTCTTGATCAGCTCATCCCGATAGGAGGGTATCTCCCATCCTTCGATGGTATAGTAGAGATGGTTAAGATTACCCCCCAGGCGATCCTCCCTTTCAATCAGAAAGACCCCATAACCTTGATTGGCGATGGTGAGGGCCGAAATCATCCCTGCCAAACCACCGCCGATTATTAGCGCCCTCGGGATGATGGGGATGGTTACGGTATGGAGGGGTTCTAAGAGCCTGGCCTTGGCTACCGCCATCTCTACCAAGATCTTGGCTTTGGCCGTGGCCAGCTCAGGATTATCCGGGTGAATCCAGGAACACTGGTCACGGATATTGGCCATCTCAAAGAGATGGGGATTGAGACCCGCCTCACGGAGTGTCTCCTGGAAGAGAGGTTCATGGGTCCTCGGGGTACAGGAGGCAACAACGATCCGGTTGAGCCGGTGTTCACGGATTGCATCCTTTATCCGCTCCTGGGTATCCTGAGAACAGGTGAAGAGGTTGTCTTCCGCGTAGATGACATTGGGCAGGGTGCGGACATACTCAACCACAGCACCGACATCCACTACCGAACCGATATTGATCCCGCAATGGCAGACGAAAACGCCGATCCGAGGAACCTCACCCCTTACATCCCGCTCCGGTGGATACTCCTTCACCTTGGTCTCACTCCATCTTGCCTCGGCCAATAGCTCCTGGACCGCGGCTGCAGCCGCTGATGCCTCGGTGACCGTATCGGGGATATCCTTTGGGGCTGCTACCGTGCCGCAGACATAGATCCCATCCCGATGAGTCTGGATGGGATCGAAGGGGCGGGTGGCGATAAAATTGGCATCGGTTTTGATCTCCAGTTTCTCAACGAGATCGGGTGGAGATGGGACGAGCCCAACCGAGAGGACAACCAGGTCGAACTCCTCCTTCACCACCCCGGTTTCATCGAGGTAGTAGACCAGAAGGTTACCCGACTCCGGGATCTCCTCGACCTTTCCCACCCGGGCCCGAATGAATCTGATACCATACTCCTCCTGGGCCCGTTCATAGTACTTATCGAACCCTTTACCAAAGGCGCGGATGTCCATGAAGAAGATGGTCGGTTCAATCCTTTGATCGTGTTCTCTGGCGATGACCGCTTCCTTGATCGCATACATACAACAGACCGATGAGCAGTAATCATGCTCATCATCCCTTGATCCGACGCACTGGATGAAGGCGATCCGTTTCGGCACCTTCCCATCACCGGGTCGCTGGATATGGCCCTGATACGGTCCTGAGGCGGCAAGGATCCGTTCAAATTGAATACTGGTAATAACATTGGAGAACCGGTGATAACCGAATTCATAGCGGAGGGAAGGATCAAATTTCGATGCCCCAGTGGCGATGATGATCGCACCAACCCGGATCTGATGATCGGATCCAACCATTTCATGGATGATCGCTTCCGCCTCACAGGCCTTAATACATTCGAGACACTCACTACAGCCTCCGCACTCCAAGCAACGACCCGCCTCAGCGAGTGCCCGTTTTTCATCGTAACCAAGTTCCACCTCCATGAACCCCTTTATCCTCTCCGATGGGGGGAGATGGGGCATCACCTCCCGTCTCTTCTCAACGACGAACCGGGGGAAGGGTTTCTTGGGGAGATCTTCCTTCTTTTCCCTCCCTTTCTTAAGATCCTCACCCCTCAGATAACGGTCGATCGAGATCGCCGCCTCGTGTCCCTGTCCAACCGCATCCACAACCGAGGCCGGCCCCTTAACCACATCACCACCAGCAAAGATGCCCTCGATATTTGTTGCCATGGTGACGGGATCAACATCGATTGTCCCCCATGGGGTTAGTTTTATTTCGCTTCCGGTTAAGAAGGAGAGGTCGGCCTCCTGTCCGATTGCGATGATCACCATATCACCATCAATTTCAGTCCGCTCCTTCTCATCAAACTTGGGCCTAAACCTACCCTCCTCATCGAAGACCGAGATACATCGCTTAAACTCAACCCCGCATACCTGCCCGGACTTTCCCAGGATGCGGATCGGCCCCCAGGCGGGATGGAGATGGACCCCCTCCTCGACTGCGGCGGTGATCTCCCACTCATGGGCCGGCATCTCGCTCCTCGACTCCAAGCAGAAGAGATGGACCTCCTCGGCTCCCAGCCGGAGTGCTGAGCGAGCAACATCGATCGCCACATTCCCACCCCCGATTATGACAACCTTCTTCCCCACCGAGGCCTCCCCTTTCTGGTTCACCTCCTTCAAGAAATCGAGGCCGAGACGAACCCCTTTGAGGTCGATCCCTTCGATCTTTAACGGTTTGGCCCGCACCGCACCGACACCGATGAAGATCGCCTTAAAACCCTCTTCTTTAAGTGCCTCGATCGCCCGGAAATCTCTGATTGGATGGCCGGTCTTCAGTTCAACCCCGGTCTTCAGGATGGTCTCGATCTCCCAATCGAGCATCTCCCTGGGCAGACGGTAGGGCGGGATACCCATCCTCATCATCCCGCCCGGTTTGGCCTCGGCTTCAAAGATTGTCACCCGATAACCGAGCTGGGCCAGATCGTTGGCACAGGTGAGACCAGCCGGACCAGCACCGATCACCGCCACCTTAACCCCCTTCTTTTGAGGAGGGGGATCCCGATCCAGTTCATCCCGGTGATGATAGGCATAATCGGCCACAAATCGTTTCAAGGCGGCAATGGCGATCGGATCATCATACTCTCCCCTACGGCAGTTCTCCTCACAGGGGTGATGGCAGACACGACCGCAGATGGCGGGAAAGGGGTTGTTCTTCCTGATCAACTGATAGGCCTCCAGATACCTCCCTTCCCGGATCAGGGCGATATACCCCTGAGCATGGACACCGGCTGGACAGGAAATCTGGCAGGGTGGCCGTTCCCGTTTGTCGATGGCAAAGGCACTGGGGAATGCCTGGGCGAACAACCGATAGGCTGCTTTCCGATCACAAATCGCCTCATCAAACTCAGATGGGATTGAGACCGGACAGACCTTGGCACATTCACCACAACCGGTGCACTTGGCCAGATCGACAAAACGGGGGCGGCGATGGAGCCGGACCTTGAAGTCGCCGGGCTCACCCTCAACCGCTACCAGTTCGGTATCGGTCAAAAGCTCAATATTGAGGTGTCGACCACATTCTACCAGCTTGGGAGACATGATACACATGGCACAATCGTTGGTGGGGAAGGTCTTGTCGAGCTGCGCCATGGTCCCGCCGATGGCCGATTTCTCTTCCACCAGGTAGACCTTAAAGCCAGCATTGGCGAGATCGAGCGCGGCCTGGATCCCGGCAATACCGCCACCAACCACCAGAACCGAACCAGATTTCTTAGCCATCCTTTTCCAGAAGTCCGTTGATGATCGCCCTGATCTCACCAGCCAGTTCCTCGGTGGGCCTCAGGAGATAGCGAACCAGATGGCACCTCAATTCCTGCACCTTCTGATCGAGTTGATCGATGAGGTTCAGCCGATCCTCGGGGACATAACCCTCCTCCACCGCCATCCGTCTCAAGACCTCCATGATATCGGCGAACTTAACATTCTGGGGGCAACGGGCAAAACAGGTGTAGCAGCGGACGCACATCCAGATGATGTCCGAGGATAATACCGCTTCTCTCATCCCCAATATCGCCATCCGGATGATCCTCCTGGGATCGTACTCCTTATTCACTTCAGCAACCGGACAGGTCGCAGTGCAGGTGCCACAGAAGAAACAGTAGGTGAAATTCTCGGCCCCGGGTCGGGCCGCAATATCATATTTAAACTTCTCATCGAGTTCCTTCAGCCTGATCTCCATCTCTCCTCCTTAATAGGGTTCGGGCAATCTCTCCAGTTCAGCTAAGGAGAAGACCGGACCATCAATACAGACATACTTTGGCCCGATATTGCACCGGCCGCACTTCCCGATCCCACACTTCATCCGCCGTTCCAGCGAGGTGTAGATCCGTTCCGGTGGAAAACCGAGTTCGGATAGGACCGGGAGGGTATATTTGATCATGATCGGTGGTCCGCAGACAACCGCCCAACCCTTCTTGGAACTTGGCGCCACCTCCTTAGTTACTGCGGGGACGAACCCCACCTTCCGATTCCAGCCCGGGAATTCCTTATCGACGGTAAGGATAAGCCTCAGATCGGATCGCCCTTCCCACTGGAAGAGCTCATCCCGGTAGAGGAGAAGGCCTGGTCTCCGGGCACCATAAATGACCGTGATCTGACCAAACTCCTCCCTCCGGGCCAAAAGGTAGAGGAGAAGCGATCTCAGGGTGGTGAAGGCGAAACCACCACCGATAATAACCACATCTTCGCCTCGGAACTTCTCAACCGGATAGTGGTTGCCGAGTGGCCCCCTGAGACCGATCACCTCCCCTTCCTTCAAATAGTGGAGAGCGGTTGTAACAACGCCAACCCGGTTGACGGTGAATCTGAGAAAATCCTTCTCATCTGGGGATGAAGCAATTCCAAAGGGCGCTTCCCCTTTGCCCAGGATCGAAAGCTGGCAGAACTGGCCGGGTAGGAAGTCGAATCGCTGGGAGGGGTCTTTAAACCGGAGATCGAAGCTTCTCAACATCCGGTCATCCGACTCGACCTTGATCCTCCCGACCACCATCTCGATTGGCCAGTAAGGGTTATCCCTCATCCAAAATCCTCCTCATCAGCTCCCTCAGATCTAAATTCACCGGACAGAAGATTACACATCGCCCGCAGCCAACACACCCCGCCTCTTTATACTGGAGATAGAGGTAATTGAACTTATGCATTATCCGCTGCCGGAGCCGGTCCCTGATCTCGGGTCTGGGATTATGTCCGGACGCCTCTTGGGTAAAGAGGGGAAAGAGGCAGGAATCCCAGATCCTGACCCTTGCCTTCTCCTCATCCTGGATATCGAAACAGTGGCAGGTGGGGCAGAGATAGGTACAGAGAGCACAGGAGAGGCATCTCTCGGCCAGCTCCCCCCAGATTGGGCTCTCCCAGAGGTTATCCAATCGCTCCTTGATCAGCTTAGGATCGATCCCATCCTTGAGCTGGGCCTCGGCCCTGGCAACTATCTCATCTCGCCGTTTGAGATCCTGATCGGTGGGGGGTAACAGCGGGTCGAAGGAGGAGATCAGGTCTTCACCCTTCTTGCTGACCGCCTCGATAAGGAAACCATCGCCGATATCGGTGAGGAAGAGATCACACCCCTCCTTACCAAATGGCCCGATCCCGAACCAGTGGCAGAAGCAGGTGGGTTGGGGCTGGTTACAGCCAATCCCGATAATGATTCCTGACTGGTATTGATCCTGCCAATAATTGTCCCGATAGGGGCCTTGGGTGAAGATCCGGTTCAGGATCAGAAGGCCCTTCGCATCACAGGGTCTGACCCCAAAGAGTCCGATCCCCTTCGACTTAGGCACTTTACCATCGTAACGGAATAGGACCTGATACTGAGGGAAGAAGATCCCTTTGGGAGGGCGAATCGGTGTGATCAATTCGGGGGTATGATCGGCTATCGGGGCGAACCCATACTCGGTCGGTCCATAGAGGAGGTAGCTGGTTTTGAGCCACTCGATCAGCCGGGGGAGGTCTTTTTTGAGAAGCTTCCTCATTGGATGAACTCCTGGGGATCATCTTCCCTATAGGCAGCCATCGGTGGTGTCTCCTCAACCGAGAGTCCCGGGATATAATCGAACCGTTCCCTGACCTCCCGCTCCATCCGTTTTGAGAGGAGGGTAAGTTTGATCCCCATCGGACAGGCCCGCTCACAACTGCCGCAGTCGACACACCTTCCCGCGGTGTGGAGGGCCCTCACCAGATGGAAGATGATGGTATCGGTCAGCTCAACCCCTTTTCCAAACCACTGGGGGTTGGTCTGATCAACAAAACAGACATCACAGTAGCAGAAAGGACAGCTATTACGACAGGCATAGCAGCGGATACAGCGTCCAAATTCACTCTGAAAATAGTTCCACCGTTCGGCCGCGGGAAGGGATTCGATTTCCGCAACCGAGCGGTACTCATCCTGGATCTCAACCCTATCCTTCGGGGAGCCGATGAAGGTATCGTAGATCGGTGGAGAAGGATAGCGACATCGGAGGCAGGATCGTGAGAGGAGATCCTCTCTTGGGAGGGTAAGCTGGAAGCCATCACCAGAAAGCGTTATCTCTTCGCCATTCATCTGATAGTTGGTAACCACCCTTCCTCTGACCTTCTCCCTCACCCGATTGGGATCGATCATCCCGGGACAGGAGATACCGATGATATAGACATCTTCCCGATTCAGCTGCCCTTCGGTTAGATACTGGATGATCGCCCTTCCATCGCATCCTTTACAGATGATCCCAACCTTCTGGCCCGCAATCGGTTTTTTCCTCAAGAGATATTTGGCCAGATTGACTCCGCAGGTGATATCGAAGATAAGTTGATCGACACCCCCCTCGGTGATAAAGATCGGCCTTGCCGAGAGGGGCAATGTCCCACGGCCATAGCCGATGAGGGATCCGATCTCTCCCTTCTGGAAGAGCTCCCTAATCCTCGACCTCAGCTCCATGATCTTTGATGAGATATCGGGCTGGACCCAATCTCCTTATATCCTCGGTAACTCTTTCCACAACCTGGGCAAACTTCTCTCCCTCACCCGCTGAGACCCATGAGAACTGAACCCTTCCCGGTTCGATCCCGATAAACTCAAGCAATGCTTTAAGTAGGGCAAACTTCCTCCGGGCATAGTAGTTACCGGTGAGATAGTGGCAATCACCGGGATGACAGCCGGATACGAGAACACCATCATATCCGGATTGGAGGGATTTGAGGATGAAGATGGGGTTGATCCGACCGGAACAGGGCACCCTCACCACCCGGATTGTGGGCGGATACTGAATCCGGGAGACCCCGGCCAGATCCGCACCGGCGTAGGAGCACCAGTTGCATAAGAAGGCAATAATCTTAGGTTGCCACATCATCCCCTCAAAGCGGTGACCATGGCGAAGATCTGTTCATCGCTGAATCCTTTAAGATCGATGGCACCACTCCGGCAGGTTGCTGCGCATACCCCACACCCTTTACAGATCGCCTCATTCACCTCGGCAACTAACCGCCCCTCCCGCTCCTTCAATTCCACAGCGGCATAGGCACAGACCGAGACACAGTAGCCGCATCCCTGACATCGGAGGGGATCGACCCAGGAGACGGTCCCTTCTGCATCAATCGACTCTCGACTGAGGATAGTAATCGCTCGGGCCGCGGCCGCCTTGGCCTGGATGATTGTCTCCTCAATATTCTTAGGGGAGTGGGCCAGCCCGCACATGAAGACCCCATCGGTGGCGAAGTCGACCGGCCTCAGCTTGAGATGGGCCTCTAAGAAGAAACCCTCCCGATTAAGTGGCACCTTGAGCAACCGGGCCAGCTTAACATTCCCCTCGGGTGGGATGATGGCTGGCGCAAGCACCAAAAGATCGGCATCGAGGATGAGCTCATCACCCAGGAGGGGATCGAAAACCTTCACCAGCAGTGTGCTGTAACGATCATTCCCGTCCTTGAGATAGACCTGGGGCCTTCTCTCAGGGGTATATCTGATAAATATGATCCCCCGGTTACGGGCCTTCTCATAGTATTCCTCCATCCGGCCATAGGTTCGGATATCGCGATAGAGGATATAGATATTGGTTAGTGGATGAAGCTCCTTTATCCTCAAGGCGTTCTTAATCGCCTCCTGACAGCAGACCCGGGAACAGTAGGGGTGTTCATCATCCCTCGAGCCCACACACTGGATCATAACGACATTCCGATATCTCGGGAGTTCGGGGATCATCCGTTCTAACTCCAGTTGGGTGACTACCCTCCGACTCTTACCGTAGAGGTATCCTTCCGGTTTCAGTTCCACCGCCCCAGTCGCGACGATGATGGCACCATGTTCGATCTCCTCTCCCGATACCTTGGTCCGATAGTTCCCAACATAACCGGTGATCGATTCGATCTCGGCCTCTCTGATAACCCTGATCTTGGGATGGCTGGTGACCCGGGTTATAATCCTTTTAAGAAAGGCCTGGGGGTCATCACCATCCAGGGTGGCATAGACCCTCCTAAGGTTTCCACCGAGGCGCCTTTCTTTCTCCAGAAGCACCACTTCATATCCCGCATCGCCGATTGCAAGGCTCGCCACCATCCCGGCCAGACCACCGCCGATCACCAAGGCCTTAGGGTTTATCTTAATTTTGAGCGGCTGGAGGGGGGTGAGATTCTGGGCCTTGGCCACCGCTATCTTTACCAGATCCTTCGCCTTCTCTGTTGCCTCGTCCGGCTTCTCCATATGGGCCCAGCTACACTGATCCCGGATATTGGCCATCTCAAAGAGATAGGGGTTGAGCCCCGCTTCACGGAGCGTCTCCCGGAAGAGAGGTTCATGGGTTCTCGGTGTGCAAGCGGCAACCACGATCCGATTGAGATCGAGCTCTTCGATCTTGGCCTTGATCAGATTGAGGCTATCCTGAGCACAGGCATAGGTCAGATCCTGGGCATGCTCAACATATTGCAAATTTTTTGCAAAATTGACGATTTTTTTTACGTCGACCACACCGGCGATATTAATACCGCAGTGGCAGATGAAGACCCCGATCCTGGGGCGATCACCGATAATATCCCTCTCCTGGGGGTAGGTCTTTTTTGAAACCTCCCTCGGCCATTTACGATCGAAATAACGGAAGCATTCTACCACCGACCCTGATGCCGACATCACCGATTCCGGTATGTCCTTAGGGCCTGAGGCACCACCACAGACAAATATCCCCGGTCTGGTCGTGGCGAGGGGCTGGAAGGTTCTGGTCTTGATGAAACCATGACGGTCGAGTCTGATGGCCAGGGTCTCGGCAAGATCCTTGAGTGTTGATCTGGGAACAAGGCCCACCGAGAGGACGATTAGGTCAAACTCCTCTCTCCTCGGTCTACCCTCATCCGGGGTAAAATAGAGCATCAGCCGGCCATCTTCCTTTTTAATCCTGGCCACTCTCCCCCGCTCAAATCTGACC
This sequence comes from Caldifarciminota bacterium, assembly GCA_003645615.1. Lineage (GTDB taxonomy): Bacteria > Hydrothermota > Tepidihabitantia > B36-G15 > B36-G15 > B36-G15. The sequence goes on from QNBE01000018.1 coordinate 12,627, forward strand.
CCAAACTGGCTTTTCGCCCGCTCATAATATTTATCAAAATCCTTACCGAAGGCCCTCAGATCCATATAGAAGATGGTGGTCTCGATCTCCTTATCGTGTTCTTTTGCAATAATCGCCTGTTTCATCGCATACATGCAGCAGACCGAAGAGCAGTAATCATTCCGCTTCTGATCACGGGAGCCAACACACTGGATGAAGGCGATCCGCTTGGGCTCCTTACCATCGGAAGGTCGAATCAGGTGTCCACGATTTGGACCGCTGGCCGAAAGCATCCGTTCAAACTCGATCGAGGTGACGACATCCTCATATTCAGGATACCCATACTGGCCGTATCCGATCGGATTGAAGGGATCGATTCCAGTAGCAACAATAATAGCGCAACAGTCGACGGTGACCGTCCGGTCGCAATCGTCGAATCGAATCGCCTGGGCGGGACAGACCTTCTCACAAAGTCGGCAGACACCCCTCTTAAGGTAGAGGCAGTTATCCCGATCGATGACGAAGGTGGATGGGATACTCTGGAGGAAGTATCGATAGATCGCCTTCCTCTCCCTCAGACCCATATCGAACTCATCTTTGACCTTAACCGGACACTTCTCAGCACAGAGGCCGCAGGAGACACACCGGTTGGGATCGACATACCGTCCATACTCTTTAATCACAACCGAGAAATCCCCAGCTTTTCCAGCTACCGAGAGGAGGGAGGAATAGGGGTGAAGGATGATATTGGGGTGGCGTCCGCATTCGCTCATCTTTGGGGCCAGGATACAGATCGAGCAGTCATTGGTGGGAAAGGTCTTATCGAGCTGAGCCATCCTCCCTCCGATTGATGGGGTCAGCTCGACAAGGTGGACCGAGATCCCGGCATTGGCAAGATCGAGCGCGGCCTGGATCCCGGCAATCCCGGCCCCGATTACTACCACCGAGTTTTTCCGGTTACCCGCCGCCATCTCAAATCCTCTCCATTATAATACCGCTCTGGGTGCTGTCAAGTATGCCCGGATTGACATTTTCGGGATCGTTAATATAATTCAACCATGAGCCTTCTAAAGGAGGTCTTGAGCAGACCGGGTGGTGAGGAGATCAGACGCTGTTTTGCCTGCAGCACCTGTTCCGGCTCCTGTCCGGTTCGGGAGATCGATGGGAGATTCAATCCCAGGCGGATCATCCGGATGGTCCTGCTCGATCTTAAGGAGGAGGTTTTAAAGAGCGACTTCATCTGGTACTGCACTACCTGTAATTCCTGTCAGGAGAGATGTCCGCAGGGGGTGAGGATCTATAACATTATGAATATCCTCAAGAATATTGCGGTCAAGGAAGGGATCATCCACCCGACCTTCAAGGCCCAGGTCGATCTCGTCGGAAGGATGGGAAGGCTCTATGAGGTTGAGGACTTCGACAACAAGAAACGGACGAAGGTCGATCTCCCGGAGGTGAAGAAGGTATTCCCGGAGGTGAGAAGATTATTTGATCTGACCGGAGTTAGGATCGATGAGTAGCCATCTCTTCTTTCTCGGTTGCACGGTCCCGGTTCGGGGTCAGAACTATGAACTCTCAGCCCGAAAGGTGGCAGAAAGACTGGGTATCAAACTCATTGACGAACCCGATTTTGCCTGCTGTGGTTTTCCAGTCCGGTCCAGCTATGAGGATACCGCATTCCTCCTTGCCGCCCGTAATCTGGCCATTGCTGAAGAGAGGGGTGGAGATATCATCACCCTCTGCTCATCCTGCACCGCCACCCTCTCCGAGGTCTCCCACCGGTTAAGAACCGATCCCGATCGGCTCAAGTGGACCAACCGCCATCTTAAGGAGATCGGTAAGAAGATCCAACACCCGGTCTCGGTAAAACACTTCGCCCGCTTTCTCTATGATGAGATCGGTATTGAGCGGATTAAAGAAAAGGTTGAAAGACCCCTCACTCAACTCACAATCGCCCCTCATTACGGCTGCCACTATCTCAAACCCTCCCATCTCTTCGGGGAGGATCCCGAGATTCCCCACACCCTCGATGAGCTGATCACCGCTACCGGAGCGAGGGTGGTGGAGTATGAAGAGAAGAAACTCTGCTGTGGCGGTGCCATCCTTGGAATCGATGAGGATGTTGCCCTCACCATGGCCCATAAGAAGCTCACCTCGGTCAAGGGGGAAGGAGCCGATGGACTCGCCCTCATCTGCCCCTTCTGTGCGATCATGTTTGATGATCTCCAGCGCAAGGTCGATAGCAAGTTCAACACCAACTTCAACCTCCCGATCCTCTACTACCCTCAGTTACTGGGACTTGCCTTTGGTATTCCGGAGACTGAGCTCGGTTTTAAGTTTAATAAGGTGAAGGCCAAGGGACTTTTGTCATGAAGGCATTCTTGTGCAGTTGCGGTAATAGGATCCCCCTCCCAGAATTCAAGGAAGAAGGGGTAGAGGTCTTTTATCACGATGCGCTCTGTTCCCCGGCCGGGATAGAATTTATCACCGAAAGGTGGCGGGATGATGAGCCGATCATGATCGCCGGTTGTTCTCCAGTAGTGGGAGAGAGGTATTTTAGCCGGTTTAATCCGATCTATATCAATATCCGAGAGCAGGGTTCCTACTTGGGGCACGGCCAGGAGAAGATCGGGGATTTGATCCGCTCCGGAGTTGCCTGGCTTAAGGCAACCAAGCCGATTGAGAAAAAGGTCTTTGATGTTAAGAGCACCGATATCCTTATTATCGGCTCCGGGGTCGCAGGTCTCGAGGCGGCCCGGCTGATCGGAAGAAAGGCGATCCTGATCGAACGGAGACCCTATCTGGGGGGGACGGTGGCCGATCTGGACCGGCTCTATCCCGAGGGGACCCCGAACTCGCACACCCTGATGCCTCTCATCAATCAGGTCGTCTCAGGTGGTGTCAGATTCAAACCCGATACCGAGATCGTCTCCATCCAGGGTCGACCGGGCGATTATCGGGTGAGATTGAGGGAACGGAAGGGAAAGGTGGTCCGGTGCGACGAGTGTGGCCGGTGTCTGGAGGTCTGTCCGGTTGAGGTTGTTGACCATGGGATAAAGAGGAAGGCGATCTTCAGGAGTCCCAGTTTCCCCCCTGGTTACCTCATCGACTTCTCTACCTGTGACCTCTGTGGGGAGTGTGTGAAGGTCTGTCCGGGTGAAATCATTCTCGACAGATCCTGGAATGAGTATGAACTCCACTGCGGTGGGATCATTGTTGCCACCGGTCTCAACCATTTTGATCCGGTTCAACTCTCCGAGTTCGGCTATGGCCGACTCCCGAATGTCTATACCCATCTTGAGTTCGAGCGGAAGCTGGCCCGGGGAGAGATCAAACCCGAAAAGGTGGTGATCGTCCACTGTGCCGGTTCCAGAGATGAACGTTATCTCGACTACTGCTCCGGCATCTGCTGTCTGCTCGGATTGAAGGAGGCGAAACTGATCAAGGATCGATACCCCGAAACCGAGGTCTATCTTCTCTATATCGATATCCGGGTCCGGGGAGAACTGGAGTATCTCTATAAGGAGCTCCGCAATCTCGGGGTTAAATTTGTCGGCGGGCGACCGGCTGAGATCATCCCCAAGGATGGCAGACTGATGGTCAAGGTTGAGGATTCCCTCTCCAGCACCCTCCTGAAGATACCGGCTGATGCGGTTGTCCTCTCCACCGGGTTTGTGCCGGATAAGAAGATCTTTGATCTCCTTCCGATCAATCTCGATCGGGAGAGATTCCCCAAGGCCTATGACTGGTCTGAGCTCTCGGTTGATGGCCCACCCCATGCGATCCTGTTTGCCGGTTCTGCCAGGGAGCCGATGAGCGTTCCAGACTCGATCCTCGATGCCCGGGCCAAGGCCTATCGCCTCTCCCACCTCCTCTCTCTCCCCCGGATCGAGAGCCACCATCCGGTATCGGTGATCGACGAGGAGAGATGCAGTCTCTGCAGCCTCTGCATCCAGAACTGTCCTTATGGTGCTCTCCAGAAGGAGGAGAAGGTGAGATCTGATCCCGCGGTCTGTATGGGTTGTGGCGTCTGTGTTGCCACCTGCCCATCCGGGGCGGCAAACTTAGAATCTTATGAGACCGGCGGCCTGATGGCCGCGGTCGAATCTCTCACCAAGGAGGGGACAATACTCGCCTTTCTCTGTCGCTGGTCAGCCTATCCGGCTGCTGATCAGGCCTATCCGATCGGCTATCCAGAGTCGGTCCGGATCATCCGGGTCCCCTGCAGTGGTCGAGTCGACCCCCAGCTCATCCTTAAGGGGTTCGAACTTGGGGCCAGGGCGGTCCTGATTGGCGGCTGTTATCCCGAGGCCTGCCATTATCATACGGGAAATATCAAGGAGCGGCGGCGGATAAAACTGCTCCACGCCCTGGATGGCATCGTCGATCCCAGACGGCTCCGAATCGAGTGGATTGGAACCGATGAGGCAGCGAAGTTTGTCAGGGTTGTGGAAGAACTGGAGAAAGCGTAGGAGGTAAGATGGCGGAGAAGCCCAAGGTTGGACTCTACTGGTGCGCCTCCTGTGGTGGCTGTGAGGAGGCGGTTGTCGACCTTGCCCGGGATATTCTGAAAGTGGTCGAGGCGGTCGACATCATCTTCTGGCCGGTGGCGATGGATTTTAAGAAGTCCGATGTCGAAGCGATGGCCGATGGGTCGATCGCAGTCAGCTTCATCAATGGTGCAGTCCGGACCGAGGAGCAGAAGGAGATGGTGGAACTCTTGAGAAAGAAATCCGGTCTCATTGTCGCCTTCGGCTCCTGTGCCCATCTCGGCGGGATTCCCGGCCTGGCCAATTTCTGGGATCGGAAGACGATCTTCGAGCGGGTCTACCATACTACTCCAACCACCGACAATCCGGAAAAGGTCACCCCGAAGACGAAGACCGGTGTCGATCAATATGAGCTCACCCTGCCCGAATTCTTCGATACCGTCCGCCCGCTGAATCAGGTCATCGATGTCGACTACTACCTCCCGGGCTGTGCCCCGCCCCCGGACCTGATCATGAATGCGGTGGAGGCGATCTTGAAAGGAGAACTACCACCAAAGGGTTCGGTGCTTGCCCCGGATAAGGCCCTCTGTGATAGCTGTCCGAGAAAGGATTCAAAACCGGATAAGATCAAGATTACCGAGATCAAAAGGATCCATCAGGTGGTCGCCGATCCGGAAAAATGTTTCTTAGCTGAAGGGATCATCTGTCTCGGACCTGCCACCAGATCCGGCTGTGGGGAGCGTTGTATCAATGCCAATATGCCCTGCCGGGGCTGTTTTGGACCAACCTCAGCGGTAGTCGATCAGGGGGCCAAGTTTCTTTCCGGTCTGGCATCAATCCTTGAGGCCGAGACGATCGAGGATGAGGAGAGACTGACCAACTCGGTTATCGATCCCGCCGGTCTCTTCTATATGTATTCGCTCCCATCCTCAATCCTGAGAAGGAGGAGGCTCTCATGAGGCGGGTTACGATCGATCCGATCACAAGGTTGGAAGGGCATGGTCGAATCGAGATCTTTCTTGACGATGCCGGGAATGTCGAACGTGCCTTCTTCCAGGTTCCCGAACTGAGGGGGTTTGAGAAATTCTCGGAGGGTAGGCTGGCTGAAGAGATGCCCAGGATCACCCCCAAGATCTGCGGTGTCTGTCCCACTGCCCATCATATGTGTTCGACCAAGACCCTCGATGATCTCTATAAGGTGAAACCGACCCCGACTGCGGAGAAGATCCGGAGGTTCATGTACAACTGCTTCATGTTTGAAGATCACATGCTCCACTTCTATATCCTGGCAGGACCTGACTTCATCGTCGGCCCGGATGCGCCCAAGGCAGAACGGAATGTCCTGGGGGTTATCGCCAAGGTTGGGCTGGAGATCGGTGGTCGACTGATCGATATCCGGAAGAAGGTGAGGGATATCATCTCCTATATCGGTGGTCGGGTGATCCATCCGGTCTGCGGTCTTCCCGGTGGGGTTTCAAAACCGATCGAGAAGGAGAAGCGGTCGGAGTTCGAAGCCGTAGCACGGGAGGCCTTAGAGTTTGCCAAGTTCACCATCCAGGCCTTTGAAGACATCGTCCTGAAGAACAAGACCTATGTGGACATCATCACCGGTGATGTCTATTACCACAAGACCTATTATATGGGTCTGGTCGATGAGAAGAACAAGGTCAACTTCTATGATGGGATGATCCGGGTTGTTGATCCCGATGGTGAGGAGTTCTGTAAGTTCGATGTCCATGAGTACCAGGATCATATCGGCGAGCATGTTGAACCCTGGTCCTATATCAAGTTCCCTTTCCTGAAGAAGGTCGGCTGGAAAGGGTTTGTCGATGGTAAGGACTCCGGCATCTACCGGGTTGCCCCCTTGGCCCGGCTCAATGCCGCCGATGGTATGGCCACCCCACTCGCCCAGGCTGAGTATGAGCGGATGTTCGATACCTTAGGAGGCAAACCGGTCCACCATACCCTCGCCTTCCACTGGGCCCGGATCATCGAGGCGCTGTTTGCGGCCGAGCGGATGGTGGAGCTGATTACCGACCCGGAGATCACCGGAAGTGAGATCAGAAATCTACCGACTGAGACCCCGGTTGAAGGGATCGGTGTGATCGAGGCACCAAGAGGAACCCTCTACCACCACTACCAGACCGATGAGCGGGGTCGGATCAAAGCGGTCAACCTGATTGTCGCCACTCTCAACAACTCGGCGGCAATCTGTATGTCGGTGGAACGGGCGGCGAAAGGGGTAATCAAGGAAGGTAAGATCGATGATGGGATCCTCAATATGGTCGAGATGGCCTTCCGGGCCTATGACCCCTGCCTCGCCTGTGCCACCCATGCGATCGGTCAGACCCCACTCATCGTCACCATCAGATCGAAGGAGGGCAAAATCCTTAAGGTCTATAGGAGGGACTGATGGCCAACATCTTAGGCTATAATATGCCCGATGAGCTCTACTATCATAAGGAGCACTCCTGGGCAAGGGTCAATGAGGATGGGACGGTTACGGTCGGGATGAATGAGTTCTACTACAAGCTGGCTGGTGAGACGACCTATATCGACCTGCCGATGGAAGACGATGAGGTGAGTCAGGGTGAGACCTGTGGTAAGCTCCAGTCATCGAAGTGGGTTGGAAAGTTCGTCTCCCCCCTCTCCGGAGTCATCATTGCGGTGAATGAAAAACTGGAGGATGACTGCACCATCCTCAATCAGGACCCTTATGGTGAGGGCTGGATCATGAAGCTTAAGCCCTCGAATCTTGAGGAGGAGTTGAAGAACCTCTACCATGGTGAGACGGTCGAACCCTGGCTCAAGCAGGAGATCGAGGATGCCGAGAAGAAGAAACAGGGCTAAGTCATGAGAGTGGAGATCCCTTACGGTAAGGAGAAGATCCCGGTCGAATTCCCGGAAAGGGCGAGGGTGATCCATCCCAATGAGGTGGCACCCCAGGATGAGTCGAAGATCCTGAAAGAGGCGTTAGCCAATCCGATCAATTCTAAGGTATTTGCCGACTTTATCAGCGGGGCAAAAAACCCTCTCTTCATCGTCAATGATGGGACCAGACCAACCCCAACCGCCAAGATCCTTGCCGAGCTCTATCCGGTGATCAAAGGACTGAAGAAGTATAAGTTTATTATTGCCACCGGTGTCCATCGGGCCCCAACCGAGGAGGAGCTCCAGTTCATCTTCGGCTCCCATCTCGAAGAGTTCCGGCCCCACATCCACATCCACGACAGCCGGAAGAGTGAGGAGATGGTTGGGATCGGAAGATCCCAGGCCGGGACCGAGATGGAGGTGAACCGGCTCGGGGTCGAGGCCGACCGGATCATAATCATCGGATCGGTCGAACCCCACTATTTCGGTGGCTTCACCGGCGGGAGGAAATCGTTCCTTCCGGGTATCGCATCCTATAAGACCATCTCCCAGAACCACTTCCACGCCTTAAAGCCGGAAGCAAAGGCCCTGGCCCTTGAGGGTAATCCGGTCCATGAGGATATGATCGATGCCTTAAAGACGATCGAGGACAAGCCGATCTTTTCGATCCAGACCGTTCTCGATGGAAAGCGTCGCATCTACGGGATCACCGCCGGCCATATCCACGACTCATTCTATGCAGCGATCGATAAGGCCAAGGAGGTCTTCTGTGTCGAAGTGGGAGAGAAGGCTGATATTGTGGTAACCGTCGCCCCCTATCCGATGGATGTCGATCTCTACCAGTCCCAGAAGGCCTTGGACAACGCCAAGCTCGCCCTCAAAGAGGGCGGAATCATGATCCTGGTCTCAAAGTGTCGGACCGGAATTGGAGAGCCGACCTTCTTCGAGCTCCTCTCAGGTTCGGAAACGCCCCAGGGGGCACTGGATCGGATCAAAGAGGGGTTTAAACTCGGCTATCATAAGGCGGCCAAGATGGCCGAGATCGCAACCTGGGCAGAGATGTGGGCGGTTACCGATCTTAACCCCGAGGATCTTAAGAAGGTCTTCATCACCCCCTTCGATTCGATCCCGAAGGCACTGGATGAGGCAATCAAGAGGAAGGGTGATGATATCATCGTCCTTATGGACGGTTCCATCACCGTCCCGATCGTGGAGGAGCAATGAAGATCGATCTTGACAGATTGAAGGATATCGTCGGCGAGGATAATATTAGGAACAACGCCGCCGATCTTTACATCTACGGCTCAGATGCTTCGGTCCATGTAGCGACCCCATGGGTTGTGGTCCAGCCGAAGAAGATAAGCGAAGTCCAGGATATCCTCAGGTATGCGAACGAAGAACTGATTCCGGTCATCCCACGGGGTGCCGGTTCCGGGATGTCCGGCCACACGGTGCCGATTGACGGCGGTATAATCCTCGATATGAAACGGATGAACCGGATCCTGGAGATCAGACCGCAGGATATCCTATGCAGGGTTGAGGCGGGCGTGGTGGATGATGATCTGAACCGGGCCTTGAAGCCCTTCGGTTTCTTCTATCCCCCCGCCCCGGCATCAAGCAGGATTGCGACGATCGGGGGGGAGATCGCGAATAACGCCTCAGGAATCAGGTCGGTGAAATATGGGGCGACCAGGGATTCGGTGCTCGGAATGAAGGTTGTCATGGCGAATGGAGATCTTGTGAACCTGGGATCGAATACCAGGGTCGAGGCCTCGGGTTATCAGATAGAGAGGCTTATCGTCGGATCAGAGGGTACCCTTGCCGTGATCGTTGAGGCGACCTTGAAGATCGTCCCGCTGCCGAAATACCGATGCCTCGGTATCGCCAGTTTCAACAAACTGGAGGAGGCCGGGGAGGCGATATCAGACGTGATCTCGAGTGGGGCATCACCTTCGATGCTTGAGCTGATGGACGATGTTGCGATCACCGCGGTGAACAAAGCGCTGAATCTCGGTCTTCCCGATGTCGAGGCGATCGTGATCTTCGAGGCAGACGGGATGGTGAAAGAGGCGGTTGATTACGAGATCAACCGGATCAAAGAGATCTGTGAGCGGCATAACGGGTTCGGGATAAAATACAGCTACGATGCCAAGGAGCGGGCCAGGATCTACGCCGGAAGGAAGAAACTGTTCGCCGCACTCTCAAGATATAAAGAGGGTTTGTCATGCACATCGCTGGCTGATGACATGGCGGTTCCCAACTCGCGGATGGCGGATATGGCTAAGAAGATCCACGAGGTCGCCAAGCGGAACAATGTTATTATGACCGCCTACGGCCACTGCGGTTCAGGGGTGATGCATACCAAGATCCTGATGGATCCGACCAAGAAAGAACAGTGGGAGGATGCCCGCAGGGCGGTTGCAGAGATCTACGATTATGTCCGTGAGATCGGGGGGACAACCTCGGCGGAACACGGCATCGCGATCTCAAAGGCACCATTCTGGAAAAAGGAGCGGAAGGATTCGCTTGAAATAATGAGGGCGATCAAGAAGGCGTTGGATCCCAATAATATCCTCAATCCACATAAGTTGATGGACGCGCCGGATGACTGGGTGACCGCCACCAGATTGAGGTACCCGGTAGGAGGAAGATGATGAAGGTAAACTATCTCAAGGAATGGCTGAATGAGCTGAACATCTGTATCAGGTGCGCCTACTGCTTTGAAGGCTGTCCGGTCTACAAGGTTCTGGGTTGGGAGGCCGATACCGCAAGGGGTAAGACGGTCCTCTCTTATGGTCTACTCACCGGGGAACTGGAACCGTCCAAATACATCGCCGAAAAGATCTACCAGTGCACCTTCTGCCGTGACTGCGTCGAGCGTTGTTCCGCAAACGTCTCGGTTCCCGAAATCCTCGCCGCGGCAAGGGCGGATCTTGCCGACTGGGGTTTCGCCTACGACTCCCACAAGCATATGATCGAGAATGTGAAAAAGAGCGGCAATATCTTCGGCGATCCTGAGGCCAGGGCCCCGAAAAGGGAAGGGGAGGTCCTGGTGTTCATCGGCTGTCAATTCCTGGCCAGGCCGAATCAGACCAAGCTCTACCTCCGAATCCTGGAGAAACTCGGGCTTAAGCCGAAGGTCAAGGAGGAAATCTGCTGCGGCTTTCCCTTCTATGCACTCGGCTTTAGAAAGGATCTCGAGGTCCATAAGGAGAGATTCCTCAAGTTGTTCCCGGAGGAGGAAATCATCACCCTCTGCCCCACCTGTATGGCCTATCTCCATGAAGGATACGGGAAAAAGGTCAAGCATATCACCCAGGTCCTGGTCGACAGGGTCCCCGAGGTTGATCTCGGCATCACCGCCACCTATCACGATCCCTGCGATCTTTCCCGGGTTATGCATATCACCGAGGAGCCGAGGGAGATCCTGAAGAGGATCGGGGTCGAGGTCGTCGAGATGGAAAATAACCGGAAGACCTCCCATTGCTGCGGCGGCGGGGGAGGAATCCTGAGCACCGATGAAAAGCTCTCCGACCGGATCGCAGCTCGGAGGATCGAACAGGCCAAGGCGACCGGGGCCGACCTCCTGGTGACCCCGTGCCCCACCTGTGAACAGGTCTTGAAGAAGGCATCAAAGGGAGAGATCCAGGTGCGTAATATTTCCGATTTAATTTGGAAGGCAATTAAGAAGTCACAGACATCCACTTAATCCCTCTTATCCCCTCACCAATCCCACAACAAGCCCGCCCGCCGCAAGGCGGGCGGGAAACTATTGTCAGCACAATCAAGATTGATAAAATAGTTTAAGGTTGATGCATGATGATCCTCCTCCTCTTCCTCCTTCCCAAGCTCTATTTCTTCTACTCCTCGGAATGTGGCCACTGCTATGATATCCTCTACGGGATTATCGAGGATATCGAAAGGGAGAAGAAGGCCAGAGTCTTCATCTATGATATTACCGAACCCGAGAACTACCAGCTCTTGGAGGAGTTTGAGCAGAAATATCAGACCTCGGGGGAGAAGATCCCGATCGTCTTCTTCAAAGGACGCGGTCTCTACGGCAATGATGAGATCCTAAGAAAGTTGCCCGGTCTAATCCACCCCGCACCCAAAACCGAGATTGTCTTCTTCACCCAGAGCGGCTGCCGGGCCTGTGAGAAGGTTGGTGCACTCCTCTCGGCTATAAAGAAAGAATATCCCGGATTAAGGATCATCCAGCTCGATCTCCGACTCGACTCGGTCAAGATCATTGGTGAGGCCCTTGGTGAATACTTAGGGGTTCCGGAGGATAAAAGGCTTACCACCCCGACCATCTATCTCGATTCAACCTATCTGATTAAAGAGGAGATAAGATATCAGCGGTTGAAACAGCTGATTGAAGCAAATCCGGATGATACTGTCCTCCTCAGAAGGATCCCGGATCAATATCGGAAAAGGGCAAAGGAGCGGATCATGGGAAGGTTTCGCAGGATGAGCATCCTTCCCATCATCCTGGCCGGTCTCATCGACGGGATCAACCCCTGTGCATTCACCACCCTCATCTTCTTCATCGCCTATCTCGCCTATCTCGGTCGGAGGCGGTCTAATATCATCAAACTGACAATCGCCTTTGCCATCGGGATATTCATCTCCTATTTCTCGATCGGCCTGGGCGCCTTCCACCTTCTCTCACCACTCATGGGAAATCCGACCCTGAGGCTCATCTTCAGCCGTGGTTTTGCTGCCTTTGCCTTCATTCTCGCGGGATTGAGTTTCTACGATTATCTGCTCGCAAGGAGAAGACGGGAAAGGGAGATGAGATTGAAGCTGCCCGATTTCTTAACCCGGATGATCCACTTTGAGATCAGAAAGACCGGTTACCTCTGGGTGAGTGGAATCATTACCGGACTGATCGTTTCGATCTTAGAGTTTGCCTGCACCGGCCAGATCTATCTTCCCACCATCACCCTGATGGCCTCAACCTCATTGAGGGAGATTGCCGTCCTCGCTCTTCTCATCTACAACATCGCTTTTCTGATTCCGCTCTTTCTCATCGGCTTTGCTGCTACAATCTTCACTTCAGAACAGGTCGGTGGCTATCTCAGGGCAAAACTATCCCTGACCAAACTCCTCACCTTCCTCCTCTTCCTCTCAATCGGCCTGCTTCTCTTGATTCTGGGATAGGAGAGCACATCCCCGAGGTGTCATCTTATCAGGATAAAAGGACAGATCTGGTGGTCGAGCTTGATGAAGTAGACGCCAGAGGGGATGGGAGGTGACCAGATGAAGAGGGGAGGATGAGCAGTGGTGTTTATGAGCTTTCGACCCATGACATCAAAGATCTCAATCTTTGTCTCCTCGCTGAGCTTAAGCTCCAGCCTTGAGGCCGGACTGGGAAAGATAAATTGAGTCTGTGATTGATTGGATCCTCCCGACACCTCCGGATCCCAGAGCTGCCACTTGTAGTAGACATCATGACCACCGCCCCGGAAGTCGTTCCAGCAGACACGGGCTAAATTGGCCGAGTCAATCGCAATCCGGGGATATTCAGCACCGAGAGTCTCTGGCTTGAAGACAATTGACATCGTATCCACTAAGAAGTTTCCTGCGGTGTCGAGCATCGCATAACAGATCCGACCCGCTCCCACCGTGGAACCCCGGATCATCCACACCAAGTGCAACCGTTGCTTCTCATCGATGGCGATGTCACCAGGATAGGCAGCCCAGGCAGGATTGATATAGACGGTGTCGTCCCGGAGGATGTTGCC
>QNBE01000019.1 GCA_003645615.1 Caldifarciminota bacterium
CATCCTTATCGCCGCCATAAGTCCTGGTCCAGAGGGTGTCCGGACCCTGGCTTAAAGAGATGGAAAATAAGAGCAATATTAAGGAGATCGATTTTATCATCACCCCCCCTTTCCCTTATAAGAGACCATCATGGAATGATAACCCCTCAGAGGTTGCCGTCAAGATTCGCCTTGCCTGACTCCTCTCCACTTTTTTCATGCTTCCTCCCAGACAATCACCGCCGCACCTCATAAACCAATAACACCCGCTCCACCCGATCACTACTGCTCAACCGCACACGAAGCCCATCCGACTCTTCAATAACCGCCAAAATAAACTGATTTGACCAAAACCCCGATCCGCCAGGACAGAAGCGCTATGAGCCGACCAATGCCAATTCCTCCCGCTGATTACGACTGGCCTCATCCTGAAAATCAGTCGTAAGCCAGATGATCGGCACCACACGCTTCCGAAAAGAAATGGCCTCTCAATTTGGTCCAGTCCATCGCAATATGAAGATTGCCCGAAAGAGAAAATTGACGCAAATTCCTTTCGCTGGCTTGAATTCGAGAATAACAACGCATCACACCTCCATATTAAATCCCTACCGTTGTCTTATCTTATTGATAAAATCCGCTTAATTTCAAGATAAGAAGGTGGAGAGGAGTCATAATTTAAAGTGATTGACGGGTGCGGGTATCTATGTAGAATTGCAGGGAAGGAGGTGTCGTGGGCAAAACCCTTGCCGAGAAGATCTTTTCTCTCAAACTGAATCGTGATGTCAAGGCGGGTGAGTTCGTCATCGCGCCGATCGATATCTGCGCCTGCCAGGATGGAACTGGCCCCCTTTCGGTCCGCCAGATCGAGGCCTTAGGCCGGGGGGTGGCCAATCCGAAGCGTTCGATCTTCTTCATTGACCATGCCGCCCCTTCGCCACGAAAGGAGCTCTCCAATGATCATAAGCTCCTAAGGGAGTTCTGCAGAAAGACCGGTTGCATCCTCTCCGAGGTTGGCGATGGGGTCATCCACCAGCGGCTGGTTGAGGATTATGCCAAACCAGGTGATATCCTGATCGGGGCCGACTCCCATTCCTGCACCTCGGGCGCCTTGGCAGCATTCGCCACCGGGATGGGCTCAACCGATGTTGCAATCGGGATGGCCCTCGGTGAGAACTGGTTCCGGGTGCCGGAGACCTTCCGGATCAATGTGACCGGAAGATTCCCCAAGGGGGTCTTCTCCAAGGATCTCATCATCCATCTGATCGGGATGATCACTGCGGATGGCGCCACCTACAGGGCCTTGGAGTTTGGTGGTGAGGCGATCGAGAACATGTCGATGTCCGAACGGTTTGTCCTGGCCAATATGGCGGTTGAGGCCGGGGCCAAGACCGGGCTCTGCCCTGCTGATGGGATCACCCAGGAGTATCTCAAGCGGATGGGTCGGGAGAACGATTACCAGCCCTTAGCCCCGGATCCGGATGCCGAGTATGAGCGGGTGATCGAGATCGATGCCTCGAACTTGGAACCGGTCGTCTCCTGCCCCCATACGGTTGATAATGTCAGGAAGGCAAAGGAACTGACCGATATCAGAATTGACCAGGTCTATATCGGGACCTGCACCAATGGTCGACTGGAGGATCTGAGGGTTGCGGCCCGGATCCTGAAGGGGAAAAGGCGCCATCCCGATGTCCGACTTATCGTCTGTCCCGCGTCACGCCGGGTCTATCTCGATGCCCTGAGGGAGGGTATCCTTGAGATCTTAGTTGAAGCCGGGGCCTCAATCATGGGTCCGGGATGTGGCCCCTGTGTTGGTGTCCATGAGGGGGTCCTTGCGGATGGCGAACGGTGCCTCTCCACCCAGAACCGGAACTTCAAAGGGAGGATGGGTAACCCCGAGGGTGAGATCTATCTCGCCTCACCGGCCACTGCGGCCTACTCTGCTACTGTCGGACATATCGCCGATCCCAGGGAGGTCTTATGAGAGGAAGGGCCCACAAATTTGGTGATTCGATATCGACCGATCTCATCTGTCCGGGTCGGTATTTCCATCTGAGATCAAATCTCCCGGAGCTGGCCAAGCATGTCTTAGAGGATGCCGATCCCGATTTTCCCAAGAAGGTAAAGGAGGGGGATTTTGTGGTCGGGGGACAGAATTTTGGTCTTGGTTCCTCCCGTGAGCATGCCCCCACCATCATCAAACTGGCCGGTGTTGCTGCGGTCCTGGCCAAATCCTTTGCCCGGATCTTCTATCGGAATGCGATCAATGTTGGACTACCGGTCCTGATCTGCGATACCGATCCGATCGAGGATGGCGATGAGCTCGAGGTCGATCTCGAGACCGGTCTGGTCAAGGATCTGACCAAAGGGATTGAACTGAAGGCCAATCCGCTGCCTCCGGTGATGATCCAGATCTTAAAGGACGGGGGGCTGCTTCCCCATGTCAAGAAACACGGAGGATTCAAGATCGGGTGATCATACTCCTCTTCCTCTTCAGCCAGTATTTCGGCCAGAACAAGATCCAGTATCGGGACTTTGATTTCTCAATCCTGAAGGGCGAACACTTTGAGATCTATTTCTATCCGGGTGAGGAGCCCTTGGCCGACTTCGCTGAGATGACCTTAGAGGAGGCCTATGAGGAGTATGCCGCCCTTCTCAATGTCCAGGTCGACTTCAAGATCCCGGTCATCATCTACGCCTCACCCAATGAGTTCGCCCAGACCAATGTTACTCTCGAGCTCATCGAGGAGTCGGTCGGTGGTTTTACCGAGATGTTCAAAAACCGGGTGGTCGTTCCCTTTACCGGCTCCTATCGGGAGTTCCGGCATGTCCTCAGACATGAGCTGGTCCATGTCTTCCAGTTCCAGATCTTCCGCCGGACCTCGGTCTCATCGATCCTCTCCACCGAGATCTTCCAGACGATACCCCTCTGGATAATTGAAGGGATGGCGGAGTATCTCTCGGTCGGCTGGGATACGGAGGCGGACATCTATTTAAAGGATCTCATGCTCTCAGAAAAACTGATCCCCCTTTCCGAGCTCGGCTATTATGGTGGCTATATTATCTACAAGGAGGGGCAGTCCTTTTATGAGTTCATCGATCGGAGATACGGCCGGGAGTCGATCGGGAAGTTCATCCACCGGCTCAAACTGAAAAGGTCGATCGAAGCGGCAGCAAAGGCAACCTTCAATATCGGATTTGATGAACTGGAACGGGAGTGGCATGAGGATTTGAAGCTCCGCTACTGGCCCGATATTGCGAAGAAGAAAGAGATCCGGGAGAATCTCCGGAGGATCCTCGACCATAACCGGGACCGCTCCCACTATAATACCTCAACCAGCATCTCCCCGAATGGGGATTATATCGCCTATCTCAGCGATCGGGGTGGCGCATCCCATCTCATCGTCATCTCGGCAATCGATGGGGTGACGGTCAAGAAGCTGGTGAGTGGTGAACGTTCACCCTATTTCGAATCGCTCCACCTCCTAAAGCCCGGCCTCTCCTGGTCACCGGATGGGAAGAGGATCGCCTTTGCCGCCCGGGCCAAGGGCCATGATGTCATCTATATCATCGAGTTTGAATCCGGTCGGATCCTGAGGAAGATCGAGCCGGATCTCCAGGGGGTCTACTCCCCTTGCTGGTCTCGGGATGGTGGAGGGATCTATTTTACCGGTCTTAAGGATGGCTATTCGGATATCTACTATTTTGAACTGGGATCGGAAGAGCTCAGGCGTATTACCGATGACATCTACGATGACGAGAGTCCGATCGATACCGACTCCGGTCTGGTCTTCGTCTCCGACCGGCCGGATAGCGGTAGCTACCAGCCCGGTGCCTATGCCCTCTTTATCTATACTCACGGGATCACCAGGCTGACCGGACGATCCGGGATCCTCCAGTCTCCCGCTTATGACCCCACCCATAATGGTATCTATTTTGTGAGCGATTATGATTCGACCCTGGACATCTACTATTACGATCTGAGCGAGGGCCGGGTTACCCACCGGCTCGATCTTCTGACCGGTGGGTATTTCCCTTCGGTCTCCTCTGATGGCCGTCGGCTCACCTTCAGCCATCTCAACGGCTATGGCTTTGATCTCGTGGTCGTCAAGAATCCGCTCAACCGGATGGAGCGGATCGATTCGGTTGGGCAGGAAAGAGAGGAAGTTTCCTATGAGTTTGAGGGGCTTGATTATGATCAGGTCAGTCGCTACCGCCCCCATTTCACGATCGATTATGTCTACGGTTCGATCTTCTATTCCAATGTCTTGGGACTTTCCGGTCTCACCAACTTCGTCATCTCCGATATCCTTGGTAACCACCGGATCTATATTGGAACCGATCTCTCCGGCTCGATCAGCCTCTCCAACTTCACCTTCAATTACTGGTATCTGGCCAAAAGGGTCGATTTTGGCGGTGCCCTCTTCCAGCTGGTCAATTACTACCGGTATCGGGATGACCTGATCATCAAGCGGGATCGGGGTATCGCCACCGTCTTCAGCTATCCTCATACCCGATTCTTCCGGAGTGATCTCTACTTGGTGAAGATCTTCACCGATGAGGAGTGGCATGAGGATTTCTTCCCCTATTATATCAAGTCGAGCCATCCGCTCCACTACAGGTATCAGGTCTTCTATCCCGATCTCGCCTTTGTCTATGATGATGCCAGCTGGGGGATGTTTGCACCCAATTCCGGAACCCGAACTCGACTTGAACTCTATGCCACGGTGCCGGTGAAGTATTTTAGCGACCTGGAATTCCAGACCGGTATCTTCGACTACCGGCGCTATTTCAAACTCGCCCCGAGGAGCTGTCTCGCCTTCCGGACCCAGATGGTGAGGAGTCAGGGCAGGGATCTGGAATACTTCTCCTTTGGCGGGCCGGGTTCACTCCGGGGCTATGGATTCTACCAGTTCACCTCGGATCAGTTCATCATAAATAATCTGGAATTGAGGGTCCCATTCCTCGACCATCTGAAGCTTGCCTTCCCTCTGCCGCTGGAATTCCGTAATATCGGCGGTGTCCTCTTCTTGGATAATGCCTTTATCTGGCAGGATAAGAAGATAAAGACCCACCATTTCGAGGATGGCTGGCCAGTGCTCGACGATGTCAAGCTCGATTTCGGTTTCGGCTTCCGGGCCAGAATCCTCTTCCTTATAATCGGTCTCGACTTCGGCTGGCCCACCGATCTGAAGGGGGTAGGATCACTCCATATCAATCTTGCGCTGGGTCCTGATTTTTAGTCTCCTCGGTCTCGGCTGTATCCCGGAGACGGTGAAGAGACCTCCCCGGGAGAAGTGGGCAGAGTTTGCGATTGAGAACCTCTGGCGCCAGCGTTCTTTCACCTATCACCACGAGATCAATCACAATCGTCCACCGGTGATTGAGGGTTATGAGGATGGGGTCTATATCCCCGGCTATGGCTGGCAGGCCGAAGGGGAGTGGGATTATGGTGGAGAGAAGGGTCGGTTTGAGATCGTCGCTATCGGTAAAGAGAAATACGAACGGATGGGAGAGGAGTGGCATCGGAGTATCCTCGATAAGGAGGAGACGATTGAGGCCCGGATCAAAAAGGTCGTCTCCTTCGGAAAGTTCCGTCTCGAAGGGGAAAAGTATCGCTTCAAACCCAATCTTTTCTATTTGGACCCGATGGGAAAGGAGAAATTCTCTGGTTGGCTTGAGGTAGATCCGGATCGCCTCCTTCCCAAGCGAATCTCAGTAGTTGGTGAAGACGGTGTTGTCGTCTGGATGGTGGAGTTTAAAGGTTTCAACCGGAAACGGTGGTTGAGCCCCCCGATTCATATCAGCCGGAGGTTTCGGCTCTCTCCAGCAACCCCGGATCTGGTCGGCCGGCTGAGGAAGAGGCTTAAATGCTTCGGACTCAAATTCCGGATCGAATACCGACTGGGTGAGATCGATCTTCGGGTTGAGAGTCCGATCACCGCAGAAAGGTTGAGATCGCTGCTCCGACCTGGTCGACTGGAACTCATCCGAGGCCACTGGGAGCACGATCGGTTCATGAAGGATAGCCTCCTGGGAGGAAAGGAGCTGATCCACGATGGACGGATCGGATTCGATCCCCTTTCTCGACCACGGATCGAACTCGGTCTATCCCGGACGATTACCATAAAGGGCCATATCGGACTTTTCCTTGATGATCAGCTTTTAGCTACGAAATACTTTGACAATGAAGTCGATCTGAATAAAATTCAGTTTTTGATGCTGTCCGATTTCCAGAAGGCCGAAATGGCGGTAGGAGTTGCTACCACACCAGACCTGCCCGAGTTCAGGATCGAGGAGGTGGGGGATAAGTAATCTGATCGCGTGTGCCTATCTCATCTTTCTCATCTTCCTCACCTTATATACCACCCATGCCTACATCATGATCTTCCTCAATGTGAGGCGGAAGAGGCGGACCCCCCCAAAAAGTGGATTTGATCTACCATCGGTTACTGTCCAGCTTCCGATCTATAATGAACGGTATGTAGTCCAGAGATTGATCAGAAGGGTCTGTCAGCTCAACTACCCCCGAGATCTCCTGGAGATCCAGATCCTTGATGACTCTACCGATGAGACCGGATCGATCGTCGACCAGCTGGTGGCAGAATATCGGAAGCGAGGGTATGATATCAAGGTCATCCGGAGAACCACCCGGCACGGGTTCAAGGCTGGTGCCCTCCAGAATGGCCTGAGAAGAGCCAGAGGGGAGTTTCTTGCCATCTTTGATGCCGACTTCCTCCCACCACGAGATTTTCTCATTCGACTCATCGGTGAATTTCAGAATCCCAAGGTGGGTGCGGTTCAGGCCCGCTGGGGCCACATCAATGATCGGGTCTCCTGGTTCACTCTGGCCCAGGCTATCGCCCTCGATGGCCATTTCATTTTGGAACAGCGGACCAGGGCCGAGAATGATCTCTTCATTACCTTTAATGGCACCGGCGGGATCTGGCGGAAGGAGGCGATTGAGGATAGCGGCGGCTGGCACACCGATACCCTCACCGAGGACCTCGATCTCTCAATGCGGGCTCAACTCAGAGGATGGAAGATCGTCTATCGAGACGATGTTGTTGTCCCCGGTGAGATCCCCTTCACCGTGGAGAGCTTCCGAACCCAGCAGTCACGCTGGGCCCGGGGAACGATCCAGACCGGGATCAAACTCCTCCCAAAGATTCTCAGATCACACCTATCACTTTTTAAGAAATTTGAGGCCTTCATCCAGCTCTCGGCCCATTTTGTCTACCCAGCCCTGCTTGGCATCGCCGTCTTTTCATTTCCCATCATCTATTTCAAGATCAATAACATCCTGCCCCGCTCCTATTTTCTAATCCTTTCCCTTCTATCGATTGGTGCCTTCGCCTATCCTCTCTATTATGCGATCAGCCAGCGGGAGATCTATCCCGACTGGAGACGTCGGATCCGATTCATCCCCCATATTATTGCCAACTGCATGGGGATGAGCTTAAACATTACTGTTTCGGTGATTGAGGGTCTTCTACGCAAAGGGGGGGAGTTCCATCGGACCCCAAAATTCGGTGATGCCCGACCGAAAATTAATAGTATCCCTTCCAAATTTAATCCCCTTCCCTTCTTGGAGCTCCTCTTCGGGGTCTATCTCCTCTACAGCGGGATGTTCGCCCTGGTGAAGCTTCAGCTCTTCATCCTGCCCTTCCTCTTCACCTACTCCTTCGGATTCTTCTACTTCGGTCTCCAATCGTTGAGAGTGAAAAGTTGATTCTCAGTCTTATCTTTACCATGCTCAGTTATCATCAGACCGCGACCGGGATCGAGATAGAGTATAATCTGGACCAACTCCTCCAAGCGGGAAGGGAAGAAAACTGGATCTACGATGAGCCTCCCGGCTACCCTTCACTCAAGACGATCTCATTTCTGGTTGGTGTCCCCCAGGAAGGTAAGATCGAATGGCACTATGAATCGGGACCCTCCTCTTATGTCGATGGGGTCGAGATTGGACCGGTAGAGATAATGGATTTTTCTGGTAGGCGGAAACTGGAGGTCGAAAAAGAGAATCGCTACTATCCTGAGCCGGTATCGGTCGAGGGACCCTATCGGTTTCGCGATCTGAGGGTGGTCAGGGTGAAACTGGCACCACAAAGATACAATCCGGTTAAGAAGAGGCTTGCGATTGCCCACTCCCTTCGGCTTATCATCAGGTTTGAAAAGAGGGGCATCTCCCGCCCCCAACGGGGAGAGCGGTTCGAGCCGATTCTGAAGGAGATTATTCTCAATTATCCCGAATGCCGGAATTGGCGATTCGATCCCTTACCCCTAAACTCTTCACCTCAGCTATGGTATAGGATCAAGATCCCAACAAATGCTATCTATAAGATCGATTATGAAGATTTCCAAAAGGCGGGAATCAATCCCAATGTGATCGATCCCAGAACGGTCAAGATCTATACCTCCTCATTTCACACCCTACCCCGCTCCCTTCCGGTCGAGTTTGCCGATACCCTGGTTGAAGTGCCGATCTACTTTAAGGGCGAAGATGATGGTCATTTCGATGAAGACGACTATCTGATCTTCTATGGAAGGTCAGCGAACTGGTATACCGTTACCGATGAGAGTCTCCATTTTAATCTCAATCCCTATACCGATACTAACTGCTACTGGATCGATTGGGGTGGAGTTAGAGGGAAACGAATGGTTCTCGTGGATGGGAGGCCCAAGCACCGGGGGAAGAATCATGCCCCTTCCCTTCGCCATCTTGAGGAGAATAAGTATAACCTCGCTCGCTCCGGACTGAGGTGGTTATGGCGGGAGATCCTGTTCGCCGACTCCTTCTATATCTACCATCCAGGAGCCGATGGTGATGCCGAGCTTACAATTACCCACTGGTATGGACCGTCCACGGTTTTACCGATTCAGATCTATATTAATAATCAGATCGTCTTCGACGACTCAATCGTTGTCGGTCCGAGCTTGAAGAAGTTGACGATTCCGGTGGTGCTCCAAGGCGACTCCTCAAAGCTCAAGATCGTTCGTCCGGGTGAGGCGAAATATCCTCTCTATATCGATTACATCGATCTCGTCTATCTCCGCCATCTCTCACTGGATCAACCACTTGAGATCCTAATCGATCCCGGGCCTTATGATTTCCGAGTAGAAGAAGTGGATCACTATCCTTTTCTACTCGATATTACTGATCCGCTCCAACCCGAGATGATCTACAATGTTGAGATTAAGAAAGGGAAGATAGAATTCAGCCTCAACTTCGATCGGCGCAGCCATCTCATACTCACTGAGGAGCCATTGAAGGCCAAGATCGAATTCAGTCCCCGTGGTCAATTACGTCGGGAGGCGGAAGGGGCCGAGTTTCTGATCATCACCCCCAAGCTCTTCAAGAACACGCTTCTTCCTCTTCTTCACTATCGCCGGAAGAATCTCAGGGTCAGGCTGATAACCCTGGAGGAGGTTTTCAATGATTTTGCGGCTGGTCGCTTCGATCCTACCGCGATCAGAAATTTCCTCTATTATACCACCCTCACCTGGAAATATATCCCCTGCTATATCCTTTTCGTTGGTGATGGAAGTTATGATTATAAGAATTATCTCGGCCGTAGCAATCCACCCAATTATTTTCCAGTCTATGAGGCCGATCTATCCTATACCAGCCCAGATGCCAATAAGTGCTACGATGATTGGTTTGTCACCTTCGATGGTGGCATTGCCATGATTGTTGGAAGACTTCCGGTCCAAGGGAAAGGTCAGCTCCGTTATATCATAAAGAAGATCTTTGAGTATGAATCGGGGCGATATCAAGGTGACTGGCAGAACCGAATTCTACTTCTCGCCGATGATGAATATGGTGCTAATGAGAGGTGGGAATGGGGTGGAACATGGGCCCATGCCGCCAACTGTGAGTCTGCCCTCAAGTATATTCCCGAGGCGGTTGAACCCAGAAAGGTCTATTCGATGATCTATCCTAAGGAATCGGGAAATACTCGACCCGAGGCGACCAACGAGTTCATTGAAAATCTGAATGAGGGGTGTTTCCTTTCCCTCTACTATGGTCATGGTAATCATCATCAGATTTCCCATGAGAAGATCTTTATGTATGAGGATATTGGCCGGATTGCCAATGGTAAGAAGTACTTCATAATCTACTTCGGGTCCTGTGGGGTCAGCAGATTCGATGACACCAAATGGGAATCGATCGGTGAGGATCTCTTAAGAGTGAGTGGAGCGATTGCCACGATCGGGGCGACCCGTGGAACATCGACCAGCCCCAATCTCGATTTCGGTAACAGAATTGCAAAGTATCTCTGGATGGGCTATGGGATTGGTGATGCGGTCTATCTGGCCAAGATCTCAACCAGCCAGTGGAACAGTCGGCTCTATCAGCTCTTCACCGATCCGGCAACAAAATCGATTGCCTCCCGACCGACACTTACCCTCACCATCGATCCGGATACCCTCCTTCCGACCAAAACCGGGACGATTATCGCTCTACCGGGATATGAGGCCTTGGTATACCTACGGGATTCGATTACCGGCTGGTACCATCACATCCTCCGTCCACCAAATGCCCCGGAGAGCACCTTCACCTTCCAGCTCCTCGGCTCTCCTATCCATCGCGGTCGGGCCTCAAGGGAGTCGCTCACCTTCGCTCTCCCCAGGTTCGATCCCCGCTATGATCCCGTGGTGAGGGTCCAGATCTTCAAGGATGGGAATGTCGGGATGAAAGATTCGATACCGGTTTATGATTCCTTACCTTACTCCCTTGACCACGATGGTCCAGAGATAAAACTATACTATGGGGGGGTGGAATTGTTCGATTCGGCAGAAATAGAGAGTCCGGCTACCATCACCGGACGAGTAGAGGATCCATCCGGTATCAATATTGCCCTGGATGATGAGTATTCGATGGGGGAGAATAGTTTTGCGGTTTTGCTCAATGGTAAGAAACTGGTCGATTTGAGACGGGAGTTTGTCTTCGACCTCGATTCCTATACGAAAGGGAGTTTCCATTTCATCCTTGATCTTCCCAAACAGAAGGAATCGAATACCCTAACTATTAGTGCCATAGATAATCTCTATAATCTTACTGAGAAGACCTACACCATTTTTGAAGCACCCTCAGACCAACTCAAAATCGAAGACTTCCTCGTCTATCCCAATCCGGTTAGAAGGCTCAATGTTCCGGTATCATTTACCTTCACACTCAATTGCTTCGGCTATGGCGAGTTGAGAATCTATTCCGTTTCCGGACGGAGGGTTGCCGTTCTTAAGAATCTCCCTTTAAAGAGAGGATTTAATGTTATCCGCTGGCAGCCGGATCAAGACCTGGGTAATGGGGTCTATCTGGTCCGCCTTCTGGTTGAAGGAACGGAGGGGAGAAAAAATGTTGCTGTCGAGCGATTTATCATCGCTCAGTAGGAGGTGTTTGTGATCTACCGTTGGATAACAATCTTATTTCTCTTCCTTGGTCTTGGTGGCCAGACCAAGGTTCCCGGTGCCGTATTTCTAATGATCTGGCCCGGTGCCCGTCCCACTGCCTTAGCTGGATCGTTTACGGCAATTAGTAATGATCCCACCGCCAGTTATTATAATCAGGCTGGACTGGCCCGTATCGATACCACCACTGCCACTCTCCAGCATTCGAACTGGTTACCCGGTCTCCATGAGAATATGTATTATGAGTATTTCGGTCTGGCGGTGCCGATTCGGAATGGTGGCACAGTCGGGTTTCAGATTATCTACCTCAATACCGGAGAGACGAAGGTGATCGATGAGAGTGGTCGCGAGCTTGGTCGTTATACTACCTTCGACATTGCCTTGGGACTCTCATGGGGTATCGCGATCGCCAATAATCTCTCACTGGGGATTGGTGGTAAGTTTATCTATTCTTATCTGGTCCCCGACTGGGTATGGAAGTTGATCAATATCGGGATCACCCGTGGCGGTCGAGGGATGACCTGGTGTTTCGACCTGGGGGTCCTCTATGATCTACTCCCTTTTCTCACCCTGGGGGTAGATCTTCAGAATTTTGGACCGGGGATCAGCTATACCGAGAGTGGTAGTAAGGATCCACTTCCTCGGAACCTCAGACTCGGGCTTAACCTCAAGCCGGTCTCCAATGAATTTATCGAGATCAACATCACCACCGATATTACCAAACTCCTTATCGATCTCTTTCCCTTCGACACCTTAGACTTCATGGGTAATCT
The DNA here is from genome assembly GCA_003645615.1 of Caldifarciminota bacterium. Taxonomy (GTDB): domain Bacteria; phylum Hydrothermota; class Tepidihabitantia; order B36-G15; family B36-G15; genus B36-G15. The sequence goes on from QNBE01000019.1 coordinate 12,165, forward strand.
GAGATATGAGCTTTATGAGGCCTGGAAGAGCTTTGGACTTGAGGCGAACTACTTCAACTTTCTGGTTGGTCGAGTTGGTTACTTCATCGATAAGACCGGGGTTAGGGAAGGGGTTACCTTTGGTGGGGGCATCATCCTCCAGCGCTTCCGGTTCGATATCGGTGTCGATCAGAACATCTATAGCTTCCCCACCTCAAATTATAAGTTCTCACTCTCCTATCGGTTCTGAAATAAGGTGTTGACGATGGCAACAATTCGATATATTCTTAGGATATGCTGATGATCCTGGTCGTACTCCTCTTCAATTTCGACTTCCTCAAGGTGGACATCCCTCCCGAACGAGCAGCCCTGGGTGGGGCTGGTATCTGCAGGTATGATGATGGTTACACCACGATTGAGAATCCAGCCGGACTCTCTCTCTGCAGCCTGCACATATTTTCAACTTCAGTAGTGCAGTATCTGGCGGGTACCTATTTCGGTCTCATTTCCTATCAATACCATCCCTATGGTATCGCGGTCGAGTATTTCAACAGCGGATCGATGAAGAAGACCGATGAGGATGGCCATGAGCTTGGGACTTTTATGGCCCAGTTTCTTAACGCCGTCCTCGGCCGCGGACTGAACCTTGGGAAGCTAAAAGGGGGAGGTGCGATAAATTTTGTCTATCAGCGAATCGACAACTATACTTCCTTAGCTGCTGCCGCAAATGGGGGTGTAATCTATCAATCAGAACCTTTTACTATCGGTGCGGTGGTGAAGTTGGTTGGCTATGAGTTTAAACCCTATCGAGAGACCAGAGACCCCCTCCCTCTAACCTTCGGGTTTGGATTCGGTTTCACCCGGCCGCGATTCGGTGGATACTTAGATTTGGAGAAACCGCTTGAAGATCCCCTTCTATTCTCTATCGGAATGTGGGGTGAGGTCTGCCCCCACCTCCGACTCCTGGCTGGTTACAACAGCAAACTGGGGAAGATTAAGACGAACTCGACGCTCGATTTTATCTCCGGAGCCTCCTTGGGGGTAACCCTAAGGATCAAGAAATTCCGCATCGGCTACAGCATCACTCCCTATGCCGATTTAGGTTTGAGCAATCGGTTGTCATTTTCGATCTTATTTTAGGAGGCGTGATGCATCGAGGTAGATTCTTCATCGTCACCTTCATTGGGGTATTTATTATCGGTATTGCGGCGACAGTCATTACCAAGTTTCTTGGTACACCCCAAAAGATCAATATCACGCCAATCCAGGATGCAACCAATCGTTTTGGAGTTGGGATTGCCCGGTTGATTGCTAATAGCGGCTTCACTGAGGATGCCTATCTCCTCAATGATGCCTCTATGCTGGGAGAATATACCATACGATTTAAACGGTCGAGTCCCAACTTTCGTAAGATCATCTTCCTCGATTCCACCGGTAAAGTGATCTCCTCATCCGATCCGTCACTCGTAGGTAAACCCTATCGGGGCGATATCAATCTTGGCACCCTTAAGTCTAAAGGGTCGATGTCGGTGGCCAAAGAGGGTTACTCAATCTATGGAGCACCGATAAATATCCAGAATCGGAACTACGGTTATGTAATTACCGAGATCACCAACAAGATCTCTGCTGCTCCTCCGCCCGAAGAGAATCTACCGTTGAAGCTATTGCCAGGAATTGTTATCGCTCTGGTAGGAGGGTTGATCTTTGGGGTGGTGGCTATGTCTCTTTCTGGTCGGATTGCTGAGGACGTTGCTGAAGAATTGGCCGCACAGCAGGAGGCGGTATTCAGTCCCAAGGTGAGGAGGTTGAAGGAGGAGTTGGAATCGCTGAAGGCGCAGAAAGAGGAGATTGAGAGCCGGATCAAAGCCGGAGAGGATGATCTGGCTGATTTGAATCGGAAGAAAGAGGAGTTGGATCAGAAGTTGAGGGAGCATCCAGTGGTGAAGTCGATCGATAAGTTGAAGGCATCAGAGGCAAAACTCATGGAGGACCTGAAGCGATTGAAGGAAGAGAAGGAGAAGTTGGAGGAAGAGAAACGGCGTCTTGAGTCCGAAAGGGAGGAGATCTTGAGGAAGATCGAAATTGATCGTCAGGAGGAGAAGACCCTTCATGAAAAACTGGAGCTGATCAAGAAGAAGATCCTCAAGTTAGAATAATGGAGAAACTTATCCAAGATTTGAAGATCGGGGATCGGGTGGAGGGGATTTTTATTATTCATCAGAAAAAGGTTAATTTCAAAAAGGATGGCTCTAAGTTCCTCCGCTTGGAGCTCGGCGATCGAACCGGTCAGATCACCGGTGTCGTCTGGGATGATATCGATTTGGCTCTTGAGATCATCGGTGATGAGTATTTCATAAAGGCCAGTGGTATGGTAGATGAGTATAATGGTCGGAGACAGATTGTTATCAGCTCCTTGAGCCGGATCGATCCTAAGGAAGTGAATATTCAGGATCTTTTTCCTAAATCACCAACCGACTGGGAAGAGCTGAAGCGAAGATTTCAAGAATTGAGAGCGATGGTTGACAATCACTGGCTCAAATCCCTCCTGGCGGCAATCTTTGACGATCCAGAAATCTATGAACCATTTACTATCCTACCAGCGGCCATCAGCAAGCATCACAATTATCTCTATGGTCTATTAGATCACACTATTGAGGTGACCCAGCTCCTCCTCCAGGCCAGTTCGGTCTTTCCCAATCTTGATCGGGATCTACTCCTTACCGGAGGTCTTGTCCATGACATCGGCAAGGTAGCAGAATATCGTATCGAACGGGGATTTGAGTTCACCGAACTTGGTAATTTATTCGGCCATGTTGTGATCGGCCATAATATGGTCCGGGATGCGATTACTAAAATCGAAGGCTTCCCCACCCAGATCACCACCAAACTCCTCCATATGGTCCTTTCTCACCATGGAAGAGAAGAGTGGGGTTCACCCCGGAAGCCAGCTTTTCCCGAGGCCTATCTTCTCCATGCCATGGATAATCTCTCCTCTAAGATCCATGCGATAGATGAGGATTAAACGGCTCTCAATCTACGGTTTCAAGTCATTTCCGGAAGAGGTCAGGCTCGATTTTCACCGTGGTATTACGGTCATCGTTGGTCCCAATGGTTCGGGAAAGACCAACATCTTTGATGCCATCCGCTGGATCTTTGGCGACCAGTCGCCCTCAAATCTCCGCTGTGAGAAGATCGAGGACCTCATCTTCTTCGGTTCATCCCAGCGGCGCTCGGCGGGATTTACTGAAGTAAAATTGATCCTGGAGAACGAGGGGGAATTGCCCGAGTTCGGGCCCGAAATCGAGATCACCCGTCGTTTCTATCGATCTCAAGAAAGTGATTTCTATATCAACCGTTCTCCCTGCCGACTGAAAGATATTCAGGATCTTGCCCTCCGAATCGGGGGTCTCAGTTATGCCTTCTTAGAGAGTGGTAAGATAAAGGAGATCATAAGAGGGAATATTAAACGGATGTTTGATGAGAGTGCCGGGATTGCACGCTATTATGAGCAAAGAGAGGAGGCCCTGCGCCGGATCAAGCGTGGAGAGGAAGAGCTGAGGAGACTTAATGACCTCATCGAGGAGATGGTGAGAAATGTGAGATCCCTGAAGCGACAAGCAAATAAGGTGATGAGGCGGAAAAGGCTGGAGGAACTGAAAGCGAAGGCGGAAGTGAAAGGAGCATTGCGACGGCTGCGCGAGGTTGAAAAGGAGTATCAGAAACTTAAGGGGGAACTACGATCTCTCAAGAAGGAGGGGGTAAGGCTTACTCGTAAGATAGCGGAGAGAAAGGAGAGGCTAAATCTGGTTGAGGAACTCATTGCCAGCTATGGAGATAAGCTGGCCCGTAAGAAGGCCCTGAGTTGGGAAAAGGAGAGATTGGAGGAGGAGAGGGAGAGGTTGAAGGATGAGCTTCCCCAACTTGAGAGTGAGCTTTCCAATCTGGAAGGTCGGTTGGCTGACCAGGAAAGATTGGGGCGGAGGTTAAATCAACTGATCCACCTCGGTCGGGAACAGCTCACCGAGTTGAACAGAGAGATCGAAGCCCTCGATGAGAAACTCGCACAGCTTATCGAACAGCGTCAGGCAGTCACTACTGACCAATCCGATGTGCTGGCTGAGCTGAGAAGCGGTGAATTCATGCGCCAAAGGTTGAGGAAGGAGATCGGCCGACTGGAGGGTGAGGCGCTCGGATTAGGCCAGGATATCGCTCAGTTGGAGGGAGAGTGTGGGAGGCTGGAGATGGAATTGGATGGGCTGAGAAGGAAGGAGAAGATCCTGGTTGAGGAGCATGAGCGTTTGAAGGAGATGGAAGCTTCGATCGAAAAGAAGATGATGGAGGTGCGAAGGGAGGAGATCGAAATCAGCGGTATGATTGAGAGCCTGAGGACTCAGCTCCGGGAGTCGAAGAGGGATTATTACCGGCGCAGATTCCAGAAAAAATTTGTTGGGATGGTTCACGAGCTAATCAAACCGAAGGCCGGTTATGAGAAAGCGATTGATGCGGTATTGGGCCCGGTCCAGGATTATGCCGTAGTGGTTGATCTTGATCCGGCCGATTTGATCAAATTGGCCGGTGATGAGATCGGGATTATCCTCTCCAGTCCAGATCTAATTCATAAGCGAACCAAGACAATCTATGGAGATTATCCTCAGGCCCTCGGCTTTCTCTTTGAGGGAATCGATTTCCTTAAGACACCCCCCAAGAGCATCACCGCTCCAGTGGCAACCAAGAGCGGTCTCTTCATTACCAAGCAACTGGTCCGGAGCAGCACATCCGGCCGTCTTGAGATCAAGAGCAGGCTTAAAGAACTAAAGCAGCAACAAAATGATCTCGCCGGCCAATTGGCACGTTACCAACATGAAGCAGAACGGATCGGCCGGGAGAAAGGCGAGAGGGGAAAAGAGCTGAGGTCGATTCAGAAGAAGATCGAGGAGAAACGAGATGGGCTATACCGTCTGGTGAAGAAGCTGGAGATAAAGAAGTCTCATCACAATTCTATTGCTTCTCAGATTGCAAAATTGCAACGGGAGTTGGTCGAGGTCGAGAAGCGGTGTAATGAGGTTTCAAGTGTAGTAGCAAAGGGCTCTTCCAATCTTCAGGATCTAAATCAAGAGATCGGCCGACTCCGAGAGTTAATTTCCGAAAAGCGGAAACAACGACAAGCCAATCAGACCGAGCTGGAGCGGCTCCGTTTAGAATATGCCCGAATTCAGATCGACCAGGAAGCGGATCGGATGAAGCGGGAGACTGTGGTTCGGAAACTTAAGGAATGTAAGGATAGAGGTGATGAGATTGAGTTGAGATTGGTGGAGGTGGAAGCCGGGATCGCCGAGATTGGGCCGATACCAGAAGAGGCCTGGGAAGAAGGGGGGAAGCTGCGTCGGATGATCGAGCAGGATGAGGAGAAGAGGAGGGATGTCGAACAAAGGGCATATCAGCTGCAGCTGGAATGCTATAAAAGGGAGGAGATGATCAGAGAGTTGAAAGAGAAGGTTGCGGGTAGTGATGATAGCATACTTGATGACGATTCCGTTCCCGATATCGAGGAGATCGAAGAGAAGATCGCCCAGATCGGAATGGTCAACCCCCTCAGTATCACCCAATATGAGGAGGAGAAATCCCGGCTGGAAGGGTTCCTCGCCCAGAAAGAGGATGTTGAAGCAGCCATTATCAGGTTGAAGAGGAGTGTCCGGGAGAGCGATCAGAATGCCATCAACCGCTTAATCGAGAAAATCCAGGCGGTCAATCTCGAATTCGGTCTGGTCTTCGAGTCGGTATTCGGGGGTGGTAGTGGGAAGGTCCGTCTGGTTGATCCCGATCATCCCTTAGAATCCCCAGTTGAGATCGTTGCCGCATTAGAGGGGAAGAGAATTAAACGTCTCTCTCAACTTTCTGGTGGCGAGCAGTCCCTCCTCGCCCTTACCCTCCTTTTTGCCTTCTATCGAGTCAATCCCGCACCATTCCTCATCCTCGATGAGGTGGATGCCCCACTTGATGACAGTAATATCCAGCGGTTGTGTGGATTCTTAAAGGAACTGGCTCAGAAGATTCAGATTATTATCATCACCCATAACCCCTTAACAATACGGATTGGTGACTATCTCTATGGTGTCACCATGGAGGAGCCCGGGGTGTCCAAGGTGGTAGCGGTAGATTTTCGTGATGCTGCCCGGATTATGGAATAGAATCCGGAGGGTATTAAAAAAGACCGAGGATCGGGAAGAGCTTCTGGATGCGCTCCTTCTTGCCGATGTTGGTCCCGAGCTTTCCTTTGAACTGGTGAAGAAAGCGGGAGGGAGTGGCGAGCGGTTAAAAGATCTCCTGATCGAGATTGTGGGTCTACCGATAAGACCTCTGCGGGGAGAAAAACCGATGATCGTCATGGTGATCGGTGCTAATGGGACCGGCAAAACTACCACCTTGGCCAAGCTGGCCAATTATTATAAGAGCCAGGGGAAGAAAATTATTATTGCGTCGGCGGACACCTATCGAGATGCCGCCAATGAGCAGCTCCTCACCTGGGCAAAGCGGGTTGGAGTAGAGATCGTCTCCTCTCAACAAGGGCAGGATGCCGGAGCGGTTGTCTACGACGCCTACCATTCTGCCCGGGCCAAGGGGGTGGATATTCTCCTCATCGATACCGCTGGCCGACTCCACTCCCGACGCGATCTTATGGAGGAGTTGAAGAAGGTAGTTCGGGTTATCCATAAGCTAAAAGGTGATGATCCCGAAAAGACCTATCTCATAGTTGACGCCACGACGGGCCAGAATGGTCTGGTCCAGGCTGAGGAGTTCCAAAAGGAGATCGGAATAAATGGCATCATTATTGCCAAGATGGATGGGACCGCCAAGGGTGGAATCGCAATTGCAATCTGTCACCGATTGAAGATACCGGTGGAATTTCTGGGGGTGGGGGAAGGGGTCGATGATCTCCTTCCTTTTGATCCCAAACGATTCATCGAAGCAATTTTTGAAGATTAATCCCAGTGTTTATCAAGCCATCTAATAATGGGAAGACTGATCAAGGCAAAGGGGAGGATCAGGGCCTCAATCTGCCACAATGATACCTGATTGAGTAGACCGGTGAGATGGTAGTAGCCAGCGATGGCATCGATCCCGGTCATGATGAGAAAGCCGAACCAGAAGTAGAGATGGCTACGTTTCCTCACGGCAAAGAGAACCAGCATCCTCGATGAGGTATGGCAGATGATGGCCAGGATCCTTTCGATCGGCCCTACCAGCCAGGGGAGCGGAGTGAGGATTGTCATACGGGCCACCTGGGAGACCGCTGGATCACCGGAAGGATTGCCAGTCATGGCGACTGTAGCGGTCGCAATCGATCCCAGACCAATGAGGGCTGCCTCCACAGTCCCTGCCCCGATTCCGATCATCAGCCCCCGACGGCTATTTTCGGCCAGACTCCTGAAGAGTAGCGCCAGTAACAAGGTTACCCCAATTTCGAAGACTCCGGTAAGGAGGCCGATATAGAGGCTGCCGAGAATGGGAGAACCCAGCCCGGCGAGAACAGGACGGTTGGCAAGAAGGGCGCAGACGATCTTGAGGGAGACTCCAAGGCACCAGATTCCCCCTCCGATCGCCCAGTATCGGAAAGGGGCCCTGGAGAACTTTTGTGCTAAGAGGATAAAGAGGAGTGCAACCAATACCATCAACCCTCCTGAGGTAACCATTATCAGGAGGTAGTGTAGGCGGAAGAGCTCCTGAAGAGAAATCTTCCACTCACCAATTGCCTGGTGGGTAGTAATCTTGACCCTTATCGAATCGTTGGTAAAGGGGCCGAAGATCTCCCCTATTCTTTGGAGTTTTCCTTCAAATTGGTAATTGCTGATGATCTCATAACCCCCACCAGTAATAAGGAGGTTCAACCTCCCCTGTTTTAGTCTTCCCTCAAGATTGAGTTGCAACAGATTGGCCGGATCGGTCAGTTTCAGATCAAACTCGTACTGGGCGGTCTCTTTACCAACCTCACGGTGGTGGTACCGGAGGAGATCCTGGTGGGAGAGGACAATAATGATTATGGCAATCATCCTCATCTAAGAATAAGGTTAGATTGTGATTTGACAACTATCATCTAAGGACTAAATTATTGGTTATGGTTGCAATCGAGGTTGAGGGCTTAAGAAAGACCTTTAAGAAGGGGAAGGTGGTTGCTGTCGATGGAGTAAGTTTGACGATTGAGAAAGGGGAGCTCTTCGGCCTGCTCGGTCCCAACGGTGCTGGGAAGACGACACTGATCAAGTGTCTTTCAACCCTGCTCATTCCGGATGGGGGGAGGATCAGGATCTTCGGCCACGATGTCTTAAAGGAGTCGCTAAAGGTGAGAAGATTGATCGGTCTGGTCACCGGTGGGGAGAGGACCCTCTACTGGAAGCTCTCTGTCTTCGACAATCTCAGATATTTTGCTGCCCTCTATGGCCTTTATGGTCGAAAGGCAAGGCGGAGGATTGAAGAGATGATCGAGGTCATGGATCTTGTTGAGAAGCGGGACGAGCGGGTGGAAAGGTTATCAACCGGAATGAGGCAGAAGGTCGCTTTAGCCCGGGCCCTCCTCCATGATCCCGAGCTTCTGCTCCTCGATGAACCGACCCTCGGCCTCGATCCCCAATTTTCCAGGGTGATCCGGAGATTTATCAAGGAGGAACTCCAGAAGAAACTCAAGAAGACGATTCTCTTAACGACCCACTATATGGAGGAGGCCGATGAGCTCTGCGATCGGATCGGTTTTATGAGTCAGGGAAAGATCGCTGCCTGTGCCACTCCGGAAGAACTAAAGGAGAAGATCCCCCATGAACGCCTTCTGGAGATCAAGATGGCCGGATTACCTGATGAGTCGCTGATCCGGAACATCCCCGGAGTCGAGGATGTCCTCATGATCGTTGATAACAACCGGACTGTCCTGCGGATTCAGTCCCCGGATCCAGAAGGGATTCTCGCTACCGTCTTAGAGCGCCTCCGGAAGGAGTGCAGGATCATCGGCTTCGGCCTCACCACCCCAACCCTCGAGGATGTCTTCATCTTTCTTACTGGAGAGGAACTCCGATGATCATCGTCTATGAAGAGCTCCGTAAGACGGTGAAGATCTGGCTCACCTATCCATTAGTCCTTGTCTTCTGGACCATATTCCCGATTATGTGGGTGATACCATTCATCTTTCAGGGGAAGGCCTTCGTTGGTGCACTATCCTCCCAGGCCTTTGCCGATCTTACCGGAACTGGTCAGTACATCCCATTTGTCATTATCGGTGCGGTCGTCTCCACCTATATGTTTTCAGCCCTCTATGGTATTGGTAATGCCTTCCGGGAGGAGTCCTACTGGGGGACCTTGGAGTATCTGATCGGCTCACCCGCCTCAAAAGGATTCATCCTCCTCGGTAAAGCGCTTTCTGAAGGGATCTTCTCAACCTTCTTTGCCCTCTCCCAGCTCTTATTTGCGATCTTCCTCTTCGGAGTTAAGATCACGTTAACCAAGATCCTGCCGATCCTTCTGATCATGTCCTTCCTCCTTTTAGCCCTCTACGGGCTTGGTATCGGACTGGCCGGTCTTACCCTCCTGATCAAAGAATCGAGGGGGATCATCCATTCTCTCGATGATATCCTCTACCTCTTCTCACCGATAAGATATCCGGTCGAGGTCAACCCGATCACCAAATTCGTCTCCCTCTTCATACCCCTCACCTACGCCCTGATCGCAATCCGGGGGATTCTGCTTTTGAACAAACCCTTCCATCTCCTGATCACAGAGATGGTTGCCCTCCTCCTGCTCGATATCGGCTTTCTTTTCTTCGGTTTTTATACTTTCAATACCTTGGAGCGTAAGGTCCGCCAGACCGGAACGATCGGTCACCACTGAGATGATCCGCCACTATCTTACCGCCATCAATGCCGAGAACATTAAGGAATGGAAGATTGAGATGTCCTATCTACCCGATTTCATCAGGAGTTTCATCGAACCGATCGTTTATGTATTGCCTTTCGTCCTCTATGGCATCGCCCTGGTAGGAGGCAGAAATTCACCCAATCTTGCCCGACTGGTCGGGAGTGGCGATATCATCACCTATGTTGTCCTCGGCTATATCGTGATGGGATTTTTGAATACCGCCTGCTGGGGGATGGGATGGTCACTCCGTAAGGAGCAGTGGTATGGGACGATCGAGACCATCTTCGCGGCACCGGTCCCGAGGTGGGTCTATATTGCTGGAATGGCGACCCATTCCACCCTCCATCAGGGTGGGATGATCGGCATCCAGGTGATTGTCATCCATCTCCTCTTCAGGATCTTCTTCCATACTTCTGGAATTCTCCCCTCCCTCCTTTTGATCGGCCTGATGCTCATCGCCCTTTATGGTATGGGGATGATGGTGGCGGCATTGGCCCTCATCTTCAAAGAAGGCTGGATCGTCTCCGAGATCCTCCATTCGATCATCTCAGTCGTCACCCCGATCGCCTATCCCCTCTCGGTGCTACCGGTCTTCCTGAGGGAGATCGCCAAGTTTATGCCCACCACCTATGGGGTTCTGGGGATCCGCCATTTTCTGATGGGGGAGCGGGTCTTCTTTACAATCCCGGAGGCGGTCTTTAAACTCCTCCTTTTCGGTTTTGTCTGGGTAGGCTTCGGAATTACCATCTTCCTTCTCATCGATCGCAAGGTGAGAAGGGATGGCACCTTAGGCCACTACTGAGATGTTCTTTCTGCCGATCTCGATCCTCTTCTTTCTCCTTCTGATTCTGCTCTTCCCATTCCTTTTTCTGCTCATCCCGATGCAGATCCTTGCCTACGGGTTCAGTAAGCTCGGTCTATCACCAGCATCTGGGATCCTCTTCTTCGGGCTCTCCCTTATCGGTTCGACCATAAACATCCCGATCAGGGAGGAGATCGGTTATGAGGAGGGGGAACTTTCCCCCTTCTTCTCCCTCCTCTTCGGCCACATCCGACCACCGGCCCAGAAGAAGATTCTGGCAATAAATCTGGGCGGTGCGATCCTCCCTACCATCCTCGCCCTTTATCTACTCTTCTTCCGGGCCCGATTAATCCCGACCCTGATTGCAACCTTGGTCATGGTGGTGCTCACCAAAAGACTGGCCCGTCCGGTCCCCAATATCGGCATTGTCATGCCGGCCCTGATCCCACCGATCTTCTCCGTTCTACTTGCCTGGCTCCTTGCCAGTAGCGATCCGGCACCGGTCGCCTACATCTCAGGCGTGCTCGGAACCCTGATCGGGGCCGATCTATTGAACCTCAACCGGATTGAGAAGATGTCTAAAGGGGTGATGTCGATCGGTGGGGCCGGGGTCTTCGATGGCATCTTCTTGGTCGGGATCATCGCCCTGATCCTGGCCTGAGCAAAGGGTTTAGAAATTTCTTCCGGGTTGAGGATATCGACTGACACTCCCTTATTCCCTTGACCTCTGGGGATGATCTGGATAAACTATTGGGTAGGAAGGAGGTAGAAATGATAATACTACTTTTACCTCTGGCGACATGGATGTTCACACCCAAAATGCAGTAAAGATGATCGTTTTTCCACTCAGAGGTGTTAAAACAATTCCCTTACCACCAAACCAGACAAACCAAATGGACCAGAGGAACCAGATAAACCAGAGAGATTGGCCCACCTTCCATCACGATCCGGCCAGGACTGGTTATTATCAGGAGCCATGATGATTACTTTATTACTACTGCTTCTCTACCCACCGGGCTGGAGTGATGATGTTCCGCTCAAGGTTGATACCGCAGGTATTCAAGTGCATGCTGATATTGTCATTGACACCACCAACGCCTCCTGGCTCGTCTGGAACGACTCAGTCACCTTCGGCACCGGTGTCCTCTTCTATTCAAGGCGGGATGAGGCGGGCAACATCCTCATCCCGCCGACCCACTTAGCTTATGACAACATCAAGGTCTGTAGACCCCGAGTCGGGATCGATTCCAGTCATAAGGTCCACTTTATCTGGGAGGATTATGGCTCATCGCCGGGTTTCAGTCTCTGGCATGTTAAATTAGATCTTGCTGGCACCATTCTGGTCCCGCCTCATGAGGCGGTCTCTGGTTATGGGGGACCACCATATCTCTGCTGTGAGTCCAACTTCGTCATCGATAATAAGAACCGGCTCCATGCCGTCTGGGATCAGAAGAAGCCTGAAGATGGAGAGTGTGGCATTTATTACAGCCAATTAGACTCCCTTGGAGATTCGATCATCACAATCCGAACCATCCCTTCGGACACCTGGGCGATCTATCCGGCGATTGCGATCGACTCTGACTACAATCTCCACATCACAATGCGGGCGTCGTTCAGTCCCACAAAAGGAAGTGCTCGTGAATCCGGCATCGGGTATGTCAAGGTGAATGATCAGGGTCAGATCTTAATTCCGCTTAAGCGACTCACCTATTTTGATGCCTGTATATATCCTGAGATAGTGACCGACCGAACTGATCATCTCCATCTCATGTATACACGATGCCTACCCTCTAAGCACAGCATCTTCCTCATGAAACTAGACAAATATGGCAACATCCTCCGGGACGACACCGTCTATATCAATCCTGCCTGGGCTGCCTATCCTGGTGACATCGCCATCGATGAGAAGCAGCGGTTGCACTTGGTGTGGATGATCCGGGGTTCTGCGGTCGGTGAGGGCCGAATCTGCTATGCGATGCTTGATACGGCGGGTAACTTTCTTGTTGACACCATGTCGATTGTCTTCAAGCCTGAGACCCTTGGGGCTGAATATCCCCGGATTGCGATTGATTCGGCCAATTTAGCCCGGGTCTGCTGGAACGACTTCCGGGGTGGTGGTCATGATGTCTACTACAAGTGGCAGACCGAGGACCCCGGGGTTTTTGAAGGGCCTGAGCGACCCCAGAACCACCTCCTCTTCCCCAGCCCCGCCTCCAGGCTGGAACTCAAGCTCACCCAAAAGACAAAGATCGAGATCTTTGATGTCATGGGCCGAAGGCTTTTGAAGACTCTCGCCCACCCCCCGCTCTTCACCTGGACTCCAAACATCCCCTCTGGCGTCTACTTCATCAAACTCGGTCACCGGACCTACCCCTTAGTGTTGATCAAATGAGGAGAGCGACCAAAAATTACACCTCGGGTCTTACACCCCCGAGGTGTCACCTCGGGGGTGTAAAATGGCC